>JBDKUG010000331.1:0-6185 GCA_039679815.1 Smithella sp.
CATGATTGGTCTTAGCCGTATCGTTCTGACGGCTCATTACTTGAGTGACGTGATTGCCGGTGCCGTCGTCGGCGTGATATGTTCGCTGGGGGTTAAATATCTGTTTGACAGGTTGTATATTGAGCTCAATGAGAGCGTTTAAAGACATGATGAGAAAAAGATATATTCTGTTTTTGATACCCTTCATCCTCTATATTGCGCTGCTGGGCGTCATGCCGCAAATGGAGCCGGATGAAGCCCGCTACAGTCTGATTGCCAGCGCGATGAACGAGACGGGCAACTACGTCACTCCCCATATAAAAAACACGATTTATCTGGAAAAACCGCCCCTGGTTTCCTGGGTGACAGCAATATTCTTTAAGCTACTCGGAGAGAACGACTTTTCTGCGCGATTATTTGCGGGGCTATGCGCGTGGGGCTGCATTTTGCTGACGTTTTTTATCGGGCGGCACTTTCGCGATGAAAAAACCGGCCTGTATGCGGCGGCCATTCTGACGATTTCCATATTTCCGTTCATTCTGGGGAGAATTAATATTCTGGATATGCCTCTGACGTTTTTTGTGTGTCTTTCCATCTGGCTGGGATATTTGTCATTGATCCCAGGGCAAAAACGATACCTTTCCTGGCTTTTTTATTTTGCCTGTGCCCTGGCTTTTTTGACAAAGGGGATTATCGGAATCGTTTTCCCCTTTGCCATACTGGTTATCTGGCTCATCTGGACAGGGCGCTGGCGTGAAGTCCTCAAGCTGATCTCACCGGTGGGGGTTGTGATCTTTTTAATAGTGGTTTGCCCGTGGATTTATCTGGCGCATAAAGAGAATGCAGATTTTCTCTGGTTTTTCTTTGTTCGTGAGCACTTTCTGCGCTTCACCACACAGATGCACGGGAAGGCGGAGCCCTTTTATTATTTTCTGCCGTTTATCCTCGGAGGGACATTCCCCTGGTCTGTTTATCTAATCGGCGCATGGCAGGGGAAAAACATAACAAACTGCCTGTTTAAAAAAGATGAAAATAAACTGCTGGTGGTCTGGTTTTTATTTATTTTTCTTTTTTACTCGGCTTCTTCATCCAAGCTCATCACTTACATTGCGCCGCTGTTTCTGCCCATCGTCCTTTTCGCCGGTCAGATCTTCCGGATTTACGATGAAGAACTCACGGAGCCGTCAGGAAAAAGGAAGGTTTTTTATCGCCTTGCCCTGTACATTCAGTCATTTCTTATTCTGGTCGCTGTTTTCCTGCCGCCGATCCTGAAACCCTACTCTGACGACGCCAAAGGTCTGGTTGTGATGATATCCGGGCAGTGGTGGCTTTATGTTCTTCCAATCCTGCTGGTGGCGATTCTGATGATTTTTCTGCCGGACCGGATTGCCCGCAAGGTTCGCTCCGGATGGTTTGTCACGATTTACCTTCTTTCCTGTGTTTTTTTGGCCGCTACGATTTTACCGATCACGGATTTTCTGTCGCCTTATCGCAGTTCACTGGTTGCCAGGGATGCGATTGCCCGTTACGTGCCGGCGGGACATTTATTGTATCAGTACCGCGTCAATTTTTATGGGATTGATTTTTATAACAAAATTAGAACGCCTGTTGTTGAGGATTTCGGGGAACTGGCCGATGGCATCATAAAAATGCCGGAAATGGAAATGAAGAAATATTTTTTCTCGGTCCAGGGGTTCCATGAAAAAGTCGAGCAGGAAAAGGAAATTTATTGTATTACACAGTTTCCGGAAAAACTGAAACAGTTGCAGTCGAGACATGCGCATGTCAATGTTCTCTGGGAGAATGGCGCATTTTATCTTTTGCACATTCGAAACAAGACAAAGGATTGATATTCTATGAAAATAAGAAAAGATTTTCTGCCTTTCAGCCGTCCGTCCATCGGCGAGACGGAAATAAGAGGTGTTGTTGCCTGCCTGAAATCGGGCTGGATCACCACGGGGGCGCTCTGCAAGGCATTTGAAGATAAATTCTGCCGGCTGACCGGTGCGAAACAGGCAATCACATTGAACTCGGCCACTGCCGGCATGCACCTGATGCTGAAGGCTCTTAAGCTGAATGAAGGGGACGAAGTGATCACACCTTCAATGACGTTCGCTTCAACCGTCAACATGATCGCCCTCCATAAGGCAAAACCCGTTTTCGTCGATGTTGACTACGGGACGCTCAATCTCAATTGTGATTTGATCGAGGAAAAAATATCGCCAAAAACCAGGGTAATCATCCCTGTGCATTTTGCGGGAGTTCCCGTGGACATGGATAAAATCAACAGGCTGGCCCGCAAGTATCATTTAACGGTCATCGAGGACGCCGCTCATGCCGTGGGTACCTGTTACAAGGGGATACATGCCGGTGGTTTCGGCCATCCCGCTATCTTTTCATTTCATCCGATCAAGAATATAACGACAGGTGAGGGCGGGATGATCACGCTCAACAATGCGGGCCTGGAAAAGAAATTGCGTTTGATGAGATTCCATGGAATAGAAAGAGACGCTTGGAAAAGGTATGGCAAAGGCGGAAATCCATCCTATGATATCATGGAGCCGGGATACAAATACAATATGCCGGATCTGCTGGCGGCGCTGGGATTGGCTCAGCTGGAACGATGGAAAGAATTGAATGCACGCCGTCAAGAGCTCGCAGGGCTTTATCTGGATGGCTTGAAAGGTTTGCGTAAGCTGGATTTGCCTCAGGTGCCCGAGTATAAGCACACCCATGCCTGGCATTTGTTTATCATTAAGATAAAGGATTATCCCCGGGATGCCTTTATGGAGAAGCTGGCGGACTATAACATCGGTTACGGTCTGCACTTTCCTCCGGCGCATGCATTGTCTTTTGTCAGGAAGAAGTATGGCGGTACAGGCAGGTCGCTTCCGGAAACAAAACGGGCGGCCCGGAGAATCATATCGCTGCCTTTGTTTCCTGATATGACGGAGGATGACGTTCAGTATGTCTGCAGGGCAGTAAAGGAGATTTTAAAATGATCAGAGTGCGGATCTCGGTGGTTATTCCGGTATATAATGAAGAAGCAAACCTGGCGGCATTGATGAGCAGGCTTTTACCCGTAATGAATGAGATGGGGAAAAGCTTTGAAGTGATCCTGGTCGATGACGGCAGTAAAGACAATTCGCTTAATCTTCTGAAGGAATTTACTGCAAGTCCGAATGTAAAGGTTGTGGAACTGACCAGGAATTATGGCCAGCACGCGGCCATTATGGCAGGATTTTCGATTGTACGCGGGGATATGATTATAACGATGGATGCGGATTTGCAAAATCCTCCTGAAGAGATACCGAATCTGGTCCGCGTCATGGAAGAGGGCGGTTACGACGTTGTCGGTACTATTCGCAAGGGACGAAAAGATTCTTTCCTCCGCATATTCCCATCAAAAATTATCAATATGGTCGCGCGTAAAATTACCGGTGTCAGTATGCGTGACTGGGGATGCATGCTGCGAGCATACAGCCGTCCGGTGGTTGAACGAATGATTGAATGCCACGAGCAGGCAACTTTCATACCCGCGCTGGCGACGGTCTTTGCCAAGCGGGTGACGGAAATAGAAGTGTCACACGAAGAGCGATTCGGCGGGAAGTCGAACTATCCGCTGCGCAAGCTTATCAACCTTCAGTTTGACCTTGTGGCTTCTTTTTCCAATCTGCCCATAAAACTGATTATGTATGGAGGCATCCTCATGTCTTTCATGGGAGTGTGCTTCGGTGTGTTTCTGGCTGTCGCGCGTCTGGTTTACGGAGTCCGCTGGGCAGCCGAAGGTATTTTCACATTATTCGCGGTTTTGTTCGTGTTTGTCGGTTTGCAGTTTTTTGCGCTCGGAGTGATCGGCGAATACATCGGCCGGATCTACGGTCAGGTCCGCAAACGTCCTGAATATGTCATAGAAAATATTTATTGTGCAAACGAGGAAGGCGATATTCGTTGAAAGCAGTAGTCCTAGCCTATCATAACATGGGAATTACCGGGCTTGCGGCTCTGGCCCGCCATGGTTTTGACATTGCCGCAATCTTTACTCATGAAGACGATCCCGGTGAGAACTGCTGGTTTGGCTCGGTAAAGGACTGGGCCCTGCAGCAAGGGATTCCATGCTATACAACCGACAATATCAATGATGAAGAATGGGTTGACAGGATAAAATCATGGAAGCCCGATGTTCTTTTTTCTTTTTATTATCGCAAAATGATTGGAAAAAATATTCTTGATATCCCCAGGCTCGGCGCTCTGAATTTACACGGATCGCTTCTGCCCGCGTACCGCGGGAGGTGCCCCGTAAACTGGGTGCTGGTTAAAGGAGAAGAAAAAACCGGCGTCACGCTTCATTTCATGGTTGAAAAGCCGGACGCGGGTGATATTGTCGGACAGAATGAAGTATTGATTGATTTTCATGATACCGCCCGTACACTGTACGATAAATTATGTGAAGCGGCAGATGTTTTGCTGGATGATCTGCTGCCGGTCATCAAAACCGGGCAGATACCCCGCAGAAAGCAGTATTTGGCCGAGGGCAGTTATTATGGAGGGAGGCGTCCGGAGGATGGCCGGATCAACTGGACACAGCCGGCCAAAGATATTTACAACCTTATCCGTGCCGTGACTGACCCTTATCCGGGGGCGTTTGCACTCCTGGAAAACGGGAGCAGGGTCATCATCTGGCGTGCCTTGCCGGTAGAGGCGCCTGATATGAATGGACAAGTCGGTGACATGGAAAGTGCGGCACAGGATGTTCTCGTGAAAACAGGTAAAAATGCTATAAAACTGTTAGATGTTGAGGTACAGGGTACAAGACTAAAGGGTTCTGAAATTGGTGAATTTTTTAAAATGAGAAAGGTGATGAAACTTACATGAAGATATTAATACTGGGCGTAAACGGTTTTATCGGACACCATCTGGTGAATAGAATACTGGCCGAAAAGCCTGACTGGCAGGTGTTCGGGATGGATTTAGGCACAGAGCGGATCGGTGCGGCATTGAACAATCCACAGTTCAATTTTCTGGAGGGTGATATATCCATTAACAAGGAGTGGATTGAGTATCACGTTAAAAAATGTGACGTGATTATGCCGCTGGTGGCCATTGCTACGCCGAAGGCCTATGTGGAAGACCCCATTGGTGTTTACAATCTCGATTTTGAAATGAATGTTAATATCATCAAACAATGCGTGAAATATCATAAACGCGTTGTTTTCCCATCAACATCGGAGGTTTACGGAGCGTGCAATGATCCGGAATTTAAAGAAGACGAAAGCTACCTGGTTGTGGGACCCATCAGCAAAGAACGCTGGATTTATTCCTGCTGCAAGCAGCTTCTGGATCGCGTCATCTATGGATACGGCACGAGAGGCCACCTGGAATTTACTTTGTTCAGGCCGTTCAACTGGATCGGGCCAAGGCTCGACTCTCTGGACACAGCGAAAGAGGGAAGCTCCCGTGTGGTGACACAATTCATGGCCGAATTGCTCCTGAAGCGGCCGATCAATCTGGTTGACGGTGGCCTGCAGAAACGCTGCTTTACTTATGTAGATGACGGGATTGCCGCGTTGATGAAAATCCTGGAGAATAAAAACGATGTCTGCCGGAATGAAATCATCAACATCGGGAATCCGGACAATGAATGCTCGGTGAAAGAACTGGCCGGCATGCTAAAAAAATTATTTCTGGAGCATCCCGACCATCAGAATGATTCAATCTACTCGGACATTATTGAGATTCCCGCGGAATCTTATTACGGTAAAGGCTATCAGGACATATATACACGCAAGCCAAGCATTGAGAAGGCAAGAAAGTTGCTGGCCTGGGAACCGAAAATGGACTTGCAGGAATCCCTGCGGCTGACGCTGAATTCATTCCTGGAAGAAAATAAGGCTGTAGCGGTTTAACAGGGTTTGCGCGGAACGCTTTATGGGAATGCTTGGATTAAAAATTGACGTCGATACCTACTGGGGGATGAGAAACGGTGTCCCCCGTTTGCTGCGGACGCTAAAGGATTTTCATGTTCAGGGGACTTTTTTTTTAAGCATCGGACCGGACAACTCCGGGCGTGCTGTGCTGCAGCTCATTAAAAATCCGCGTTTCTTAAAAAAAATGATGAGGACAAAGGCGGCCAGTCTTTACGGCTGGAAAACCGCTTTTTACGGGACCCTTTTACCCGCACCGATGATCGCGCTGTCGCTGCCCGA
>JBDKUG010000181.1:0-3365 GCA_039679815.1 Smithella sp.
GGGGATGAAGTGATTGTGAGCTTTCTGGAAGGCGATCCGGACTGGCCGATGATCACCGGCAGTGTTTATAATGGAGCAAACCCTCCCCTGTATGATTTGCCCGGCAACAAGACAAGGAGCACGATCAAGACTAAAAGCTATCCCAAGTCCAGCGGATATAACGAACTAAGATTTGAAGACAAAGCCGGAAGCGAAGAAGTCTATCTTCAGGGAGAGAAGGACTGGAACATCCTCATCAAAAACGACAAGGGCCAGACCGTCGGACATGATGAAACCCTGACCGTGGCCAACAACCGCACAAAGAGTGTGGGGGTTAATCAGAGCGTCAGTATAGGCGCCAATCACACGGAGACCATCGGGGCCAACAAGACGGAAACCGTCGCCATCAACAAGGCGGAAACCATTGGCGTCGCTAAGGAGCTGACGATTGGCGGACTGTATCAAGTCTCAGTTGGTGCGGCAATGAATGAGACAGTTATCGCCGCGAAAACCGAAGAGGTCGGCCTCACCAAGACCGTGTATGTGGGCGTGCATATGAATGAAAAAATCCTGGGCAATCGGGTCATCGCCGTAGACAAAAACATGTCCACAACCGTCAAGCAAAACAGCACCCTGAAAGCAAAAACCATTACCCTTGAGGCCGATGATGAAATTATTTTTAAGACCGGCGGCTCAACCATCTCCATGAAATCAAGCGGAGAAATCGTTATCAAGGGCGCAACGTTAACCGAAAACGCATCCGGCGAAATCGTCATCAAGGGTGCCAAAACAGCGATAAACTGAAATGAAGACAACGGAAAAGAAGAAACCATCCGCAACGGAGCGCATTGTCATAACTAGAGTCGGCCTGCTGACCCCTGTCGGTGCTTCCTGCCGGGACACAGCAGTCGCCATTCTGGAAGGACGTTCCGCCTATCAGGCGCACGAAACCGTCCAGGTTTTGAACAGTCCGTCAGGTGACGTCCTGAGAGGCGCAACCATCAGCCGTATTAGCGATGATCTGATCCCAAAAGAACTTGCGGGCATAGACCGAATGGAAATGCTTCTGGTTCCACCGATTGTGGAATGCCTGCGTGCATTGCCTGACGCTCTCCACGGTTTTGTGGACTGGGAAATTATTCTGCCTGATACGATCAGGGTGGACAGCAATATTCTGGTTTCACTGGCAAAAAAGATCTCCAGACTACAACCGTCTTCGGGCAGGGTATGTGCCTCGCTGAATCCGCGCAGTGCATTTATCAACCGGATTGCCCGTGCCGGTGAAGCGCTTCTGATATGGCGGATCGAAGGCGTGGTCGTGGCCTGCGCCGATTCGTTATGTGACACCGAGCGGTTGAATGAACTGATGTTGGGCGGACGTTTGAAGGACTCTGACAACCCATTCGGAATCCTGGCGGGAGAAGCAGGGGGAGCGGTTTTGCTGGAACGTGAGTCGGCAGCCCGCCTTCGCAACGCGCCGATTCTGGCTGCTATATCCGCCTGGGGAAGTGCTGTTGAGCCTCATCCTTGGCCGGGCGGCAAACCATCCAAAGCATTGGGGTTGACCACTGCCTTTCATCAGGCATTTGCAAAGCTCGATGATCAAGGGGCCAGCGTGGTTCATGTGATCACCGATGAAAACGGCGAACGTGCGCGCGCCCTGGAATGGGCACTGACTGCCGGGCGCATCTTCCCCAATCCGGATCAGGAAAGGTACCTCTGGCATCCGGCTGTCGTGACCGGGGACACGGGCGGCTCCCTTGGCGCCGCAGTGCTGGCAGAGGCCATCATGCGCCTGATCATAGGCACACCGCCTTCCGGTCGTATCGCACTGGCTGTTTCAGACGATCAGGGTGGCCGTCAGGTACTATGTCTTGAGCATGTTGATCAGCCACAACGGGAAGAATATTTCGCAAAGATAAGCAGCATGCTTGTCGGTCGGGAAACAGTGATGGAGGAAAAGTAAAATGGCAGCAACTGTCACCGCCAACCATCAGACCGTTGTTCACAGAAACAGCGGCGGCACCGTTGTAACCTCTCCGGATGTATGCAAGACCCAAACAGGGATTGCTGTTGTACCGATCCCCTATGTCAATACCGCGAGATCATCCGACACGACGCAGGGAAGTACCACCGTAACCATGGATGCCAATCCGGTCATGCTCTCCGACAGCGTTTTTTCCACAAGCAGCGGCGACGAACCGGGAACGATTGGCGGTGTTTCCTCCGGTGTGAATAAAGGCAAGGCCAAGTTCGTGACAACCTCTAGTGATGTCATTGTTGAAGGGAAACCGGTGGGGCGACGTATGGATCTGATGGTCAGCAACCTATCCGCTTCCGGCAATACACCGCCCGCTGCAGTGCAGCAGCCCAATACCGGCGCCACCCCTAAAGACAATGACGTCTATGTCCTGGCGGCTGCCCTGGAATTTAAGCATCCAAATGTTGTTACCGGCGATAAAGAACCGGATCCGCCTCGTCTGTCGCTTCCCTATACCTTATCCGGTCCTGATACTATCCAGTATAATGAAGAGCACATCTATCCGGGTGTTTACAGAAAAATGACTCAAACGGGGATCTACTCATTTAAAATTGACGATTTCAAATCTGAGAAAAGGCAGGTGACTCAGGAGGCAAAAAACAAACAGCCGGTATAGAACAGCGACAAAATACGGTTTGTGAAAAGCCACCTACCAAGAAGCAAGATACAATGGACGAAGTAAGGAGGATACTTATGCGGACACTGTCAAAACTTCTGATCGCGGTGATGATCAGCCTGATCCTTTGCGGATTTTCAGACGCCGCTGAGAAAAGAACACCCCATAAGCCAACAGGAACAACGAAAGGAGCACAACGAGTAATGAAGACCTACTATATGGGCAGATTTGCCATCGACCTGCCGACAGAGTTTCAACTGGAGATACAAAGTCAAAAGATTCGCTATGCAGAAGTATCCGATTTTAAGTGGAAGGAAAGGGACCGCGCCAAAGAAAGAGAAGCTCTGTGGGCAAAAAAGATAGGCGAGATCAAAAAACTGAAACTGCCCAAAGGTAAAGATCGGATAATCATAGAAGAAGTAAATATCCCTAATTTAGGTAAATGGGCAAAAGGAATTTTATATTACGGGAATTATGTTTCACCTAGGACTCTGTATTGGACGGTTCTTTTAGATTGTGGTGACACTGGTATTTGGCTGCAGATTGATGGTATAAAAAAAGATCAAATGTCTAATCATTTTATCAAGCTTCTTTCCCGCTATCAATACGGTTTCGACAATTTGACGAAGGATTCTTTTTGTTTGAACCATGGAAGAATCGAACTGCCCTATCTGGAGCAGGAAGAAATCTACGCCCGTTTTGCCGGGCCGATGGACATGAAACTGAGAA
>JBDKUG010000074.1:0-3771 GCA_039679815.1 Smithella sp.
AGATCGCTCCTGCAACAAAAAGAAACACATTTCCATGAATACAAGCGTCGCCACATACTTCTTGCATCGAATTTATGAGGAATAAACCGATACCATGCCGCTGAGCTGGAACGAAATCAAATCACGCAATGAAAACTGGAAAGGTTATCTTGAATGCTGAAACAATATTTAAAGAACCTGCAAGATACAATGAATCAAGGTGATGCCAGGGAAGAAAGCTACTACAAGCATCTTGAAACCTTAATCCAACAATTTGCCAGCGCCAATAAAATCAAAAAAGTCAGTATTACAACTCTGCCCAAAAAAACCGAGGCCGGAAACCCAGACTTTCGCGTTTGGGATGGGAAAAATCACATCACCGGATATATTGAAGCCAAGGACCCATCCATAACCAATCTCGATGTCATACAGGAAACGGAACAATTAAGACGATACCGCGACACATTTCCCAACGTCATGCTTACAAATTTTTATGAATTCAGATTATATCGTGATGGTGAATTATTAAAAGCAACAGCTATCGCCCGGCCGGTTATCGCTAAAAAACTATCCATCGCACCGCCTTTGGAAAATGAGGATCAATTTAATGACTTGTTCAACACGTTCTTTTCATTTTCCATGCCGCAGGTGAGATCGGCCAAAATGCTTGCCGTGGAACTGGCTAAAAGAACAAAATTTTTGCGCGACGAAGTAGTCAGCATTGAACTGGCCGAAAAAGGCACATCCGGCAAAAAAGCACTTCTGGGATTTTATGAAGCCTTCAAAAAATATTTGATCGGCACGATGACGAAGCAATCTTTCGCCGACTTGTATTCGCAAACCATCACTTACGGACTTTTCGCAGCCCGAACCCGCTCGGACAATTCCTTCAACCGCGAACTGGCTTTCAAATATATTCCCAACACCATCGGCATTTTGCGTGACGTATTTCGGTTTATCTCCCTGGAAGAACCGCCCAAGCCGTTGGAAGTCATTGTAGACGATATCGCCGAAGTGCTGAATGTCTCCGATGTCAACGAAATACTTCACGATTATTACCGCGAAGGAAAAGGCAAAGATCCGATTGTTCATTTCTATGAAACCTTTCTGGCCGCTTACGATCCGTCCATCCGGGAGAAGCGCGGGGTTTATTACACGCCCGAACCGGTTGTCGGCTATATCGTGCGCTCCATCCATCAGATTCTGAAAACACATTTTAATCTTGCCGACGGGCTTGCCAGTCCGCAGGTCACGCTGCTTGACCCGGCGGGCGGCACGTTGACGTTTCCGGCAGAAGCGCTTAAACTTGCCGTGCAGGAGTACACGGACAAATATGGGGACGGCGGAAAAACAAAACTCATCCGCAATCAAATCCTACCCAATTTCTACGCCTTTGAACTCATGATGGCGCCTTATGCCATTGGTCATCTGAAAATGAGTTTTATGTTTGAGGAACTGGGATATCGTCTGAAAGACGATGAGCGCTTCAATCTGTATCTGACCAACACGCTGGAAATGGAAGATCTGGCGCAGGTTGATATTCCGGGATTGAGTTCACTTAGTGAAGAAAGCCATCTGGCCGGAAAAGTTAAGAAAGAACAGCCGATTCTGATCATTTGCGGCAATCCGCCCTACAGCGGACATTCTGCCAATCAAAACGCATGGACTGAAAAGTTATTGAAAGAAGAAATTGACGGTGCTCAAAGCTATTATACGGTCGATGGTGAACCCCTGGGTGAGAAAAATCCCAAATGGTTACAGGACGATTACGTCAAGTTCCTGCGTTTCGCGCAGTGGAAAATCCAAAAGACTGGTTTCGGCGTTTTGGGCATGATTACCAATCACAGCTATCTGGACAATCCCACGTTTCGCGGTATGCGCCAAAGCCTGATGAAAACGTTTAATGAAATTTATATTCTTGATCTGCATGGCAACAGCCTGAAAAAAGAAATTTGTCCAGACGGTTCCAAGGATGAAAATGTTTTCGATATCAGGCAGGGCGTGGCAATAGCGTTATTTGTCAAGCAAAAGAATAAAAGAGACTGCAAGGTTTATCACAGCAGTCTGTATGGCCTGCGCGAAGAAAAATACGAATGGCTGGAGAGCAATCATTTCAAGACAAAAAATTATCAGCGCATCCAACCGGAAAGTCCCTATTATTTTCTCATCAGGCGCAACACGGAAAAGATCAAAATATATTTGACCTGGAAACCAGTCAACGAAATCTTTCCGGTAAATAGCGTGGGGATTGTAACTTCAAGAGATGAATTTGTAATTGATTTTGATAAAAATATTCTCAAGAACCGCATCGCACAACTGGAAAGCAAAAAACAAACGGATGAAATAATTGCACAGGCTTATGATCTGAAAGATAAACCCAATTGGAAGCTTTCGACTGCACGCAGCCAAATTCAAATACTTGAGAATTATGAAAGCTTTATAAAACCAATTCAATATCGACCTTTTGATATCAGACATATCTTTTATCATGAATCATTAATTGAAAGGTCAAGGCATGATGTCATGCGTCACATGTTGAGAGACAATATCGGTCTTTTAACATGCCGACAAACATCTTTAAATAATTGGCTGCATGCTCTCGTGGCCGAGAATATAATAGATGATTCCTTGATTTCAAATAAGACAAAAGAAAGAACATATATTTATCCTTTATACCTGTACAAAGACAAGGTTCAGAAAAAATCTCGTTTTCACACCCTCATGCTTTTTGAACCGGAAGCGGATTACGGCGGAGAAAATAAAACTCCCAATATTGATAAGACTGTTTATGAAAAGCTCAACAAAACGTACAAGAAAAAACTGACGCCGGAGGAAATTCTTTACTACATCTATGCCGTCTTTTACAGCAATGCCTACCGCATGAAGTACGCTGAGTTCCTGAAGATTGATTTCCCCCGTGTGCCGTTTACAGCCGATTATAAAGTTTTCAGCAGGATGACTGAACTTGGACGGCAACTGACGGAGTTGCATTTGATGAAAAGCGATATGCTCAGCAAACCCATCGCCAAATATCAGGGTGGGGACGACAACGACAAGATAGAAAAGATTGTTTACAATGCGGGAGAGAAGCGAATTTACATCAACAAAGAAAAGTATTTCGACAATGTTTCACCGGAGTTGTGGAATTATCAAATCGGCGGCTATCAGGTATTGCAGAAATATCTCAAGGACAGAAAAGACCGCAGCATGGACGATCCTCGATACTACTGCAGGATTGTAACGGCACTTGCCGTAACGATCGCTCTGCAAAGTCAAATTGATAAAATTTATAACGACCTTGAAAAAGAATTAGTCGTATCTTGATTATTGTTTTATCTATACCAGAAACACACCAGCCTCATCTATGAGTGGGCCGGACGTTATCGCCAAGTCAATTTATCCAAAGGTGATTTTCCTTTTGCTGCAGCAGCAAGGATTCCTGATTTAATGCACAAATTCGAAAAGGGACCGCTTCGTCAATTTACACCATGCCGCTTTAAGACACATGCGGAAGTCGTCCATGCCCTTGCCGTTGTCCATACGGAACTGGTGCTCATTCATCCGTTTTGGGAAGGCAATGGTCGCATTGCGCGGATGCTGGCTATGTGATCGAGAAGACCCTGAAACAACACCGCTGACTTCAGACTTACCGTTATGCTTTGAGACATAAAAATAGGAAACGATGAATGCGATCCGGCAAGCGATTTCAGTGAATTTATTTGTAAGCCTTTCAGATCGCTCGGGGAGCGATCCCTACATTCATCGGAGACAACCCTTATAGCGGCTTCCGCA
>JBDKUG010000073.1:0-4306 GCA_039679815.1 Smithella sp.
TGCCCTGGTGAAAGAATTTTTTAAGGCTTTCACGGATCACAGCGGTATCACACTGCACATTAATCTTGCGTATGGCAGCAACAGCCACCACATCATCGAGGCTGTCTTTAAAGCCTTTGGACGGGCGTTAAGACAGGCTGTGAATATTAACCCGGAAATATCAGGGATTCCCTCCACCAAAGGAATGCTCTGATAGAAAGGTCAGGTTTCCTGAATTGAAAAATATCTCCCGGATAAAGAAATGGGGTTGTGCGTCATTCGTTTTGGGGTTTCTTTTTCTTGCGTCACAGGCGCTTCAGGCCGAAGAAAAGAAAACTGAACCGCCCCGGTCCGGTGCCACAACACGTATTGTGGTGATTCCCTTTCAATCGGTGATGCCGGAAGACGGGTCGTCATCGGTCCGGTGCCCGATTTGCGGCAGCATCAATCCCGGTGGAAGCGTTGTCAGTGGCGCTGAAAGTGTTCTCGAGGAAATGGTTACGGACAAACTGAGGGATTTGAGCGATGTGGAAATCATTCCTTCAGAAAAAGCAGAAAAGATCTATCATCAGGTCAACACCGGTTCTGAAAAGCAGTCCCTGATGGAGAAGGCACTGAAAGTCGGGAATGAACTGCACGCGGATGTTCTGGCGGTCGGGTTCGTTTACCGTTACCGTGAGAGAGTCGGTTACGCCTATTCCACCGAGCATCCCGCATCGGTCGCTTTTGAGATTCACCTGATTTCCGTCAAGGATGGCACTACACTGTGGCGCGGGGCTTTTGATAAAACGCAAAGATCACTGACGGAAAATGTCTACGAGGTATTCTCTTTTGTCAAAGGTGGCGCCAAATGGGTGACTGCGCGTCAATTGACAAAACTTGGTGTTGACGAGGTATTCAAGACGTTTTCAGGCTTTGGACCCTGATTCGGGGGGGGCAAAGCGTCCAAGGGATACCGCCCGCGCTGAGCTGAAGCATTTTTCGCAAAGGAGTTTACGTTGATCATCATTCCCGCGGTTGATATCAAAAACGGACAATGTGTCCGTCTGGCACAGGGTGATTTTGACCGTGTGACCGTTTATGGCGATCATCCCGCGGCTATGGCAAAACGCTGGGCCGAAAAAGGCGCGGAGCGGATTCACCTTGTTGATCTGGATGGTTCTGTGGCCGGTCTGCCGAAGAACGCGCCAGTTATCTGCGAGATTGCAAAATCTGTTTCCGTGCCGGTTGAAGTCGGTGGCGGCATCCGTAACATGGAGACGATCAATTATTATCTGGAAAATGGCGTGTCGAGCATTATCCTGGGTACGGCGGCAATTCAGGATGAAGAATTTGTAAAGACAGCCGCCCAAATCCATCCCGGGAAGATTATTCTGGGGATCGACGCACTCGGTGGACAGGTTGCTGTACGCGGATGGACGCAAAAGACCGGCCAGCAAGCAGTCGAACTGGCGCAGCGATATGAAAACTGCGGGATTCAGGCCATAGTCTATACTGATATTCAGCGTGACGGCATGGAAACAGGTGTCAATGTGGAGGCGACACGGGTGCTTGCAAAGGCGGTAACGATCCCGGTGATTGCTTCCGGCGGCGTGGCCACACTTGCGGACATTGACCGTTTGCTGGCTGTCCGGGACTGTTCTTTCTTTGGAGTGATTGTCGGCCGTGCGCTCTATACGGGTGCGATTGCACTGGAAGACGCCATCGCAAAGACACGCGAGACCTCATAGAATCAGGGGGGAGAAGAAAAATATGTCAGATTGTATTTTTTGTAAAATTATCAACGGGGATATCCCCTGCACGAAGGTTTACGAAGATGACGCCGTTCTGGCCTTTGATGATATTCATCCGATGGCGCCGGTGCATGTCATCATCATTCCGAAAAAACATGTTGCTACGCTGATGGATGTTGACACGGACCAAAAGGATATTGCGGGGCTTTTGTTCACAGCCGCGCAGAAAGTCGCTAAAATAAAAAATGTGGCCGACGGAGGGTTCCGTACGGTTATAAACTGCAATGCCGATGGAGGACAAATCGTGTTTCATTTGCACATGCATCTGCTCGGCGGCAGAAAACTGGAAGATCAGTTAGGTTAATTTGAGGTAAATTATTATGGATGTTAATGCCAGGATCAATCAAGAAATGGTGTCGGCGGCAAAGGCCAAAGACAAAATCAGGCTTTCCGCTGTCCGCATGCTGAAAACAGCTCTGCACAACAAAGAAATCGACCTGATGCGGCCACCCAACGAAACGGAAACCATGCAGATTCTGTCCGGGCTGGTGAAGCAGAGAAAAGATTCAATCGAACAGTTCGCCAAAGGTGGAAGACAGGACCTGGTGGAAAAAGAAGAGGCGGAATTGAAAATCCTGCAGGAATTCATGCCTGCGCAAATGTCGGATGAAGACGTGGAAGCGCTCATCAGGAAAGCGATTACTGATGTTGGCGCCGTTTCAGTCAAGGATATGGGTAAGGTCATGAAGGTCTTGATGCCGCTGATTACCGGTAAGGCGGATGGCAAAGCCGCCGGTGAAAAAGTGAAAGCACTTTTATCTCAATAAAGGCTTCATCCATCAGAGTTGATGAAAAAACTTAAAACAGGCAAGGCAATCATTCGTGCGTTTTGATGACAGCAAGATTGAAGAAATTAAAAGCAGGGTGGACATTGTCGAGCTTGCCTCCGAATATCTGACGTTGAAAAAGGCAGGCAGGAATTATCTGGGACTTTGTCCTTTTCATCAGGAGAAAACGCCTTCGTTCACCGTCAACCGCGAAAAACAGATTTTTTACTGTTTCGGTTGCGGGGAAGGCGGTAATGTCATCACCCTGCTGATGAAAATTGCCAATAAAAGTTTCCCCGAAGCCATTAAGCATCTGGCGGAGAAAACAGGTGTCATTCTTCCGGTTCGGAGCTTCGGTAAGGAAGGCCATGAAAAAGATTCCCTGCACGATGAGATTATTAACCTGAATTTACGGGCGGCGCAGCAATTTGCACGCAATCTGGCCTCTCCAGCAGGGAAAATAGCCCGTGATTATTTGCTCAAAAGGGCCGTTACCGAAGAAACCATCAAACAATTCCGGTTGGGGTATGTACCGGATACCTGGCGTTCTTTGACCGATTATATCGAAAGCAGCGGCTTATCGCTGAAGCTGGCCGAACAGGCCGGTCTGGTTGCCGCCGGTAAAGAAGGAAGCTTCTACGACCGCTTCCGCGGTCGGCTGATCTTCCCGATTGAAAATATTTTCGGGGAAATCGTGGCCTTTGGGGGCCGGATTTTAGGTGAAGGCGAACCGAAATATCTCAACTCGCCGGAATCGCCTGTCTACATTAAAGGCAAGAATTTATACGGATTGCAAAAAGCCAAAGAGGCGATTCGCCAGAGCGGTTTCTGTTTGATTGTGGAGGGTTATTTTGATGCCATATCGCTGTGGAATGCAGGTGTCCGCAATGTGGTCGCAACACTGGGCACAGCGTTGACAAGAGATCATTTGGAACTTTTACGCCGCTATACTCAGAATGTCGTGGCGCTGTTCGATCCCGACACAGCCGGACGAAAGGCATTGGACCGCTCTTTAGAGTTGTTTTTAGGAGCGAACATGCATGCCCGTGCCTTAATTCTCCCTGAGGGATGCGATCCTGATGACTTTATCAAAAAATACGGCAAGGGAAAACTCGATGAATTGATCGCCCTTGCGCCGGCCATCAGTGATTATTATATTGATAACATTCTGGGAGACGGCAAGACGTTTGAAGAAAACCGTGACCTGGTGAAAACCGCGATGGAGTTCGTGGGTAAAATCGGCGATGAAATCGAAAAGAATCTTTTTATCAAGCGTATTGCGGAGAAATTGGGGATTGACCAAACCCTGTTGAAAAAAGAGGCTCACCGCAAGACGGGTAAGTTTCAACAAACAGGCGTTGCGGCCCTGAAACGATCGGCCGAAATACACCTGAATCCGCTTGAGATGAATCTGATCAGGCTGATGCTGGAATATCCGCAACAGACGCTGTTTGTCGAACGTGAAAAAATATTAAATTATTTTATGGAGCCTTCGCTTCAAAAACTCGGCGATAAAATTATCGAGACTTACAAACTGCTTGGTTACATTGACATTAACATGATTCTGGTGTCGGACGAAGATAAACCGCTTCGGGAGAGTATTTACAGGTTAAGTATTGAAGCCCCTCCGACCGATGAGAACATGGTGGAACGTAATTTTGCGGACAATGTCCGGAGAATAAGGGAAAAATGGTATAAAGAACAGAAACGGATGGTTCAGCTTAAATTGAGGCAGGCACAGGAGAGCGGTGACGGGGAACTGACCCG
>JBDKUG010000290.1:0-4830 GCA_039679815.1 Smithella sp.
TACTTAATATGTTTTTCAGATTTGTATCAGAATTGTTCGACATTACAAATGACCTTTGTTTTCTATAACGAGAACAAACTTTATCGACTCCAAGGCACAGTTCCAGGGAGGAATGCAGACTTTTGTGTTTGTACACTTCTTGGGTGAAAAAGGGAAGCCGAATTTGAACCTCTTCCAGAGTTCGGTCTTCCCAGTGCTAACCTTCTTCAACTTTGAGTGTTTTAAAAAAGCTTTCCGTGGCGGCATTGTCGCAAGGATTGCCTTTACTGGACATGCTGATCATAAAGCAAAGGCTCCCTCTGACTCATGATATGCAATACTTTTTTATGGTTGACAATTGAAGGGAAACCGTAAAAAGTAGCTGACAAGTAGCGGATTAACCTTGAAAAAGTATCTCAGATGTGTTTCACTTGTATAAATAATTTTTAATCATTGTTTTATCTTGATCCATTCGTGCCATCGGTAACGGGGGTGTATGAAGCGGGTTCAGAATTTCATTCTTTTGTTTTCCCTGGTTGTCCTGTTTATTTTTGCCGGATGCGGGGACAACAATAAAGCAGATGAGCAACTGCAGTCAAAATGCGGTAAAAGTAGTGAAGAGTTTTTCAAGAAAAGCTACGATGCGATATATTCCGGTTTTTACGCGAGTCATTATAATGATAAACGCAATAAATGCTACATGCTGTTTTACAATCCGGTAACGAAACGAAAGATTTTATATGACGTCGACAAATCAAATCTTCGCGGAATGTTTTCTCCTGATGGAATTTATTGTTTTGTTTATGAAAAGAAATGTAAAACGGAAAAAGAATGGGATGAACTCGTTAAACCTTATATGGAAGAATAACAGCAAAATGCGGCAGAAATCATGATGAAGCAAAACAAAATAGCGGTGGTGATTGTAATTATTATAATGATAGGTGTTTCTGTCGGCTGCGGGAAAAATAAAACGAAAGAACAATCTTCTGTTTCGGTTACGAGCGCATCGGGTTGGGTGGAATACGGAACGACCCATGATGGAGGTGTTCTTTTATATGATAAGGTCCACATCAAGAATCAACCCGAAAATATCTTTCAGGTATGGACGAAGTATATTTATTCTGATGAAAGCAGGGCAAAATTCATGAAAGGCCTGAGAAAGACCGGGCCGTTGACCGAAAACTGGGATGGACTTTCACAGATGACCTATTTAAATGAAATTGATTGTAAAAAAGGTATGTCCCGGTATTTGTCCAAAACTTTTTATGATAAAAATTACAAAGTAATCGTTCACGTTCCATTTGATAAGCCCGTCTGGAAGCAGATAACGCCTGAGTCACATATTGATAACCTACGAAAGATAATCTGTAGTCCATAATCCGTATCAAAACCGTGTTTGCAGCGTCTTCCAGGTTTTTAAAAGCGGAATTCAAGAGTTGCGGCTGACGCCGGTCGAAGTTTGCTTTTCCTGCTCCTTTGTGTTAGTCCGCCTTGCCGGTAAAGGAAAAAATCGTGGAAACTCAAACCCCCTATTGTTTAACAGAAACCGGTTTGAATCATTTGAAAAACTGGTTTTCTCATTATGTCAGGTCATTCTATTGCGCTGATCCTGTCACACAACAGGCCATCGTGCTGAAAGAAGAGCATTCCTTGAGGGTCTGCAGTGAAACTCTGAATGTCGGCAGGCAACTCCGCATGAGTCAAAACAGCCTGAGGATTGCCGAGGCGATGGCCCTGTTTCATGACATTGGCCGTTTCGATCAATTCACCCGATATCGCACTTTTGTTGATAAAAAATCAGAAAACCATGCAAAGCTTGGTGTTGAGGTGCTGCGAAGGGAAAACACTCTGGCAGCATTAAACGAAGAGACCCGC
Source organism: Smithella sp. (assembly GCA_039679815.1). Classification (GTDB taxonomy): domain Bacteria; phylum Desulfobacterota; class Syntrophia; order Syntrophales; family Smithellaceae; genus UBA8904. Next base: position 1,855 of record JBDKUG010000290.1, read on the forward strand.
AACTTGATCCTGAAAGCGATATCCTTTCACAACCGCTTGAGCATTCCGGACGGTGAAACCCAGATCTGCATGCATTTCAGCAAACTGCTCCGGGATGCGGATAAACTGGATATTCTTAATCTGGTGTCCAACTATTACTGTGCAGGCCCCGGGGAGAAAAGCAATGCCATTGAACTGGATCTGCCTGATACACCCTGTGTCTCTGATGAAATCCTGACCAGTCTCGGTAACGGCAAAATGATCAGTATGCAGCAAATGGAGTCGCTCAATGACTTCAAACTTCTTCAGATGGCCTGGATTTACGACATTAATTTTCAGCCCGCTTTTCACATCATTCGAGAACGTGAATATCTGAAAAAAATCAGGGATGCCCTGCCGGAATCAGACAGAATCGATCACATTTATAATCATCTTTTGTCCTATCTCCAGAAGCGCTCAGCATACAGTGAACCGCCTCCGATGATTCCTGTTTAAACAGATCGAAGGTGGCTGATTGCGTCGATATCATCGATCCTTGCAGTTGGTAATCATAATAGGGCTGAATTCTGAGTCAATATATGATAACTATTCCAGAAAAATTCAGGAATTAAAAATTGAACGAAGGATCCAAAAAAATATTTGCCGCAAATGGCAGTTTAAGCCCGGAAGCCAACCAATATAAGCATTGGATGCCTGCCTTGATTTGCACAGCCCTGGTGATACTCACGGTTATTACCTTCTGGCAGCTCAAGGACTGCGGCTTTATCAACTATGATGACAGTATGTACGTGTATGAAAATGCTTATGTGCAATCCGGTCTGAATTGGGAAAGTGTAAAACAGGCCTTTTCTTCTGAATTAGTCCGGAAGAGTGCTAACTGGCATCCACTGACATGGCTGTCCTTGATGCTGGATCATTCGATCTTCGGCCTCAATCCCTCCGGCTATCATCTGATTAATCTTCTCTTTCATGTGATGAATACCTTACTTCTGTTTGTGATATTGCTCCGGATGACCAAAACCATTTGGCCGTGTGCCTTTGTAGCCGTCCTGTTTGCGATACATCCCCTCCATGTGGAGTCTGTCGCCTGGATAGCAGAGCGCAAGGATGTTCTTTCCACTTTCTTCTGGATGCTCACCCTTGGAGCATACAGTTATTATGTGGAGCATCCCGGGTTCCGGAGATATTTACCTGTCATTCTGTTTTTTGCATTGGGCCTGATGGCAAAACCCATGCTGGTAACCCTGCCTTTTGTGCTGCTGCTTCTGGATTACTGGCCCCTGCAGCGCTTTGCTGAAATAAATCCGGGCCGGAAAGTTCAGCCTGAAGTATTGAAGACAGTGACTTCTGACCAGCAAAAAAAGAAATCTAAAAAGAAGGATGCTTTAAAGGAAATATTGGAAATAAAGAAGCAAGCCAATCCCGAATACAAATGGTCGTTGATATATCCTTTGCTTTGGGAAAAAATTCCTTTTTTTGCCCTGGCACTTCTTTCAAGTGTTGCAACATACATGGCGCAACAAAAAGGGGGATCTGTCTCATCTGTTGAGGTGTTATCACCGGCTGCTCGTATCGGGAATGCCTTCATTTCCTATATCGCCTACATCGGAAAGATGATTTGGCCGAATAATCTTTCGGTCTTTTACCCTTATCCTGAGGGATTGCTGCTCTGGCAGGGTTTTGGTGCGGTATCCCTGCTGATAGTCATTACCATAGCCGTTTTCAGAATAGGTAAGAGACATGTCTATGTGACAACGGGTTGGTTATGGTATTTAGGCACACTTGTGCCGGTGATTGGTATCGTACAGGTTGGCTCTCAGGCCATGGCGGACCGATACACTTATATTCCCCTGATTGGATTGTTCATCGTGGTGGCATGGGGTGTTCCGGAGCTCTTGAAAGAATGGAAATACCGAAAGGAAATGCTTTTTGCAGCAGCTGCATTAAGCATTATGTGCCTTTCCATTATTTCCTGGAAGCAAGTCGGGCACTGGCAGAACAACTTTACATTGTATGATCACGCATTGGCGGTTACTGAAAACAGTTGGCTCGCCTATGACAACAGGGGTGTCGCCTATTACAGTCAGGGCGGATATAAGCAGGCGATTGAAGATTTTAACAGGGCAATCGAAATCAAGCCGCATCATGAGAAGACCTATAATAACCGGGGGAACGCCTATCACGCCCTTGGCAGATACCGGCAGGCAATAGAGGATTTTAACAAGGCAATCGAAATCAAAACGGATTTTCCGGAAGCCTATAATAACAGGGGTAATGCCTATCTGGCTCTTGGCAATTACAAGCTGGCAATGGGGGATATAAATAAGGCCATGGAGATCAAACCGGATTATGCAACGGCCCATAACAGTCGAGGAAATGTTTACCAGAATCTCGGCAACTATCATCAGGCAATAGAGGATTATGGCAGGGCGATCGAGAATAAACCGCGTTATGCGGAGGCATATTATAACAGGGGGACTGCATATAACAAACTCGGAAATTACCGGCAGGCAATTGAAGATTTAAACAGGGCGATCAATTTAAAGCCCGATTATCCGGAAGCCTATGTTAACCGCGGTTTTGCCTGCAAAGGCCTCGGAAATTATCAGCAGGCAATTGAGGACTATGGCAGCGCTATCCAAATCAAACCGGACTATACATTTGCCTATCTCAACCGCAGTGCAGCCTATGTCAAACTTGGAAACAATGACAGGGCAGTTAATGATCTAAAAATGGCGGCAAAACTCGGCGACGAAAATGCAAAGAAATTGCTAAAAGGCAAGGGGATAAGCTGGTAGCAACAAATAAACGCGATATTTCTATCAGAACAGACCCCTTTCGCAGACGAACAATGGTTTAGCAATAGAGCACAAACAAAAACCCCCTCAATCTATTGGAGACTTGAGGGGGCGTGCTATATTGACAGATCATGTTTTTTGCTGCAGCGGGGTGTCAATCCTTTACTTCTTTAACTTCTGTCTGCTTCTTCCTGATCTG
>JBDKUG010000009.1:0-14592 GCA_039679815.1 Smithella sp.
AGCGGCATTTTTCAATACCTGGAGCCGGGCGGCTGGTTCAGGCCGGTTTCCTGGTCTTTTTCCGTACCTGGGTCAGGCAGTACAGTCCCTTGCCTGCGTGAACCGGCCGATAGCATAGATTATCCGAATTGCAGGATGAATAATTCTGCTCGTGGTTTTTCCAGCGAATGATTAAATTCGGTTCGCAGATGAACGGGCGGGCCATGGCGATGAAATCACAAATGCCGTCCTGTAAGAATTTTTCCGCAACGGAAAGCGTGCGGAAACCGCCCACCAGTATCAGGGGAATGCCGATTTTTTCCTTGAAATATTGTGCGTCCTCTTTGTAATAGCCTTCGTTTTCCGGTTTTATGCTGCCGGGGCGGGCGGGAATCATCTTTCCCGATTCCGGCGTGCCGCCGCTAAGCTCGATGGCCGTGACTCCGGCCGCTTCCATTGCGGCTGCGGTATAGATCATATCATCGATGCTCATACCATTTTCCAGAAAATCATTGGCATTCATTTTCACCAGAACCGGAAAATTGTTACCCGTGGATGCCCGGACAGCCTGTACCACTTCCAGCAAAAAACGCGACCGGTTTTCGGCCGTTCCGCCATATTCATCATGGCGGCTGTTATAATGGGGCGAAAGGAAAGAGCTTAAAAGATAACCATGCGCGGCGTGAATCTGCACGCCGTCAAAACCCGCCTCCTTCACCAGGTACGAAGAGCTTGCGAACGCTTTCACGGTTTTACGAATATCGACAGACGTCATTTCACGGCAGATGGTTGCGTCGCTTTGCCGCCGGACCGTCGGTCCCATAGCCGCCTCGCCGGTCAGGGACGTATTTGCAAAAATTCCCGCGTGGCTGATCTGTGCCACAATTTTACCGCCTGCCTCGTGTAACTGACGGGTCATGTCCATCAGCGCGGGAAGATAATCGTCATGCCAGATACATAATTGCCTTTCTCCGGCGCGTCCTTCGCTGCTCACCGCCATATGGCCGGTGATAATCAGGCCGGCACCGCCTTTGGCCAGTCGTACCATGAACGTTGTCAATGGCGCTGAACAGAAACCCTGACTGGTTGCCAGTCCCTCCGCTGTTGCGGAGCGTATAAAATGATTGGACAGGTTGATGGAGCCGATGGATGCCGGTTCGAAAACTTTCATGTTGTTTTATCCATTATTCCGCGCGGTGTGTTAGAGATCATAAAGTGTTTCATCCTTGAGGGGTTTGCGCAAAACAGACCTTTTGCTGCCGCCCTGCTTTTCCCCGAATGGATCTTCAGACGACAGGATATCCCCCATTTCTTCATCAATCATGTCCGGATCTTCTCCCGCCTCCATACGCTTCAGGGCTTCCTGAAAACCTTCTCCCAGCTTCATCCCGGTTGATTCCGACAATTTTCTCATTAGCTTTGCCGCGGCGCGCGGATCGTCTTCATTCATTTTTTCCGCCTCCGCCGCGAACTGCATCATGGCTTTCTCCATTTTACTTTCATCAAGGCTGCCGAACGGGTCGTTTGCAGGTTCCTCTCTCTTCCCTCCTGTTATGGCTGCAAAGACGGACATCTGCCGCGACAGGGGAACGTTTTTACAACGCGGGCATGACGGGATTTTATCCGTGTTGACGGTTCTGGAGAAAAAATTATAAATGGTGTTGCATTTCCGGCAATAAAATTCATATATCGGCATATCGGAGTCTCCTAAGCATTTCCCTTTTTATAATCCATTGCCTGCAAATATTCAATACGTTCAGTGAGCGGCGGATGCGAATAATAGAATACGACATACCAGGGGTGGGGGTGAAGATTGCTGAGATTATCTTTGGCCAGGCGTTTGAGTGCGCTGATCATGGGCCGTGAGGTGCCGGTGAGGTTATAAGCCATCCGGTCGGCTTCACGTTCGAAACGACGAGTGACGGCCGCGCCAAGGGGGGCAAGGAAAAAACCCGCCGCTCCGAGATAGAGAGAGACAAGAAACAATCCGGCATAAACAGGGGTGTGATCAATCCCAAAGGCGCGGAACAGGGGCGGATACCCCGAGGCAAAATATACAAAGTAAAACAGGAACAGTGAAGCAGTGATCATGAAGGCGAGCTGTTTGAGAATATGCTTCTTTTTCCAGTGGCCGATTTCATGCGCCAGCACCGACACTATTTCTTCATGTGTATGCGAAGCCAGAAGCGTGTCATATAAAACAATGCGTTTGGTTTTTCCGATCCCGGTGAAATAGGCGTTGGTATGTTTGGATCGTCTGCCTTCATCCACCTGATAGATGCCTTTGGCCTCAAGGCCGGCCCTGGCGAGCAGAGCCACGATTTTTTCCTTGAGCGCCTCGTCTCTGATCGGTTCAAATTTATTGAAGAGCGGCGCGATCAGCACCGGGTAAAGCCACAGAAGCGTCAGCTGAAATAAGGTGAAAAACACCCAGCCCCAGAACCACCAGCTGTTGGGCAGATACGTCACAAATGCCATGAGGAAGCCGACGATAATGGTCATCAGGATGGCGGAAAGAAGCACCGATTTGAAAAGATCCATGAGCCACAGCTTCCATGTTATGGTTGAAAATCCGTATTTTCTTTCCAATACGAAGGTGTGATAGATGTCAAACGGCAGGCTTGCAGTCCCGCCGATGAGTGCCAGGGCGGCGAAAAAGATCAGCGCCTGCACGATGAGATGGATATTGATTCCGGCAAGCCACCTGATTCCCAAAGGCAGCAGCAGAAATATCACGGCCAGTTCAATCGCGTCCCCCGCCAGATGCTCCCATGATTCCAGACGCGACTGGTCACAGGTGTAGTCCACCATCCTGTGGAGTGTTGCTTCATCGAGTTCGTCCCGGAACACCGGCGGTATTTCCCGGCCATGCGTTTTCAGATGACCTGTGTTGAGCCACTGCAGGACATAACGAAACGCCATTCGCCCGATAAATAAAATAAGAAAAACCGCTAATAGTACCTTTTCCATACAGTCCTGTTTCTGATCATCATGATCTTTTATTGATAAATGGAGACTGGTATTTTGTAAAGTTATTTATTGTGTCCGAACGGACCGCAGGATTCAATGAATCGGTTTCCATAATCAATGCCCGTTTTATAAGCTTTACGCAGCGTGGCTTCATTAGGGGCTGGTTATCCATGGCAATAAGCATGTGCCAGATCGATCATTTTACCGGAGCCCGTTCGGGTAAGCGCTGCAATTTGTTCATCAACGGTCATATGGATGGCGTATAAGACAGATAAAGCCCAGTCAAGTTGAAATGTTAATGATGCAAGGGGCAATATTTAATTTTGTATGGATATCCCTTGAATTCCGGCCGGACAGGGAAGACGTTTTGTGTGAAAAATATTGACAAAACCGGCAATCAATATATAGGTAAGCAATAATTTTAAAGGAGTTGTCCACACATGTTTGGTATAGGTTTTCAGGAACTGATTATCATCGCGATTATCGCGCTTTTAATCGTCGGGCCCAAAAAACTGCCTGATCTGGCCAAAACGCTGGGCAAAGGGTTTCGGGATTTTAAAAACGCGACTGATGGAATTACCGATGATCTGAAAGATACCTTTAAAGAAGAAGACAAGAAGGCCGATCAGGGTAATGGACTGGAGAATTCACTCCTGATAAAAAAACCTGAATCTGAAGACAAAAATGAACCAGCCGGCGGGGATGCCGGGACAAAATAAAATCCAACACAACATCTGCAATTTCAGCACCCTGAAAAACGGTAATTATGGAAACCAACGAAGATGCCAAAATGTCTTTGACTGAACATTTGATAGAATTGCGGAAAAGACTGACAAATGCGCTGATTGCGCTGGGTATAGGTTTCTTTGTTTGCTACTATTATAAAGACGCGCTTTTTGCCGTCATTACCAAACCTCTGGTCGAAGCTCTTCCCAAGAACAGCTATCTGATTTACACCGGATTGACCCAGGCTTTTTTCACGTACATGAAAGTCGCATTTTTTTCTTCCCTGATATTAACCAGTCCTTTCATTTTCTACCAGGTGTGGAAGTTCATTTCGCCCGCGCTTCTTCCGCAGGAAAAAAAGTACGTATTGCCGTTTGTCCTGTCTTCGACCATACTTTTTTTGAGCGGCGTCACTTTCGGTTATTTGGTCGTTCTGCCTCCGGCGTTTAGTTTTTTTGTCAGTTTCAATAATCAATATCTGCAGGCCATGATTTCCTTCAACGAATATCTTGGTCTTTTTATTAAGTTTTTACTGGGATTCGGCTTGTCCTTCCAGTTGCCGGTTTTAATCTTCTTTCTGGCAAAACTGGGGATTGTGACCGATAAGATGCTTTCTCAAAACAGGAAATACGCAATTTTATTAATGTTTATTGCCGCCGCGATTCTTACGCCTTCTCCGGATGCATTAAGCCAGATGTTGATGGCGATTCCCTTGCTGTTTCTGTATGAAGTGAGTATATTTGTTGCAAAGTTTGCAGGCCGGAAAAAAGAGGTATCCGCTTAAGACCGGAAGGAGAGACGTCAGGATTGGACCATGTCTGAACTCAAAAGAAAGAAAAAGAAATCAAGCAAGCTGCTTATCTTTTTCAAAATATTATTTGTTTTGTTTCTGCTGCTTTCGGTGCTGACGCTCGGCGGGCTCACGGCATTTTACGCATTGACCCGGGATCTTCCGGGAATTGACGCATTGAAGGATTACCGGCCGAGCATTGCTTCCCGCGTGTATGACGCAAATGATGAGCTTCTGGAGGAGTTCTTTTTAGAAGACAGAAAAATCATTAAGATTTCTGAAGTTCCGGACATGGTCAAGCATGCTTTTGTTGCGGCCGAGGATTCCCGCTTTTATCAGCACAAGGGATTTGATTTGGTCAGTATCTTCCGTGCCATGTTTAAAAATGTGGAAGCGGGTAGAATTGTTCAGGGCGGCAGCACCATTACACAGCAGGTAGCCAAAATGATGTACCTGACGCCCGAAAGAAAGTACATTCGAAAGTTCAAGGAAGCCGTTCTTTCCTACCGTATTGACCGGTATCTGACAAAAGATGAAATTCTCTATCTGTATCTTAACCAGATTTACATGGGACACGGAACCTATGGCATAGAATCGGCGTCGATCGGCTATTTTGGCAAGGGCGCGAAGGATCTGACATTGCCGGAGGCGGCCATGCTGGCGGGTTTGCCGAAAGCCCCCACCACGTATTCACCGTTTTTTTATTTTGACCGCGCGAAACAGAGGCAGACATATGTGCTGAACCGCATGATGGCGGAAGGCTTCATCACCAGCGAACAAATGGATGCGGCCGTAGCCGCCCCCCTGAAACTGAAGCGGGCCAACCCGAAGGACAAAGTTGCCGGGTATTTTGTTGAGACGGTCCGTCGCTATGTTCAGGAAAAATACGGAACAGACATTCTCTACAGGGAAGGGCTGTCGATTTATACAACCCTTGATTTATCGGCACAGAAGGCGGCCCGGGACGCGCTGATTAAAGGTCTGACCGAAATGGAAGAGCGGGAAAAATACGAGAAAGGTGTTGTGCAGGGAGCGCTTTACTGCATGGACATTAAAACCGGAGCTATTCGCGCAATGGTGGGCGGACGCGATTATGAAAGAAGTGAATTTAACCGCGCGACGCAGTCGCGACGGCAGCCGGGTTCAGCCTTTAAACCACTGATCTATACGGCCGCTTTTGACAAGGGCATGACTCCTTCCACGCGGATTGTTGACTCTCCAATTATGTTTGAAGATCGATCGCAGCCGGACGGTGTCTGGAGACCGAAAAACTACGATGGGAAGTTCCTCGGACCGATTACCCTGCGTAAGGCCCTGGTGCAGTCGCGCAATGTTGTAACGGTGAAAATCCTGCAGGAAATCGGCGTTGATTACGCGACGTCATACGCGGCGAACATGGGCATTACCTCTCCGCTGGTCAGGAATCTATCGCTGGCGCTGGGATCATCGGGCGTTACCCTGCAGGAGCTGGTGCGCGCTTATGCTGTTCTGGGAAATGCAGGGAAAAAAGTCAAACCCTACTTTATCCGCAAAATTGTTGACCGAACCGGCAATGTTTTCGAGGAAACGAAGGTGCAGCCGGAACAGGTCATTGATCCCCGCATCGCTTTCATAACGACCCATGTCATGCAGGAAGTCGTGGAAAGCGGTACGGGCCAGAGAGTTAAAAGTATCGGCAGACCGGTTGCCGGAAAGACAGGCACGACCAACGACACCCGTGATGCCTGGTTTATCGGGTTTACACCGTCTCTGATTACCGGCGTCTGGGTTGGTTTTGACCAAGAAAGATCTATGGGAAGACAGGAAGTGGGCGGACGCGCGGCGGCGCCTATCTGGCTTTATTTTATGGAAGAAGTGTTGAAAGATGTGCCAGTGGAAGAATTCCCGGTTCCGGACGGCGTTGTTTTTGTCAGGGTCGATCAGCAAACCGGTGCGCCGGTGCAGGGCGCAGGCTCGGAAGCGGTCTATGAGACCTTTCTGGAAAACGCCCTGCCCACAAAAAAGGAAGATAATCTGACGGAAGAAGCCGAGGAATTGTTCCGTTAAAAAAATAAAAGCGAATCAAGAATGTCTCTTGACAACAGGCATTTTTTTCGTTAAGGAATAATCATTAAACTGGGAATTAATTATGTTTCTTAAAGATTTAGACATCGGCAGAATTTTGAATCAGGCCATTGTAAGATTACTCGTCGTAGTATTCGTACCCATGGGGTCTGCCGCTCTGTGTCGTTAAGAAAAGAGATACAAGCCGCGGGCCCCGAAAAGCCCGCGGCTTTGTTGTATCTAGTCAAGGCCGCTTTTTCCTAAAGAAACTGGCGGCTTTTTCAGTTTTCAGGACTGTTTATAAAAGGTGATGGAGGAGTCATAGAACATGAAGTTGAAAGGCACGGAAATTTTTCTGAAAGTGCTCGAAGAAGAAAAAGTTGACATTATTTTTGGCTACCCGGGAGGGGCTGTCCTGGATCTCTATGATCAGCTTTATCAAAGCGATCTCAGACACATTCTGGTTCGCCACGAACAGGGCGCGGTGCATGCCGCCGACGGTTACGCGCGAGCGACCGGAAACGTTGGCGTTTGTCTCGTAACGTCCGGTCCAGGAGCCACCAATACCGTTACCGGCATTGCTACGGCAAATATGGACTCCATTCCCCTGGTGGTATTTACCGGACAAGTACCCACTGGCCTCATCGGAAATGATGCATTTCAGGAGTGCGACATCACCGGCATCACCCGGCCCTGCACCAAGCACAATTTTCTGGTGCGCAATATTGAGGAACTGGCTTCAACGATCAAGGAAGCCTTTCACATTGCCCGTTCCGGACGACCGGGGCCGGTCCTCGTGGATCTGCCAAAAAATGTCATGGCCGCGCAATATGATTATGATCCGGCAAATATAAAAATTCGCAATCAAGAAGCGGTATACAAACCGGCGCCGAAAAAAATGGCTAATGTATTAGACATGCTCAATGCCGCGAAAAAGCCCCTGATTATGACTGGAGGAGGCGTGATTCTCGGGAAAGCTTCCGACGAATTAACCCTTCTGGCCCGTAAATACGAAATCCCCGTCACGGGGACCCTGATGGGGCTCGGATCGTTTCCGGGTACTGATCCTCTGTGGCTGGGCATGCTGGGGATGCACGGAACCTATTACGCGAACATGGCTGTCAGCCACTGCGATTTTATGCTGGCCCTGGGAGTTCGCTTCGACGATCGCGTGACCGGCTCGATTGAAACGTTTGCCGCCAACGCCAAGATCGTCCATATTGACATTGATCCTTCCTCCATTAATAAAAATGTCACCATTGACCTGCCGATTATCGGCGACACCAAGGCCACGCTGAAGGATATCCTGCGTTTTCTGGAAGAACATCACTACACGCAGGATGCCGATTCCAGGGCCCAGTGGCTTCGCGAAATTGCCGAATGGCGGGAAAAAGTGCCGTTGAGCTACTGCCAGAACGGCGAAGTCATTAAACCGCAGTACGTGATTGAAAAATTGCAAATGCTGACCAAAGGCGATGCCCTGATTACAACGGATGTCGGTCAGCATCAGATGTGGACAGCGCAGTTTTTCCATTTCGACCGGCCCAACACCTTCATCTCATCAGGGGGGCTCGGTACGATGGGATTTGGACTGCCTGCCGCCATCGGTGTCAAATGCGCTTTCCCGGACAGACAGGTTGTGGCGATTGCCGGCGACGGAAGCATTCAGATGAACATCCAGGAGCTTGCAACTGCCGCCCAGTATAACATCGCTGTGAAAGTGGTTTTGTTAAACAACGAATTTTTAGGCATGCCGCGCCAGTGGCAGGAAATGTTTTACAATAAACGATATTCTCATACGGACATGTCGTACGCGCCGGACTTTGTAAAGCTTGCGGAAGCTTTTGGTGTGATCGGCCTGCGCGCGACCAATCCTGCCGAAGTGGAAACCGTTTTGGAGCAGGGGCTGGCCGCCGATAAACCCGTGCTGATGGATTTCCGTATATCGAGAGAGGAATGTGTGTATCCCATGGTGCATCCGGGAGGCTCGATCACTCAAATGACCCTGGGATCAAGAGAAATGATCAATTAACGGTAGGTTTTGACGAAGCCGGTAATAGTAAAATAAATGTGAGGTTTAATAGCATGGAGAAAAAGGATCATATTATTTCAGTTCTGGTGCATAACAAACCGGATGTTCTGGCGAGAGTTGCCGGAACGCTGGGCGGCAAAGGCTATAACATTGACAGCCTTTGCGTGAACACGACCACGCAAAACGACATATCGAAAATCGTGATGACCACCTCGGGTTCTCAGACGACGATTACTCGAATCGAGAATCAACTGCAAAGGCTGGTTGATGTGATTTCTGTCGATGATCTGACCAATGTTGAGTCCATCCATCGCGAAATGGTTCTGGTCAGGCTGAATCTGGCGGCCGATAATTCGGAAGCCGTGAAGAATGCTGTTGACACGAATAAATGGAAAGTAATAGTTTCTGGAGATACATACGTTATTATCGAAATAACGGGTGACAAAAGGCAAATCGATTTTTCGCTGGCGCGCCTGGAGCCGCTTGGCATTGCGGACATAACCAGAACGGGCCTGGTCGCACTGACGCTGGAAGATTAAAAATAACTACATGGAATCATTACGAATAATCAAATAATAACAGGGGGTTTTATGGCAAAAATCACTTTTGGTGGCACGATGGAAGATGTGGTGACCGCAGAAGAATTTACGGTTAAAAAAGCACAGGAAGTTCTTAAAAATGAAGTGATCGCAGTGCTGGGTTACGGTGTTCAGGGGCCGGCGCAGGCTTTCAATATGAAAGACAACGGTGTCAATGTGATCATCGGGCAGTCTCCGGAAGACAAGCCATACTGGGAAAAAGCCATTTCCGACGGCTGGGTTCCCGGTCAGATGCTATTCCCGATTGAAGAAGCAGTGGAGAAAGCGACCATCATTCAATACCTGGTATCCGACGCGGCGCAGATGATCCTGTGGCCGAAAGTCAAGGCCCACCTGAAAAAGGGAGACGCGCTCTACTTCTCACACGGTTTCTCCATCGTTTACAAAGAACAGACCGGCGTTATTCCGCCTGATTTTGTCGATGTGATTATGGTCGCACCCAAGGGATCGGGCACCAGCGTACGACGTAATTTTGTTGACGGCAGCGGCATCAACTCCAGCTTTGCCGTTCATCAGGATGCAACTGGCCGCGCGATGGAACGCACGCTTGCGTTGGGTATTGCCATCGGATCAGGCTTTCTTTTCCCGACAACCTTCCAGATGGAAGTTTACAGCGACCTGACCGGTGAACGCGGCGTGCTGATGGGCGCCCTTGCAGGCATGATGGAAGCACAGTACGCCGAACTGCGCAAGCACGGCCATACCCCGAGTGAAGCCTTCAATGAAACGGTTGAGGAATTAACCCAGAGCCTGATTCGCCTCGTCGGTGAAAACGGCATGGACTGGATGTATGCCAACTGTTCGGCTACAGCGCAGCGCGGCGCGCTCGACTGGCGTCACAAATTCCGTAAAGCAGTCGAACCGGTTTTCGCCGAACTCTATAACTCCGTCGCAACCGGAAAGGAAACCGAAGTGGTTCTAAGAGTTAACAGCGCGCCGGATTACAAGGAAAAATTGAACGCCGAGCTTAAGGAAATGCGTGAGTCCGAAATGTGGCAGGCCGGTGCGGCTGTGAGGGGACTGAGACCGGAAAAGCGAAAAAAATAGGAACGTCTTCATAAAAAGCCAACCTGCTGCGTTGCGCTGCGTCTCTCGTCATTGCGACGTATAACCCGGGGGTCACAGGTGAAAAAATACGCCTCATTCCTCACGACTTGCGCGCCTTGCAGCTTGATCTTTTTACGAACCCGTTCAATTATTAATTTATGATTGAAGGAGAGAAAAAAAATGAGAAGCGATCTCATGAAAAAGGGACTGGAGCGCGCACCGCACCGTTCGCTCTTTAAGGCGATGGGCTACACGGATGAAGAAATTGCCAGACCGCTCATCGGCGTGGTCAATTCTGCCAACGAAATTATCCCGGGGCATATCCATCTGGACCTGATTGCTGCGGATGTAAAAGCGGGAATACGCATGACCGGGGGGACGCCCGTGGAATTTCCGGTCATCGGTGTGTGTGACGGCATCGCGATGAATCATGCGGGCATGAAATATTCGCTGGCCAGCCGCGAGCTGATTGCCGATTCCATTGAAATCATGGCGACGGCCCATCCTTTTGACGCGCTGGTGTTCATTCCCAACTGCGACAAGATTGTTCCCGGAATGCTCATGGCGGCGCTCAGGCTCAACATCCCGTCCATTTTCATCAGCGGCGGACCGATGCTGGCGGGGAGACTTCAGGGTAAAGCCGTAGATCTCATCTCGGTATTTGAAGGGGTTGGCGCGGTGAAGGCCAAAAAAATGACATCCTCCGAATTGCAGCAGCTGGAAGACTGTGCCTGTCCCGGCTGCGGGTCCTGTTCCGGCATGTACACGGCCAATTCCATGAACTGCGTGACCGAAGCGCTGGGACTGGGGTTGCCCGGACACGGAACGATTCCGGCGGTTCTTGCCGCGCGGCATCGACTGGCGAAACAGGCGGGCATGAAAATTATGGACCTGTTCAGGAAAAACGTGAAGCCGCGTGATATTGCGACGCTGGCCGCCTTCAAAAACGCCATGGCTGTCGATATGGCGCTGGGCTGCTCCACAAATACGGTTCTGCACATTCCGGCCATTGCCCATGAGGCGGGCATAAAGCTGGATTTAGACCTGTTTAACAGAATCAGCGAGAAAACACCGAATCTGTGCAAGCTCAGCCCCGCGGGGCCTCACCACATCGAGGATTTGGACGCGGCGGGGGGCATCCAGGCGGTCATGAAAGTGATCAGCAAACTGGGCGTTATCAGCGAGAAAGCCATGACGGTAACCGGAAAGACCGTGGTTGCCAATTTAAAAACGGCCCGCGTGTTGAACGAGGAAGTAATCCGTCCGCTTGACAACCCGTACTCCAAACAGGGCGGCATTGCTGTTTTGCGCGGCAATCTGGCTCCGGAAGGCGCGGTGGTCAAACAATCCGCCGTGGCAGCGGCCATGCAGGTCAACGAAGGCAGGGCCCGCGTGTTTGATTCGGAAGACAAAGCCATTGCGGTAATCATGGGAGGGAAAATCAAGCCGGGAGATATTGTGGTTATCCGCTATGAAGGCCCGAAGGGCGGTCCGGGCATGCGAGAGATGCTCTCGCCGACTTCCGCCATTGTCGGTATGGGGCTTGATAAATCTGTGGCGCTTCTGACCGACGGACGTTTCAGCGGCGGCACACAGGGTGCGGCCATCGGACATATCTCGCCGGAAGCGGCGGAGGGCGGGCCCATTGCGCTTGTGAAGGAGGGCGATATCATAGCCATCGACATTCCAGCCAAGAAATTGACACTGAAAGTTGACGATGCGGAGCTGGAGAAGCGCCGTAAATCGCTTAAAGCCTGGTCTCCCGTCATCACGACAGGTTATCTGGCCCGTTATGCAAAAATGGTTACATCGGCTTCAACTGGAGCGGTGTTTAAAGATTAACGCGGAACCCCCGGGTGAGCGGTTACGGTCCGCCGTGACCGCTCTCTGATGTTATACCAAGTCGCATGTAGTTGCCAATTTCAGAGGGCAACTACCGGTAGGGAAGGAATCGTTTTTTTTGCGCTTCCTTGCGGAATGCGCATCCGGTCTTTGGCTAACTTTGTTGGCACCGGTCGCGTGCCCCCAGACATGGGGGTCGGCTTCCTCAGCGTATCAATAATACGCCTGCGGAGTCTCCTCCTTGCTGAAGCTGATCCTTTGAATGCAACTTGGTATTAGATGATTTCTTTGATTTTGAGATCCAGCATCCAGAAAGCCAGCTCAATCCGGTTTAATATTTCAGAGCTCTTTTTTTGTGGAATGATTTGATTTTTTTGCTTGTCCCAGCTCCAGGCCAGCGGCTCATAAATGGTCCACTCCACATCTGCTCCGCTTGCATCCCGGTGCTCTTCCATCTCGAAAAGGATGCTTTTTCCTTCTTCAGAATACATCAGCGATTCGCTGGATAGAATCTCAATTCTCCAGCCTGAAGCGCTTTCAACGGTCTGATCATCAATGATTTTCAGCGGGTCTTTCATAAATGTTCATACGGAATCCATTCTGCTTAATCTTATTTTGAAGCAGAATTATTATCTTTGCGTCAGAATCTGTCGCACGCGATCCAGCTCCTGCTCGTTATCCACTTCGACCGAATCATGTGGTGTGATGACACATTTGATTTTATATCCGTATTCCAGAGCGCGCAATTGCTCCAGGGCTTCCAGCTTTTCGAGTTTCCCTTCCGGCAGTTTTGTGAATGTGACGAGAAAATCCCGGCGGTAAGCGTAAATGCCGTGGTGCTTGTAGTAATCGGCTTTCAGATTTTTGTCACGCACATACGGAATGGTTGCCCTCGAAAAATAAAGGGCAAAATTCTGATGATCAAGAACCACCTTGACCGCATGAGGATGAGTAATCTCTGCGTCGAGGACGATTTTATAAATCAGGGTGGACATCTGAATGGCCTGATCTTTCAGGAGAGGCCCGATCACCTCATCGACCTGCACTGGTTCAAAAATCGGCTGATCCCCCTGAATATTGACAACGATGGCGTCTGCGGAGAGATTAAGGGTTTTGACAGCCTCGGAGATTCTATCCGTGCCGGAGCGGTGCGTTTTTGCGGTCATAACGGCGTTGCCGCCGAATTTTTTCACCGTGTCATAGATACGCTGATCGTCGGTGGCCACTGCCACGTATGGTACAGCCTTTGCCCCGGCGACGCGTTCATAAACATGCTGGATCATGGGTTTGCCGCAAAGATCGGCCAGGGGCTTACCCGGAAAACGGCTGGATTCATAGCGCGAGGGAATGATGCAGACAATATCTCTTTTCATCATTAATTACCTAAATGCGGGTCGGCCTGCTGCAGATAGTTGACGACGTAATCCCGCACGGAATCTTCCAGCGGGGAAAAATCTACCGGGCAGCCTGCCGTCTTTAGCTTGCTCATTTCCGCCTGCGTAAAATACTGGTACTGTTTGCGCAGTCCTTCCGGCATATCGATGTATTCGATATTCGGCCCGACAGCCATGGCGGCAAAAACCGCGTGGATCAGATCATTCCAGGTGCGGGCTTTGCCCGTGCCCAGATTGAAAATGCCGTTGACGGAGGGATTCTGTAAAAGCCACCACATTGTATCGACGCAATCCTTCACATAGATAAAATCGCGCATTTGTCCACCGTCTCCATATTCGGGAAGGTAGGATTTGAACAGTTTGACTTTGCCGGTTTGCTCAATCTGATGAAAGGCCTTGAAAATGACGCTGGTCATGTCGCCCTTGTGGTATTCATTCGGCCCGAAGACATTAAAAAACTTGATGCCGGCCATCCTGTTTTCCAGATTATGCCTCAGCGCCCATACATCAAAAACCTGCTTGGAGTAACCGTACATATTGATTGGCTTGAGATTCGCCACCGTAGCGTGATCGTCGGAAAAACCCTGCGATCCGTTTCCATAGGTCGCTGCGGAGCTTGCATAGATAAAGCGGATCGCATGCTTCAGCGCCCATGCCGACATCTCACGTGTGTAGGAGAAATTATTGGTCCAGAGAAAATCTGCATCACGTTCTGTGGTGGAAGAACAGGCGCCCATGTGAATCAGGGCTTCTGCCTTGAAGGGCACAGCGTCTTGGACCACCATTTTTAAAAAGGTGTCCCTGTGCAGATAATCCGCGTAGCGCAGGTTGACCAGGTTTTTCCATTTATCAGTGCTTCCCAGCCGATCAACGATGATGATATCTTCTATTCCTTCCCGGTTAAGCTTCCAGACAAAAGCGCTTCCGATAAATCCCGCGCCGCCGGTTACGATAATCATATAAATTGCTCCTGAGATTTTTTAATCCGGTTTCCTAGTAATACTGAATAGGAATGCTGTCAATAAGGAATTGTCTTCACGGTTCAAACAAAAACCCCCTCAATCTATTGGAGACTTGAGGGGGCGTGCTATATTGACAGATCATGTTTTTTGCTGCAGCGGGGTGTCAATCCTTTACTTCTTTAACTTCTGTCTGCTTCTTCCTGATCTG
>JBDKUG010000338.1:0-3031 GCA_039679815.1 Smithella sp.
TTTCATGAGGAGCTCGTTGGAAGTCCGCCCTCATCCCCTCCGGAAAATATTGCCGACGTCTGTGACCGTGACTTGATTATCAGTCAGCTGGCTGCGCTTTTTCATCGCTGGAAATTTAAGATCGGCAATGACGCAAATATCGAGTTGTTCCTGACGCAGCCGGCCTCTGGTGGGCTGTCTCACATAATCGCCGTCAGTGCTGACGGAAGGGAGAAAACAGTGATGGCTGTGGCGGCAAAACTGCTTTTACAAAAAGCCGCCCAGACGGGTCATCCCTCTGCTATTCTATTGTTGCCGGAGGACAAAGTGGAGCTGTATGCGCATCAAATGCAGCGGATACAGATTGAAGTGCTTGGTTTTCGGGTGGAAGGTGAAAAAATAATTTTCCCGGATCTGAGAAGAATCAGGCATGAAACTATGCAGCAGTAAAAAAACAGAGTATAAAATTAAGGAAGCATCTATTAAATATTATTGACATCTTTATGGACGATAAAAGAAAATCATCCGCCACCAAACCCTAAGTAAATCTATTATCTTTTTAAAATCATTTTGTTATGCAGATCCTGCCTTTCATGGAAATCCTTTTTTTTGTAAATATTTGCTTGTAAAGGCCATGGATATTTGGTTAATTACGGGGTGAGGTTTTTAACCGTATTAAGCCGGGCAATGAAAAAAAATGAGGAGCATCTATGGGCGAAGGCATAAATGATTACACAAAAAACATCGTTGATCTGAGGCGACACATGTGGATGGATGGCGTAGAGGTGGAATTGCGCCGGCTGATCTGGCAGATTGCCGTTGTCGGCAAGTACATCTCTGCCAAAATCCATGAATCCAATCGCAAGCTGGCCGGTTTTAAAAATATTTACGGGGAAGAACAGCTGGCTCTGGATCGTGTTACGGACGACATTCTCAGAAATAAATTACATCACTCCGGATTTGTCAGCCACTACGCTTCTGAAGAACTGGAAGACATCGTTGCCATCGGTAACGGGCAGGAAAAATATATAGTCACAGCCGATCCTCTGGATGGATCATCGCTTGTGGATACCAATCTGTCCATCGGCACGATTATCGGCATCCACCAGAAATCCATTTTTGATTGTGGAGGGAATTCAATGGTCGCCGCGCTTTACATCACCTACGGACCGCTGATCACGATGATTTATTCGGCGGGCAAAGGTGCGCACGAGTTTGTTCTGGATCGGGAGGGAGAATACGTTCTTTCTGAAGAAAAAATTAAACTCAAAGAAAAAGGATCCATCTTCTCACCGGGAGGTCTGCGCAGAGACTGGACGGACGCGCATTTAAAATTTGTTGAAAAACTGGAGCAGGATGGCTACAAGCTCCGTTATAGCGGCGGGTTTGTTCCCGATATTAATCAGATTCTGATTAAGCGGGGAGGGTTGTTTACCTATCCGGCGCTGAAAAAATCGCCTCAGGGCAAACTCAGGCTGTTGTTCGAGCTGCAGCCGATGGCCTTCATTATGGAACAGGCTGGCGGGAAGGCTACGGACGGTAAGCAGGATATTTTATCCGTGAAGGTGACCTCGGTCAATCAACGGTCGCCGATTTACATCGGCTCCGCGGCGGAAGTGACAATGGCGGGGCAATTCCTGTCGCAATAATTCAAGATGATAAGGAGCATCCATGATTTACGAAAACAAAGATCAACTGAAAAAGGGATATAAATCGATTCTCGCCGTTGACGAGGACGATGTCCGCGTTTTAGACGAAGGCAGATTTCAGGGAAAATTGATCGACGATTTAATTTATACCGTTGTGTTCAGCCCCGATCCGGGAACAAAGGAAGCCGCAGGATTTCTGATTCGCCGGGGAGCCGCCGCGCTGGGGATCATGTCTTCATCGATTCAGGCGCTCTATGAAGCGATGGGCCGAAAGGAAGTTGGTGGTTTCACGGTTCCGGCAATCAATCTCCGCGGGATCACCTATGATGCCGCGCAAGCTGTTTTCCGCGCCGCCATGAAAGGAAAGGTGGGACCGGTTCTCTTTGAAATTGCACGCTCGGAAATAGACTATACCGGGCAAAGGCCATTTGAATATACCTGCGCAATTACTGCCGCCGCCGTAAAATCCGGGTGGCGGGGGCCGGTTTTTATTCAGGGTGATCATTTCCAGATCAATGCGAAGAAATTTGCCGCGGACGCCGAAAAGGAAACACAGGGGGTCAAAAATCTGATCTGGGAAGCGATTGAAGCCGGATTTTACAATATCGACATTGATACGTCCACGCTGGTTGATTTATCGCAACCCACCATCAAAGATCAGCAGAGGAATAATTTTTCGCTGGCGGCTGAGCTGACGACCATGATCCGCGATCTGGAGCCGCAGGGGATCACCATATCCGTAGGCGGTGAAATCGGCGAGGTCGGCGGCAAGAACAGTACAGTCGAAGAGTTGCAGGCATACATGGACGGCTATCTCGAAGAACTCAAAAAGCGGGGCGATGCGTTGAAAGGCATCAGCAAGATCAGTGTGCAGACAGGCACAACGCACGGCGGCATTCCTCTGGCCGACGGAACAGTCGCGAAAGTTAAAATTGATTTTGATGTTTTGCAGAAATTATCCGAAACATCGCGCCTGAAATACGGTTTGTCAGGAGCGGTTCAGCACGGTGCGTCCACGCTGCCGGATGAAGCATTTGACCGTTTTCCCGCTACCGGTACTGCCGAAATTCACCTGGCAACCGGTTTCCAGAATATGATTTTTGACAGCAGTGCATTTCCGGATGAGTTGCGGTTAAAAATTTATGATTATTTAAAAAGCAACATGAAAGATGAATGGAAAGAAAAAGACACGGAAGAACAGTTCATTTACAAAACCCGCAAGAAAGGATTCGGGCCGTTCAAACTGGAACTGTGGCATCTGTCGGCGGATCTCCGCAGCCGGATCTGCGATGCACTGGAGCGTCAGTTTGCCTTCCTGTTTGAAAAACTGAAGGTTAACGGGACACGGGACGTTCTGGACCAATACATTCAACCGGTTGATGTGCCGCTGAAAATACCTGCAG
>JBDKUG010000230.1:0-5244 GCA_039679815.1 Smithella sp.
AACAGCCAAATGGCAATCTTCACTATCTGGCAACGCGTACAGGGAGAACCCTGTACATTTTTTTGACATCTTCTGACCGCTCATCCCAGTGCGTGCGGCCATGATCGAAATTGAAGTAGGCAGCATCATTATCTTCCCTTTCTGAAGCCCAGGGACAGCAACAGGATAAATCGATCAAATTTGTCAAATAAATTTCATATTTCGGGAAACAGGCCTGATGCTTTGGATTGCCTTTATCAAACAATTCCGCCAGTTCCTCTTTTTTCGGCATCCGCCAGTCTGTGTAACCGCCGCCGCGATAATTTTCGCAATACTTTTGCGCATCATACCAGTTAATATCCTGCCCGTTATCTTTTGCCGCCCACATCAGGTTCGTCTGCGTATCCACAACGGTCTGATTGTCATAAGCAATGAAACGTTCATCTTTCCTAATAATTTCCCTGGCGGCAGCGGGGGGGCGGCTTGCCATCGCCGATTCGCTCTTTTTATCCGCAATCTCATCGCCTGGTTTCGAGCGGCTCACTTCTTTATCCATTGTCTTGCTCTGGTCGCTTCTGTCCCGGGGAAGGTATTTATCTCTAACAGGTGGTGTGTAAACGAAAGCCTTGCGTGGGGCAACAGATTCCGAGATCATCCTGTCCAGTAATTTTTCTCCAACCGAGCCGGCAGGGATATCATTCCATTCACCTGACAGACTTTTCGGTGACGAATAAATAACGTTCCCTTTTTCATCATAAAAAGTCACAGAAATATTTTTGATTTTTTTATTTGTGTGGTCAATTTCCAGCATTTCGGTGTAAGAATACAACATGGAAGGACTGTCGGGTGCTTTACCGATGCCCTTGAGAATGGAAAAATATTTTGTCTTTCCTTCCGGGCTTAATTTGCTTTTGGTCCATGCGGAAGCAACACTCTTATTGACCTCCGTAATCCTGCTTTTATCATAATACATATCCCCGATTTCATTTGAGCCATAATAAACCCATTCTTCCGCCCATGCCTGACCGGCAAGCATGAAAAAAATTACCAGGCAAATAATGCCGTGAACATTCTTTGCTTTCATTTTTTTTCTTTCAATAATGAATATCCAAACTTCTCTTTTTGCGGCATAAACGATTGTCACTGATTTTCCTCCGCTGGCAGGGTTATCTTCTGCTGTTTGTCCCCCTCTGGAGGGGGTAGGGGGAGGTGCCACGCTGCAGATTTACCACCTCCGGCGTTTCACGCCACCTCCGCCCGCGGAGGACAAAGCGGTAACAATCATTTATCTATTTAATTGCCTGTGTAATAATTATTATTAAAAGAGAAAAAAAACAATGCCTATTTATCACGAATTGAAGTCTTGCTTGTTCGCCGGGATGGACACATTGCTGATGTCAGGATGTTTATGCCGGATCATCTGCATTCTTCATTTCTTCCGGCATTGAATGATCAATGAACCGGCAATTTCTTTCAGGATAGGCATTTTTTCAATGACGGACGTGAGTTGTCCGGCAACACCCAAAAGCGATTCCGGAATCCGGGGGTGCATAAAATCAAAGGGAACAATGGAAATATTTGTAAAACCGTGATTGCGGAGTTTCCTGGCGATTCCCCATCGAAAAAAAGCCGTTTCATCAGGGGAATCCCCCGCCCTGCGCTTGAGGGCCGGAATGTTTTTAATTAACGCTATCTGCGGATTCATCATATTAGGTTCCGTGAACATGATGCCTCCTCCGGGCTTCAAAATCCTTGAAAACTCCTTTAAGGCTGCATCCACTTCCAGATGGTGAAGGGAGGAACTGCCCACAATGAAGTCATAGCTGTCCGGTTTGAATTTGGTTTTATAGGCATTGTCCACGACAAATTTGACATTCCCGGCATGGACACGTTTTTTCGCCTCCCTGATCAAGGCATCGGAAATGTCAATTGCTGTAATGGTGTTATCCGTCGTAGCCAGTTCTTTTGTAAACAGACCCGTGCCGCAGCCGATTTCCAGGACAAGGCTTTTGCGATTGCCGATAAATTCCTTAAACAGCCGGCATCTTCTGGCCCACCGCAATTTTCCCGCGGGTGATGACCAGTTCCATATCTCTTCGCCATGTTCCCGAATGTACTTGCCATGGATGATTTCGTTTTGGATTCTTTTGTCTTCAGTCATGCCTTGTTGTCTATGATTAAGTAAATTTTATTTTTCTTGCCGCGAACGCAACCATCCTCAACAGGAGCAAGCCGTGACTCCATCGCTGAATATTCGTTGTGCCGTATGTCCGCGCGCGATAACGAACGGGCAGATCAACGATCTTCAGTCCCAGCTTGGCCGCGCCAAAGATCAGATCATAGTCTCCGAACGGATCGAAGTCCCCAAAATACGTCCGGTTGGCGGCAATGAGTTCATAATCGCTCTTGCGCAGAACCTTGGTTCCGCAAAGCGTATCCTTTATCGGCTGACCCAGCAACCAGGAAAAGGCCAGGCTGAAAAACTTGTTGCCAAGAAAATTGAAAAAACGCATTGCCTCGTCTTCCATGGGATAAACGAGACGGACACCGTTGATGAACTCGCCTTTCCCGCTGATCAGGGCATCATAAAAGCGCGGGAGGTCCTCGGGAGGAACCGTCATGTCGGCATCCAGGATCATCAATATATCACCTTTTGCCTGCGCGAATCCCAACCGCACGGCGTCTCCTTTCCCTTTGCCCGTTTGACGGTGCAACTGGCTTTTTCTTTCGGGGTGCCTGGCGATTTCTTTTTCAATGACGGAGTAGGTATCATCCTGGGAATGTCCCTCAACAAAGACGATTTCCGTTCCCGCACCCATTTCCGGCGTCCGCCGGAAAATTTCGGCGATGTTTCCCGCTTCGTTGCGCGCCGCCACAATGACGGACACAAGCGGCGCTTCCGGAGCTTTCCGGGGACGGGGACGGGCCATAATGAAGTTGGACAACGTTAGAAGCTTGAACGGCCACAGTCTGGCAAGAAACTTATTGCAGAATTTTTCGATGATTGGAAAATGAATGGGCAAAAGGATCTCGTGCCATCTGCGGATGACTTCAATGTCCGCAAGGTTCATGATGTTGGAGACGTCTTCTATGGTCAGCCAGTTTTGAGACATCTTGGGTTTTGCCAAGCCGATTTTTTCAATGATAAGCAGCGGCAGTTCCCAGACCCGGCTGTAAGAATTCATCATGATTTGTGTTCTGTCATGACAGAGTCGTGAAAGCTGGGTAAAGACCTCCTGCACGTCCCAGATGTCATCGACAAAGTCCGAAAGGATGATGGCATCAAAGGGCCCTTCAATTTCCTGCAGATTATGACCGTCCGCCTCGACAAACGTGAGGTCCGGATGCAGCACACGCGCACGCTGAATCATCTCCGGAGAAAAATCGACGCCCACACCCTTTAAAGGTTTGAGGGCGGCAAGCAAATCCCCCCTGCCGCATCCCAGTTCCAGGACGCGCTGACCGGGCGCGACCCAAAACCGGTAAACCTCCGCAAGACGTTTATGGTATGCCGCGCCCCACCCCTTCCACGAATCCATCCTGCGGGCGATGGCATCCCAGTGGTTCTTCCGCGCCTTCTGATAAGTGTCAAAATCTGTATTTTCTTTAGCCATAGGTTATTTTCTTTTAAAGTGAAATCTACCAGTTTATCCCTTTGCTTCTCAAGAAGTTTCTCGCCTGCTCATCGCCTGATTTTGCCGCTGTTTTAAGGTCATTCACCGCAAGATTGTTATTGCCTGACTTCATATACGCAATTCCCCTGTTTTTATAGGCCGCGGTATAATCCGGCTTGCGTTCAATCGCCCTGCTGTAATCCACAATCGCCTCCTGGTAATTCCCTAAATGAATAAAGGCATTCCCCCTGTTAAAGTAAGCATCCGGGTAATCCGGCTTGATTTCAATCGCCCTGCTGTAATCCGCAATCGCCTCCTGATGATTGCCCAGATCGAAACAGGCATTCCCTCTGCCGTTATAGGCCATTGCATACCCCGGTTTGATCGCGATCGCTTTTGTATAATCCTCCACGGCCTGTTTGAAATTGCCTGTTTGAGCATAGTCTTTACCTCTGTTATAATAAGCTTCCGGATAACCCGGTTCGATCTTGATCGCCCTGCTGTAATCCTCGATCGCCTTACTGTAATTGCCAAGGTCAGCATATGCAGTTCCCCTCATATTATGAACGCGGTAATTATTTTTCGTTACATTTAAAGCGTGATTGAACAATGAAAGGCTGTCGTGCCAGTAACCGACCTGCTTCCATGTCAGGATGGAAAAGCATAAGATGCACAATGCAGATACTGCCATAAGGACTTCTTTACGATATTTCCACTTTAGCGACATTTCCGCAACACCCCAGGCTATCATGATGAACAAACCGATCAGCGGAATGTAAGTATACCGGTCTGCCATAGCCTGAGAACCTGCCTGCACAAGGCCGATCACGGGCACAAGCGTGCCCAGATACCACAGCCAGCCCGTTGTCAGATACGGAGATTGCCTAATTCTCCAGATAACAGCCGCGGTGATAGCGATCAGCAGCAGCAACGCTCCAAAAAACTGCCAGAGAATCACCAACGCCGGATAAGGATAAAGAACCGCAAGGTTGACTGGCAGAATCATCTTCACGATGTAAGACCCATAGGAAACAAACGCATTTCCAATGCGCTCAAACAGCGGAATTGCTTCAGAGTGGACTGCTCCCGCACTATGTGCAGCCAGGTAGGTTACGACGCTGGAAAGGATTGCCAGCACAAATAGTGGAACTTTTTCTAAAAGGAGAGGAGAAATTAAAGACCATTTGAATTCGGGGATGGCCGGTTTTGTGACTTCTGCTGGTTTTACCGCCGCGGCCGCTTTTTCGGCTTCCTTTTTTCTGGATTTCTTTTTCTTTCCTTTAGAAGCTTCCGGTTTTATCTCAGCGGTCGGAATTCGGGTCACCCCTGCTGCTTCGGAAAAACGCTGGAGAGGCCAAAAGTCCAGAAGCAGAAGCACAAAAGGCAACGTCACAAGCATGGGCTTCGACATTAACCCCAAAACAAAAAACAAAAGGACAAAAGCATATCTCCGAAACGTCTGCTGTTCCGCATAATAACTGTACGCTCCCAGGGTGAGCATCCAGAAGAAAGTGGAAAGAACATCTTTGCGCTCAACAACCCATGCCACGGACTCCACGTGGAGCGGATGGATCGCAAACAATGCGGCCACAAAGGCACTTGGCCAAAGCACCCTGGTCATTCGCCATAGAATCAGAAACAGAAGAACCGT
>JBDKUG010000159.1:0-13065 GCA_039679815.1 Smithella sp.
TATCGGCCTATCAGAACAGTCTGAAACTCGCCTGCCGGAAAGGCTTGCAAAGCATCTCTTTTCCAGCTATAAGCTGCGGAGTTTACGGTTATCCGATCCACGAAGCCGCTTACCTGGCATTGAAGTCCTGTATTGAATTTGCCCGGAAGAACACAGAGATTCAACTTATCCGCCATGTTTTATTTGATCAGCGAATATATGATGTTTTTGTTCAGGAATTTAAAAAATTGATCTAACAACCGGTCTGTCAATGAAAGCAAAGCCGACTTACGCAGAGCTTGAACAGGAAATCGCCAAATTAAAAGAAACCCTGCACGAGCAGAGCAGGCTTGAGAGCCAGTACCGCAAACTCGTGGATTCGACCAGCGACTCCATGTACCTTGTTGACGCAGACACCCGCTACCTCTTCATGAATCAAATTCATGCGCAGCGCCTGAATATACCGGAAGACGGATTTACCGGATTATCTTATAAAGATGTTCATTCACCCCAACAAAACGTGCAATTTGAAGCCAATGTAAAAACCGTCCTGGAAACGGGCATCGCGATTCACGACGAGTATCAGCGTCCCGATGACGGCGGATATCTGCTGCGTACCTTCAGCCCGGTAAAAGATTCCGCTAACCCGATGAAAATTATTGCCGTATCGGTTGTTTCCAAAGATATCACAAGGATAAAAAAAACGGAAGAAGCTCTGGAAAAGACGGAGGAAAAATATCGCCGGCTGATTGAATATTCCAGCGAGGCCATTTTTATTGTCACCAACGGGAAAATCAGCTACGCCAACAGCAGCACGGAAAGAATGCTCGGCTACCCGATGGAGGATCTGAAGCTTATTTCTTTCATCAACCTGATGATTTCCGAAGACCGTGAAATGGTCTTCAACCGCCAAAAAGCCATCCTTCAGGGGGACGAATCGGAAAATCATTACACATTCCGTATTGAA
This sequence comes from Smithella sp., assembly GCA_039679815.1. Classification (GTDB taxonomy): domain Bacteria; phylum Desulfobacterota; class Syntrophia; order Syntrophales; family Smithellaceae; genus UBA8904. The sequence goes on from JBDKUG010000159.1 coordinate 947, forward strand.
AGCAAAGAAGGATCGACAATCTGGGCGGAGGCCAACAGTGTGGCAATCCAGTGGGAGGGCGAGCTGTCCACACTGAACTTCATGCGGGACATCACAAAACAGAAAAAAACCGAAACAAGGCTGCTGCAGGCGCAGAAAATGGAATCCATTGGCACGCTGGCCGGCGGCATCGCACATGACTTTAATAATCTGCTGATGGGTATTCAGGGGCACACATCCCTGTCTCTGCTTAAACTGGATAAAAATGATGTCCATTACGAGCATCTCCATGAACACATTAAGACGATTGAAACCCTGGTTTCGAGCGGAGCTAATCTGACCAGGCAATTGCTCGGTTTTGCCCGGGGCGGCAAATACGAAGTCAAACGGGCAGACCTGAACACGTTGATTGAGAAGACATCGAAAACCATCGGCCGCACTAAAAAGGAAATCAGTATCCATCGCAATCTTGAAAAAAATCTATGGCCGACGGATGTTGATCAGGGACAGATTGAACAGGTTCTCCTGAATCTATTCGTCAATGCCTGGCAGGCAATGCCCGGCGGCGGGGACATTTACATTGAAACAAAGAACATCCTTCTGGACGAGGATCGTTTTAAAGCCTACGGCAAAAGAAAAGGACGATATGTCAAAATCTCCGTAACGGATACGGGTATCGGGATGGATGAAAAGACCAAGGAAAGAATTTTTGAGCCTTTTTTTACAACGAAGGAGATGGGACACGGCACAGGGCTGGGACTGGCTTCGGTTTATGGCATCATTAAAAACCACAATGGTTTTATCAATGTCTATTCGGAAAAAGGAAAGGGGGCGACGTTCAATATTTATCTTCCCGCCTCCGCGGCCGGTAACGAAAAAGACGAATACCAGACATTGAACGTTGCCACCGACATCCTGTGCACGGAAACGATCCTGCTTGTTGATGATGAAGCCATGGTTTTAAATGTGGCCGGCGACATGCTTGAAACGATGGGTTACACCGTCATTACCGCTTCCGACGGCTCCACGGCAGTAAACACATACAGAGATCAGCATCAACGGATTGACCTTGTCATGCTCGACATGGTGATGCCGGACATGAACGGCGGTGCTGTCTTCGATGAAATAAAAAAAATTAATCCTCAGGCCAAAGTTTTGCTGTCCAGCGGTTACAGTTTAAACGGGCAGGCCAGCAGAATCATGGAACGCGGCTGTGACGGTTTCATTCAGAAACCGTTCACATTAGACGAAATATCCAGCCTGCTGCGGCAGATTCTGGGACAGTCCCGCAAAAAAAAGTAATCCGGGCAGGCCCGGCGGTTTTTGTTTCATCTTGATCAACCCTTGAAACTATGCCAGATTAAAACATGCGAAGAAAGCATTCACAAACACGTCTGCAGCCTGTCGGTGAGATACTGTTTGCCGCTTTGAAAGAAAAAGGCCTGGGCGCCAAACTGGAAGAAAACGCCCTTATGAAACTCTGGCCGAAGGCGGTTGGCGCACAAATTGCGGCACAAACGCAACTGGACAGCTTGCGCGCGGGAACGCTTTTTGTTAAAGCAACCTCCTCCGTCTGGGTACAGCAGCTTCATTTCATGAAAGAAGACATCCGGCGGAAACTTAATGAACTGGCGGGAAAAACAGTGGTCAGGGAAATCCTTTTTACCGTCGGGTATAGTCCCCTGCCCCGGAATGCCTTGCGCAATGCATCCATTTACAGCACGGTCACTCTCAAGGAAAGGGATCTGAAAATGATTGCCGAATGCACAGGAAAAATTGCTGATCCGGAACTGGCAAAGATTGTAAGGCGGGTCATGAAGGCTGAAATCAGCCGGCGGCGGCTGGAGGAAAAGAAAGGTCGGTGAGAATGCTTTTCATGCTTTCCGTGTATTGCCGGGGAGCCTGATAAATAAAAAGAGGAGGTTCCATTTTCAGTTCTTCGCGTGAACCGCTGCGTCCCTCCGTCAGAACGAACTCCGCATCGGATGACACATCGGAAAAAACCAGCTTCATTCTTTTCGGCTCCATTTTTCTTTTGCGAAACAGACTGATCAGCTCCGCCATTCTCGTGGCCGGATAAATCGTAAACACCCGGCCTCCGGGTTTGAGCGTGCATTGGGCCGCCTGCAGGAAATGGTCAAGCGATCCGCTGACTTCATGACGGGCAATGGCCTTTTCCGGCAGCGGATTGATGCGTCCTGAATCAATTTTACGGTAAGGCGGATTAAAAATGATATTGTCAAAAGAATTCGGGTTGTAAATTTTTTTTATATCCCGTGCATCTCCCTCGCTGATGATTACACGCCGCTGCATACCGTTTAGCTCAACATTTTTTTTCGCCAGCAGGGCAAGGCCGTGCTGAATTTCCAATCCGTACCATCTCGAATGGACATAACGGCCGGCCAGCACCAGTGCCATAATCCCGTTGCCGCATCCCAGATCAAGGTTGACGGTCCGGGACTTCAAAGAAACAAAGTGCGCCAGGATGAGAGAATCCAGATTAAAACGATAACCACGCCTGCTCTGACATACTTTCAGTTTTCCGCCCAGAATTTCATCAACCGTTTCTTCATCCATCTTAAACCTTCTAACAAAATGTAATCTTCAACCGGTTCATGAACATCATTTGTCATTTACGAAGCAGAAAATATAATTCGCCTTTTTCCTTAAGGGAACCTGCTGTGGCCTGTGCCTCAGGACCAAACCCGCAGAAAAGATCAACCCGCCCCGGGCCTTTAATAGCCGACCCCTTATCCTGATTCAGGACGAAGCGGGATAAAGTGATACGGCTGGTAACATTGTAGTTGTCATCAAATACCGGCTTCCGCAAGCGGATGAACGCCAGAGCGCCCTGCGGATAATAATCCGGATCAGTCGCAATCGAGCGTGCAGGCGTCACCGGCTCGCCCATGGAACCGACCGGTTCCTGATCCACAAAGCGGAAAAAGATATAACGTTCATTGACGCCTAATATTTCATAAAGCTCCTGTTCGCTTTTACCCTTCAGCCAGACTTTGAAGTTGCGGTAGGACGTGTCGCTCTTATCGATCCTGTTCTGCATCAGCATGCCGTGCGCGACGGAACTGAACGGTCGGCCATTGTTCTGCGCGTAGCTGACTGTCAGAATTTTCCCGTCTTCCAGTTTAATTTTTCCCGATCCCTGGGTGTGCAGGGTGTTCAGCTCGACCGGATCAGAAACCCAGACAAGCTCCAATCCTCTCCCCCGGAGCACACCGCCAACATCGATTTCGCGGCGCGTATAATAGGAAACCTTCCTGCCGTTCACAGTCCGGCTGATTTTCATTTTGTTGTTTGGTGCTTTTTCCATCACGAGATCCGGCGGAGGCCGGTAGAGGGGGTAGCGGTATTTGTCTGTCCGTTTCAGGGACCCCTCCAGCAGGGGTTCATAATAGCCGGTAAAAAGGATGGAACCGTCGCCGTTTTCTCCGGTCGCTTTGAGCATGATGAATGCTTCTTCAATCCGTTTTTTCTTCTGCTCAACAGAAGCATCGGATTGTACAACCTCACGAAAAGCGACCAGCGTGTCTTTCATTTCCTTTGCGCCGACGGATCGATCGGCAAATTTAAAGGTCCGATTGCGGCCGGGACCATCGTAATAGCGAAGGCTTCGGTCAATGGCCAGGACCAGCGACTCTTTTTCCAGATCGTCTATAAACCCCGGCCGGGACGTCTCAATTGCAGCCAGAGGATCATCGGCCAACGGGGTTTTCGGTTCATAGGTGACCCGGCGTGCGCATCCGGTTAAGACCAAAACCGTCGCCAGCATCAGGAAGAAAACGATTTTCAGATATTTCATAGTTCGATCATCATCGCGACTTCATCACAGTAATCAGGATACTTGGAACAGCGGAAACAGTCCGACCAGATTTTCTCCGGCAGCGTGGATCGGTCCACTTCCTTGAAACCGAGCCTGGCAAAGAATTCTTTCTTATACGTCAGGGAAAATATGCGAAACAGATCCAGGGTAATGGCTTCGGAAATGCAGAATTCAACCATTTTCCTGCCGATGCCTTTTTCCCGGAAGGCCTCGTCCACATAAAGCGAACGGATTTCGGCCAGGTTTTCCCAGATAATATTCATCGCGCAGATACCGACAATCTTCTGTTCATCCTCATCAAAGTAAACGATGAAGTCCCGCACGGAATTATACATATCCATTAATGATCGAGACAGCATTTCGCCTTTTGCCGCAGACTGATTGATCATGCGGTGAATGGTCTTGACGTCACTGATGCGCGCTTTTCTCAGCATGTTTTCTCCTTCCCCTGCCGGGTGAAACACGAGTCGCTTTTGCAGCTGCAAGCAATTCGCGGGCATGGTCCCTCGCGGTTTCGGTCACAACCACGCCGCCCAGCATCCGGCCAATTTCTTCTATTTTCTGCTGTTCGTCAATTTCTTCCACCATCGCGGACGTCCGGCCGGCAGACACCTGTTTAGTTACCCGCAGATGGCGGCTGCCGAAACTGGCAATCTGCGGCAGATGCGTAATGCAAATGACCTGATGATGGGCTGATATGTCCTGCAATTTCCGACCGACAATTTCCGCCGTGGCGCCGCCGATACCGCTGTCCACTTCATCAAACACAACCGTGGCAACCGACCCGGTCTGCGACAAAACGTTTTTCAGGGCCAGTACGATGCGGGACAGCTCACCGCCGGAAGCAATTTTGTTCAAGGCCTTGGGTTCTTCACCCGCATTTGCCGTAAAATAAAATTCTATTACATCGCCGCCTTTCGGACCATAAGAAATTTCTTCCTCTGCACAGCGATTCAAAAACTGAACAAAGAATCCGGCGTGCGGCATATTCAAATCATGAATTTCGGCGTCAACTGCGTCTTTTAATTGAGCAGCCGCCTGTGTTCTGAGTTTCGAGAGCACCATGGCTTTTTCACGCAAATCGCTGGCTGCCACGTCTTTTTCCTGCCTCAGTCTCAAAAGTTCTTCTTCCACACCGGAAACCTGCTGCAATTCTTCTTCCATGTCCCGTTTTCGAACCAGCATTGCGTCCAGCGTCCCGCCGTGCTTGCGCTTGAGCCGGTTGATCGCGTCGAGGCGGTCATCAATTGCTGCAATTCGGTCGGGATCAAAAACCAGTTTCCCACGATAATCACGCAATACAAGAGCCGCTTCCTGCAAAGCCGCATAACTGTTTTCCATATCGGAATGTGACAGATTCAAGCCCGGATCAATCTTCTGAATGTCATCAATCCGGGCAAGCACTTCTTTGAGCTGAGCGTTAATACAGCCTCTTTCCGCATAAAGCAGTGAGTATGCCCGGTCGGACCAGTCCGCAAGCTTCTGAACATTCGACAGCACTTTTTTTTCCTCAGCCAGCGCCACATCCTCGCCGGCACGGGGATTGAGGTTTTTGATTTCCGTAAGCTGAAACTCGATCAGGCCGGTTTTTTCCTCCCGATGGCGGCGCAGGTCGTCCAGCTTGTCGATCCGGCCGCAAATCTGCTGATGCCGTGAATAGGTATCTTCATAAGCCCTGCGCTCGGCGAGGCAGCCCCCGAACTCATCAAGGATATCGATGTGATTTTCTGCATATAAAATCACCTGATGTTCATGCTGGCCGCAGATGTTAATCAGGGATTCACTGATCCGGGCCAGATTTGCCAGCGTGGCCATCTGTCCGTTGATTTGCACCCTGTTTTTTCCGGTGCGCGAAATCACGCGACGGATCACAAGTTCTGCGCCCGCCGTAAATCCCATCGTGGTCAGCTTTTCCTGAAGCGGTTCATTATTTTGAATGTTAAAGAGCGCTTCGACCGTTGCGGTATCCATCTTCGTCCGAATCATTTCCGCTGTTGCCCGGTCCCCCAAAAGAAGGCTGACCGCTCCGATGAGAATGGACTTGCCCGCTCCGGTTTCACCGGATATGATGTTCAGACCTTCCGCAAATGAAACGTGAAGTTCGTCAATGATGGCAAAGTTGGTAATGCTCAGTTCATGAAGCATTTTTTCTTTTCCCGGTACCTGTTGGTAAACTGCCCCAGCCCAGTTTGGAGCGTAATATCTCCCCGTAACCCCGGTGTGGTGAAAGAACCAGTCTTGTATAATATTTTGATTTTCGTATGGTCATGACATCGCCGGAGATGATCCGGTAAGATTCCTGCCCGTCCAGCGTCACGGTTGCACCGCTCTCTTTTGACCATAACGTAATCTGCAACGTGGATGTTTCGGGGATAATAACAGGCCGGTTGGTCAGCGTGTGGGGGCAGATCGGATTGATAATGATCAAATCCTTGCCCGGAAACACAATCGGGCCGCCGGCCGAAAGCGAGTAGGCCGTGGACCCCGTAGGAGTGGAAATAATGAGCCCGTCAGATTTGTAGGTGGTCAGGTACTGGTCATTGATGGATGTCTCCAGTTCCACAATGCGGGACAGATTGCCGCGGTTGATCACTACGTCATTTAGCACAATGCCCGAACCGACGACACTTTTCCCCCGGCGGATTCTAACGTCCAGCATCATCCTTTTTTCCGTCAGGTAATCGCCTTTTAAAATGAGTTCCAGCGCCGCATGTGTTTCGTTCAAATTGACTTCCGTGAGATATCCAAAAGTTCCCATATTGATGCCGACGATCGGGACGGAATGCTGTGCGATGTAGCGGGCTGTTCGCAGCATCGTGCCATCGCCCCCCAGAACGGCAATCAAATGCGCCCTGACGGCCAGATCCTGGAGTTTGAATCCTCCCGTGCCACCGACAACGGCTGCAAGGTTTGCCTCCAGGAAAACTTTCATGCCCCGGCCCTCAAGCCATTTTTTCAAGGCACCGGCAAATTCTGCGATATTTTCTTTTTCAATATTGGCAACCATGCCGACTTTTTTAATTTTCATCCTGAAAAGCTCCCCAAAAAAGACGTGGTTTCGTAACATAAAAAGAAGATGCTGTCTATGGATAATTTTTCGGACATGAATGGAAACTCTTTGATTTATTAAGATATTCTTAAAACATAAATCCTTGACAGAGAAGCTCCCGATGCGATACGGTGAGCGCCTGTGAGGTGAAGAAAATGGGGTTAATCAAGGGCAATTTCTCTTTTATGCAGTTTTCAGTTGAAGGACAGCTGCCGCAGGCCTTCACTGCTTTTATCAGCAACCGGATCAAGGGCAACTCGTATCGGGAGACACACAATGCTACGGAAGAAAAAAGGATGGGCTGGGTTTCGCTGACGGACATCCTCGATGCCGATTTTAAAGAAGCCAACTACGCGCTGGGTGACTATCTGATCTTTTCGCTCAGAATCGACCGCAAGCAGATTTCGCCGAAACTGATGAAGATTCGGCTCATGGAAGAGCAGAGACGATTTTTGACGGAGCATGGACAAACACGAATCGGCAAAGCCATGAATGAAGGCATCAAAGACCGGGTCAGGCTTGAGCTCATGTCCAAAATCGATCCCGTCCCTTCTTTCTATGATGTTTTATGGGCGGTGGGGCAAAACAAAGTATATTTTTCATCTCTGTCGGACAAAGTCGCTGATGACTTTGTGGAGTTGTTTAAGAAAACCTTTTCCCTGAATCTTGTGCGGATCCTGCCGCAGCAGCATCCGGCGGCCCTCAAAAATAAAACGCAGGGTAATGTTGCCACGGAGGATATTTCATCGATCGGACGCGAGTTTCTCACCTGGCTGTGGTTTAAATCCGAAGAAAGAAACGGCCGCATCGCCCTGTCTAAAAATGATGAAGTGGAATTGCATCTGCTCAAACGAATCGTCCTGGAGGCGGGTGAAGGAGAATACGCACAGGGCGTTGTCTGTTCGGGCCTCCACGCCGAACTTGTCGAGGGCAAGGAAGCCATCAGGCAGGGCAAGAAAGTGAAAGAAGCATGCATGAAGCTTCACTGCGATCAGAATGAATGGGAGTTTCATTTTAAAGCCGACACGTTTTATTTCCAATCCATGAAAATGCCGGTTACAGATTGGACAGAAACGCCGGAAGACCCTTCAGCAGCCCTGCTGGAGCGTATTTATCTGATTGAAAACGCGGTTAAAACCATCGATAAAATTTATGAGTCTTTCCTCGCCGTCCGTTTCTCCGCAAAATGGACTGAGAATGAAAAAACGAAACTGAGCCAGTGGTTAAAAAAGACCGACAGGGGACCGGCCTGATAGTAAAACCTGATAGAAAAACCTTTACAAATGAAATTAAATCATTAAACTATACGCGAGACAAAGGTCTCAAACCATTCAACAATAAATCAACAACATGCAGGGAGGGATACCGTCATGGAACAAAAACAGATGGCCAGACAAATGATAGAATTCAACAAAAATGTTTTTGACAACAGCTTCAGCGCAATGTCGGCTCTGCAGGATCAGGCCGAAAAACTCATGATAAACATTCTGGACAAAGCAGCCTGGTTCCCGGAAGAAGGGAAAAAGACAATTAATGAATGGATCACAAGCTATAAGAAAAGCCGCAACGACTTCAAAGCAGCGGCTGATGCAAGTTATAAAAAAGCTGCCGATTACTTCACTGAAGCAGAAAAGCAGCAAACAAAAAAATCAGGGAAAAAATAAGAAAATATAACATTTTCATTATGGAGGTGGCAATGGACCCGAAACAAATCGCCAAGCAGATGGTTGCTTTCAACAAAACTACCTTTGACAATAATTTCCGCGCCATGCAGGCCTTGCAGGAACAAACCGAAAGAATGGTTAATAAATTTTGGGAAAAATCGCCGATATTTCCGGATGAAGGCAAGAAGGCGATTGCCGACTGGATGGAGGCATACAAAAAAGGGTGTGAAGATCTGAAAAGCGCCGTGGATGAAAATTTTAAAAAAGTCGAAGATTTCTTCAAGGAAGCCAAATAACCAGTCATATTTCAAATGAATTTTCGATTGTTGCAGCAACGGATCTCTGCCGGCCGCATTATTGTCATCGGACAGTCCCTGGAACCCGGACAAAAGATTTTTGTATCCTTGGAAGCAATTCTGGAAGGGAACGGAAAGACCAAATCAATATTTGGCCTTGATGATCTCCGGATGATTCCTCAAAGGTTCTGTCAAATATCGACGGGCAGCTGCTTGATTGCTGTTCGTCGCTCACGGAGCAACGCATGAGTCATTCCAGCATCGTTGAAAGCATGACCCGGGCTGATTTTTACCCGCATAGACCTCAAACGGTCGAGTTGTTCCAAACGCACATTTCTTACGTCTTCATTGCCGGTGATTACGTTTACAAAGTAAAAAAACCCGTCAATTTCGGTTTTCTCGATTTCACGACACTGGAACAAAGAAAATTCTATTGTGAGGAAGAACTTCGGCTGAACAGGCGTCTTGCCCCAAGCATTTATCTGGATGTTGTTCCGGTCATGCGGGATAACAGCGGAAACCTGTCTTTGGGCGGAACCGGGCAAATCATCGAATATGCCGTCCTGATGAAAAGGCTGCCCCTGGACAAAATGCTCAAAATCCTTCTGGCACAAAATCAGGCCGATAAAAATATTATGGATGCCGTCGCCGAAAAAGTAGCCCGCTTTCACAGAGCAGCCGAGACCGGCGGTAAAATCGACCAGATGGGATCCATCAAAACCATCCGCCACAACACCGACGAAAACTTTGAACAAACCGAAAAGTATGTGGATGTCACCATCCCTGCTTATCAGTTCCACTTCATCAGGGAATATGTGAAAAAATTTCTGGCCTCCAACAAAGATCTTCTGGAAAAAAGAATTGCGCAGCATAAGATTCGGGACTGCCACGGCGATTTGCATCTGGAACACATCTGTGTGGCGGATGATATTATTATTTTTGACTGCATAGAGTTCAATGAGCGCTTTCGATTTGGTGATGTGGCGGCGGAAGTTGCCTTTCTGACCATGGACCTGGATTATAACGGATATACCCTTCAGGCTGAAGATTTCGTACACGCATATCTGAAATATTCTGATGATACGGATTTACAGGCCCTATTAAATTTTTATCGATGCTACTACGCCTACGTCCGCGGAAAAGTCATCAGTTTTCGTCTTGACCAGAAAGAAATACCCGAAATCGAGCGCGCGGAAATAAAGAAGACCGCATCAAAATATTTTGACCTGGCATACACGTATGCTGCCCGTCTGGAAAAACCGGTCCTGATTCTCACTGCGGGACTAATCGGTTCCGGCAAAAGTTATCAGGCACAGAAACTCGCGGCGCGCCTCGGTGCGGATGTGATTCGCACGGACATTCTGCGCAAGGAGATGCTCAATATCAAACCGGTCGAAAAGCATCATGAAACTTTCGGTCAGGGGATCTACGCCCGTGATGTTTCACAAAAGACCTACGAAAAAGCCGTAGAACTGGCTGCCGAAAAAATTCATCGGGGCAGACCGGTCATTATCGATGCGTCTTTTAAAAACAGTTCTGATCGAGCGCTGGCCGTCAATCTTTCCGAAAGGCTTCGAGTGCCTTTTTATATCATTGAATGCATCTGCCCGGATGATGTTGTACAAATACGCCTGGAAAAAAGAAAACTGGACAAAGACAATCCGTCCGACGGCCGATGGGAAATCCTGCAGGAGCAGAAAAATCAGTATGAAGAAATAAAAGAGATTCCCGGCAACAGCTGCTTTAAAGTTGACACGACAGACAATCCGGAAATTTTCCGCCAGAACATTATCCACACGATCAAAATGGCCGAATTGTAGAACAGGTTATTGTGTTTCCGGGAATCCCTCACTGCCCGCAAACATCAGCCGGCAGCAAAATGACAAAAAGGTGTGATGTTTATGGGGTGGCGGCTTCCTTGGCTCCATCCTTATTTTCGGCGTCAGCCTTCGTTACGGTTTCTTCTATTTTGTGTTTTTCTGTCTCTTTGGCCTCAGCCGTGTCCTTGGCTTTTGCTTCTGCATCCGGCATGGCTTTTTCTTTGGCTTCTGCTTTTGCCCTGGCCTTTTCTTCTTTGATCTGCTTTGATTTCTCTTCCGCCTCAAGCCGCTTTTTGGTTTCCTCAATGTATGATTCAACTTTTAAATCCAGGCCGACGCCGGGATAATCGCGGGCGATGACTTCAAACCGCTGCAGTGCAGCCGCATATTTTTTCTGTTTAAAATAGAAATTGCCTATATAAAATTCATGCTCGGCCATCTTTGTTTTGCATTCCCTGATCTTTTTCTCAGCCAGGATGGAAAACTTGCTTTGCGGAAAACGGGCAACCAGTTTCTCGAATTCTCCTTTGGCATTGATCAGTTCCGTCTGGTCCCGGTCAACCACTTCGATTTCCAGGAAGTGGCACATCCCTACTTGATAAAGGGCATAGGGAACGTTTTCATTGGTCGGATAGAATGTTGCAAAATCACGGTAGGCCGTTTGAGCCTCCGAGTATTCTTTTCTGCTGAAATAAGAATCCGCGATGCCCAGTGTGGCCAGAACGGAGAGTTCATGCAATGGATATTCTTCTTTGAGGCGGGTATAGAATGACTGCGCCTTTTTATAGTTGCCGTTCTGATACTCGGACGTGCCTCTTGAATAAAGGGCTTCCGGGGTATTTCTGACCGGTTGGCTCCTCTTGAAAAAAGACATGATGTTGTCCTTATTGATCATGTCTAAATTAAACGAGCAACCGCTGCAAATCAGAAGAAGGGCTAAAACAATGCTTACATTTTTTAGTTTCACTGGTATTCCCGATAATAAGTATTAAAGGTAACGTTATCCCTGTTGCGTCCGTAAGATAAATATCACAGGCTTTTCTTAACAAACTCTTCAAGCTTCTCTTTCGGCACAAGACCGATCATAGTGTCCAACACTTTCCCGCCCTTAAACATCATCAGGGTGGGAATGCTGCGAACTCCATAGGTAGTCGCCGCTTTCTGAGCGTCGTCAACATTCAGTTTCATGACCTTGATTTTGTCCTGATACTGAGCGGCAATCTCTTCCACGATGGGGCCAATAGCCTTGCACGGTCCGCACCAGGGCGCCCAGAAATCAATGAGTACCGGCCTGTCGCTTTTCAGAACTTCTCCATCGAAATTATCATCCGTGGCCACTCCCAGAAATTGGCTGCTCATGACTGACTTCCTCCTGTTGGATTTTCGTCTATATGGCATGGCGAAGCAAAAAAAGTCAAATGCTATTTGACTTTTTGTCCAATCCGTATCATTTTTTGACTGTGCAGCCTTTAT
>JBDKUG010000393.1:0-5828 GCA_039679815.1 Smithella sp.
TCTTCGGCATTACCGGCAGCATTCCCGTTGTCATCAACAATATGACCGGAGCACTCACCGAGCTGGCAAGTCAACTGAACAGGCTGCCGCCCGAACTCGTGAAATCATTCATGGCAAGCCTTGCAGACGACATCGACCGCGACGCAGCCAGGGAATGCGGAAAAGCCTGGGCCAATCTTGCCTCTTCCATGATGCAGGCCTCGCCGGAGCTTAAGGCTCTTGTTGTCCAGACAATCCTTGCAAAGGGACCCAGGATCAATGCCAACGCCATCAATGCCTTCTCTCGTTTCGTGAACGGCCTTACCCTGGACGACCCTGAGGTGTTAGGCAGATTCGTCTCTCAGGTGACGTAAAACGTCGATGGCAAAGAGCTGAGCAAAGCCGCTGCCGCCATGACCAACGCTTTTCTAGACCGGAAATTGCACCTGGGATCCTGGTTATGGAAACTGGTGCGGGGCAGGATGAAAAAGAAATTCGGGATATGAAGAATGTGTAATACCAAGTTGCATGAATCAAGGGGATTATGATGACAGAGGAATTATCTATTTTACTGATTGCAGCTATTTCTATAGCGTTTATTCATACGCTTACCGGACCTGATCATTATCTGCCCTTCATCGTTATCTCGAAGGCAAAAAAATGGTCGCTTGCCAAAACCGCCTGGTTTACCGCCTTATGCGGCATGGGTCATGTGGGCAGTTCCGTTATGCTTGGCTTTGCAGGGATTGCCCTGGGAATTGCTGTCGGCAGACTGGAATTTATTGAGGGAGTAAGAGGCAACATCATTTCATGGATATTTACTGCTTTTGGCCTGATGTATCTCATCTGGGGGATAAGACACGCGATTCGCAATAAGCCTCATCAGCATATCCATTTTCACAGCACAGGCAATAAGCATATACACGAGCATACTCATCATGATGAACATCTTCATGTTCATGAAGACCAAGATAAACGAAATCTGACGCCATGGATTCTTTTTACAATTTTCATCTTCGGCCCATGCGAACCTTTGATTCCTCTTGTCATGTATCCTGCGGCAAAAAACAATTACAGTGACCTGTTGCTGGTTACAATTGTTTTCAGTGCAGTTACCATTCTCACCATGCTTTCTCTTGTGTTGATCACTTCATACGGCATCAAATTCATCCCTGTGAAAGCCATGGAGAAATATAATCATGCTCTGGCCGGTGGAACAATATTTCTTTGCGGGACGGGAATGTTATTCCTTGGTTTATAAAAAATCTAACAGCCTATGGTTAGCAACCTGTTTCCTATTCCTTCGTTGTCACTTTAAGGCTTTTGATTTTTTTATGCAGATTGCTTCGTTCCAAGCCGATAGCTTCTGCTGTCTTTGAAATGTTACCATCGTACTCTTCAAGTTTTTTGATAATGAACTGCCTTTCAAAATCCAGCCTGGCATCTCTTAAAGAATCCGCGGCAGTAAGAGTTTCGGGCTGCAGCAAGCCGGGCTCACTGCCTATACTGAGTTCAGGAATATCATCCGCCTTTATTTCATTGGTCGGCGTCAGAATAATCAGTCTTTCAATAATGTTTTTGAGTTCGCGGACATTACCGGGCCAGTTGTGAGCCATCAGTTTTTCCAGGGCGCCTTCCGTTAATGTCTTCGGCCGCTCACCTTCCTTTGCGGCGAAGTCTTGAAGAAAACGCTCCGTCAGGAGGGGGATATCATCCCTTCGGTCGCGCAGCGGCGGAACATGCAGCGGAATAACATGCAGACGGTAATACAAATCCTGCCGGAAGCGGCCCGCCTCCATTTCTTTTTCCAGGTCTTTGTTGGTTGCGGCAAGAACACGCACATCCATATCGATAACTCTGTTGCCACCGACCCTTTCGAATTTCTTTTCCTGGAGAATACGTAAAATTTTTGCCTGCGCCTTGAGGCTCATGTCCGCAACTTCATCCAGGAAAATCGTTCCTTCATGGGCCAGGTCAAATTTTCCGCGTTTTTTTTCGGTTGCGCCGGTGAAGGCGCCCTTTTCATGTCCGAACAATTCACTTTCGATCAGTTCCTCGGGTATCGCCGCACAGTTGACTTCCACAATAGGTTTGTGTGACCGGCGGCTTAAATGGTGAATAGAGCGGGCCACCAGTTCCTTCCCCGTTCCATTTTCACCCATAATCAGAATCCAGGCATTGGTCGGCGCGACGATGCCGATCATTTCCTTGAGGTCGTTAATCACCTGGCTGACTCCTGTCAACTCATACTGATGCGACACTTTCTGCTTCAGGCGTATATTTTCTTCTTCCAGGCGGACGACATTGAGCGCATTGTTCACCAGAATGATCACCTTGTCCAGCGACAAAGGTTTTTCAACAAAATCAAAAGCGCCGAGTTTGGTCGCTTTTACCGCTGTTTCAATGTTGCCGTGGCCGGACATCATAATCACCAGGACATTCGGATGGGCGGCATGGATGGCTTTCAGAGTCTCCAGACCATCGATGCCGGGCAGCCAGATATCCAGCAGGACAAGCTGCGGCATTTCTTCGGCCACAATGTTAATGGCCTCTTCACCGCTGCCTGCAACCAGCACCTGATAGCCTTCGTCCTCCAGGATGACCTTCAAGGACTGACAGATAGTCACTTCATCATCTACAACAAGAATCGTTTCATTCATAAGAATCTCTCAATATCATTTTTACATCTATATTAAACATCCCCAACCGGCAACTGAAAAGATACGATCGTTCCCGTCGGGTAGTTGTCGCTAACGCTGACCTCACCTTTATGATCCGATATGATCGAGCTGACGATAGCCAGTCCGAGCCCTGTTCCCGCTTTCTTGGTTGAAAAGTAAGGTTCGAACACCTTGCGCTTGTAGCTTGACGGCACACCGGCTCCGTCGTCGGCAACCGCAACGGTTACCTTCCTGCGCGACTCATCATACCGGATAATGACCCCGATATGACCCGTTTTCTTATTGATGGACGCTACGGCATTATCCAGCAGGTTTATCATAACCCTGTTGATCTGTTCGGCATCCAGATTGAATTTCGGCAATCCCTCCGCCAGCCGCAATTCAAAATGAATGTCCTTGTGCGCATCCACAAAGAGCGTCACCGCTTCGGTTACAACCACATTGAGATCGTTGGGAGTAGGCGTCGTCACGGGCATGCGCGCATAACGGGAAAATTCATTCACCAGATTCTTGAGCACATCCACCTGATCGATAATCGTTTGCGTGCACTCCTTGAAAACAGAACCGTCCTCGCCCAGCTTGTCTCCGTATTTACGTTGCAGCCTCTGCGCGGAGAGCTGGACGGGCGTGAGCGGATTTTTAATTTCATGCGCCATGCGTCTGGCCACTTCCCGCCAGGCCGCGGCGCGTTCCGCCTTCTGCAATTCCGTCAAATCCTCGAACACAATAACGACACCGGAATCATTCCCCTCTTCATCTTCAATGGTGGTGATGGTCAGCAGGATGGTTAACGTCCTGTCCCGCAGCGCTAATTCCAGCTGTTTTTGCAGTATTCGTACATTATTCTCCTTCATTTCCAGGAGGAAAGAATCCACCAGGGCAATATGTTCTTCAAGCAAAAGCTCCCGATAATTCCGGAACAGAAACTGAGAGGCGTCAATCTCAAACATCGCCTCTGCCGCGCGGTTGATCGTCGTAATCATGTCGTTTTTATCCACCGAGATAATTCCCGCGGAAACATTTCGCAAAACGGCAGCCATGTACTTGCGCCGCTCTTCCAGAGAAATATTCGCCTCGATCAGGCCCGATTTACTTTTCTGCAAATCTTCCGTCATGTGATTGAAGGATTTGACCAGAATCCCGATCTCGTCATCGGCATCAATATCAATTCGGCTTGTCAGATCCCCCTGAGTAATTCTATTGGTCGCCGACACAAGGTCCTGAATAGGATTTGTGATGCTCTGGGCGAGTGAAAGCCCGAACCAGGTCGCCAGAAAGATTATCACCAGGGTCACAATAGACAGGGTTACAATGTAATTAAACTTGATCGGATTTTTCAAGAGCTTGATCTGCCCGTACTGTTCGGAGGCGTTGGCAATACTGCGCAGTTTATCGACAAATCCCTGAGGCACACTGTAGCTGATGGAAACGCGGCCGATAACTTCCGTGGGAACGGCATAGGAAAAAACAGGCACGATGCCCACAATCGCCTCCCCCATGCTGGTGGAAACAATGGTTGATATTTCTTTGCCGGAGTAAATATCCTCAAGCATTTTCGGGGAAAGATCAACGGAAGGCAACGATGGGTTTTCGGCGTCGGCAAAAACAATGCTTTCTTTTTTAAAATCAAAAAAAGCTTCCACCTTGCCAACTTTGTAATTCTTCTGACGCTGCGAGAGTATACTGTTTAAATATTCGGCTTTGTCATCTTCGTAGAGACGGTTTTTGGTTATATCCGCGCTGATTTGACGGGCATTGAACTTGGCCATTTCCTCGGCTTGAGTGTAGTAAAGCTGTGCAACTTCCAGCGACCGGTTCAAGGCATCGCCAATTTTAATGTTGAACCAGAATTCAATGGAATATGAAAGAAAGTTGATGGCAAACAAAAACAGCAGAATCGTCGGAACCAGGGAAAGACCTACAAACGCAACAACCAGTTTGGTTCGTAACCTGGATCCGATAACGCCTTTGCGGCGCTCGGAAAATAATTTAAAAATATTACGGACAATGAGGAATATTAAAAGCAGAATCAGGATGATATTGATGCTGGTCAGACCATAGACCAGTATGTTCGCCGCAATGGGAAGGTCTCCCCGGTCGGAAAACTGACTGGCCAGAATGGTAAAGGCAATTGCCAGAAAACCGACAACCAGCATGATAATGCGTTCGCGCCGCCGCTTTCTTAATTCTCTTTCATCGACATTGGATCTTATAAATCTTTTTTTAATCTTCATCAGTTGATCGGATCAACTTTCCAACGGGTATTCGACGGATGATTAATAGGAAAATCTTATTTTATACGTCGGTGTTTCAAAATCCCAATATGACACAAAAACAAACACATATTCCATGTAGAAAGGCAGACGGATCTTATCGATTTTAACATGAACCTGTGCATAGTAGTTATGGTTTTTCGTTAACCTGGAAAGAGGAACCACGGGAATCCCGTTCATATCCGACATCGCTTTTTGCGCACTTTGAAAATCAGTGAATAATGCCGGTTGGCTGTTGCCATTTGTCGTGATGGAAAATGTTTTCTTTAAATTGTCGTATTTGATCGTGCGGCGAATCTCTTTAGTGGCAATCTTTGTATCCCATCGATAGGGTCTTTCCTGATAGACATCCACGTAAATTGTGAAAACAGCCGGGACACCGGCCAGGATCGCTGAATCCATATCTGCTCTGAAGCAATCCACCAGCCTGGCATATAGAAGCACATTCTGCATATTGCTGGTTATTAACATATCAACCATCCTGGGTTTCACTGCCGCTTTCGCATCTGCAGGCATACCAGCCGTTATGACGATCAGGCACAAACAGGCGCACAGCAACCTTCCCCCAAAACCCATCCTGTTTTTCATATCATTCGTTTCTTCCTATGAAAACGTGCACACGGTTTGCGTCAGATGTCCCAAAACAGCAATTCATACATCACATGTATCCATGCTTTTAGGCCAAGGGGCTTATTTCAATGGTGATTTTACCATAAGCCCCTCGTGCACTGATTAATGTTTAATGAATTATATTAGGTAACCTGTCGATAAAAATCAAGTTGATTTATACCGCTGAAGGATTCTGACAATTGAATGACCCTAAATCTGCACGGCATCCAGGATGGTAAAAGAGGGAATTTTACACGATGTGTATCGTGTTGACTGTCTTTGATCC
>JBDKUG010000355.1:0-3289 GCA_039679815.1 Smithella sp.
AAACACATATTCCAGAAAGGCAACTTCATATGTTCGAGACCCTATTTACGGATCTTCTTAATCCGGAACATGAACTCCTGCACGCCGCTTCGCTGATTGACTGGGATGGACTGCAAGAAACACTGGATATTTACTATAGTCCATTGGGCCGTCAGGGAAAAGCCATCCGCATGATGGTCGGCATCCATCTTCTGAAACATCGATACAATTGTTCTGATGAACAAGCCATTGAAACGCTCCATGAAAATGCTTACTGGCAGTGCTTCTGTGGGTTTAACAGTTTTCAGCGCGGGCAAATATTGGACGCCACCACCCTGGTGAAGTTCAGGAACCGAATCGGGACAGAAGGGATGGAGCAGATTGACTTGCCCCAGATGGCCCGCCTGTATTCGGAAGCCACAGGATGGGAAACGTCGGTTGATGATTTAAAGCGCATTGCCATGCGGCAGTTGAATCTGGAGAAGGCGTTGAATCTGCGGTTCACTAATTTTGACCGCCGTCACGACATGCCCACGCCGAGGGATTTGCTGGAGCCAATCCCTGCAGGAAACCTGGCGGGCTGGCGGCTCGACGAGAAAAAGTATAACGAAATGCTCGATGAGTATTATGATCTGCATGGGTGGAACAAGCAAAACAGCTACCCCACGAGAGCCATTCTTGAGGAGTTGAATCTGGCCTATGTGGCAGACGAGCTGGAGACCATCGGGAAACTTGGTTAAATAACATGTCTCAAATGAAAGGAGCAGTATAAATAATGATTACTGCAACACTATTTCCGGGGAAATATATACAGGGATACGGCGCACTGGACGGACTTTCTCAATGGGCCAAGCGCTATGGGAAAAAAGCATTGATCATCGGCAGTCCGTCGTCATTTGATAAAATCATTCCCGAAATCCTGTCCGCTATGCAGGAGTCCATTCCGGTTATTGCTGAAAAATTCGAACGGGAATGTTCGGATGAAGAAATTACACGATTGAAGACCATCGCGGAGCGCGAAGCCTGTGATGTTGTTGTAGGGGTTGGAGGCGGCAAGGCGCTTGATACGGCAAAAGCCGTAGCCCATGAAATGAATGTTCCCGTTATTATCGCGCCGACAATTGCCTCAACGGACGCTCCCTGCAGTTCGCTTTCGGTAATTTACCGGCCGGACACGGGGCGCATCAAGCGCGTTCTGATGCTTAGGCGTAATCCCGATGTAGTCCTGGTGGATACAAAAGTCATTGCGGCCTCGCCGGAAAGGTTTCTGGTGGCCGGAATGGGGGACGCCTTGGCTACCTGGTTTGAGGCGGAGTCCTGCCGGCTCAAACACGCGAAAAACATGGTACGGGCTTACAGTTCGATGACAGCACAGACGCTGGCCCACCTGTGTTACGAAACGCTTCTGGAGTATGGCCTTGCCGCGAAGATGGCCTGCCGTCAGCACGTCGTCATCCCGGCACTGGAGCATGTTGTCGAGGCCAATACACTGCTCAGCGGCGTCGGTTTTGAAAGCGCAGGGCTTGCGGCCGCCCATGCCATACAAGACGGGTTGAATGCCCTGGACAAAAATCATAAATTTTATCACGGAGAAAAGGTGGCCTTTGGCGCGCTGGTTTCTCTGTTTCTGACGGACAAGCCGTCGGAAATGATCGATGAGGTGTATTCCTTCTGTGAGTCGGTAGGGTTGCCCACAAACTTGGCTGCGTTGGGTCTTGCTGGTTTATCGGATGCGGAAATCGGCAAGGTCGCATCGATTGCGTGCGCCGAGAAAGAAACCATTCATAATGAGTTGATGCCCGTAACACCGGAGTCGGTTGTTGCTGCGATCAAGGTTGCAGACGATGAAGGAACCCGAAGAAAAAGCACAAAAAACGGACAGATCGAGAAAGCTTAAGCTAAGCAAGGGCGTCCTTGTTTTTAATTACGGCTGGACTAAAAAATGTGTCCAACCAGGTCATGGTCGGTCTTCTTCTGCCACTAAAGAAAGACAATGGGGACAGGACTGGAGGCGTTTATCGACGATATTGGCCTCGGAGGGATGATTGAACGCTTGGGCATTAATGATGTGGATATGAGAAATATCTTCCGGTCTTTCCATCCGTGCGTAATCATGGACTCTTTCCAGACGAACAATTAATATCCAAACTTTAATTTTTTCCGTCGCGTTGAATATCACCATTTAAAATGATTCAATTCAAAAGCGCCGTCGGAAATTCCGGCGTGCTGCCAGGCGTGAAATCTGTCGAGTTCTTCGGCCAATAATTTGCTGATGCCGTTCCTTTCGGCGACGGATGAAAGCCAGGTCATCTCCGCCTTGTGGATTTGTCCGTCGGCCGCCGACAGTTTCAGGCCGTCCCGGATAAAACAGAGGGCGATGCCGGTTTCCGAGAAAACCGGCGGCGAATCCGTGATGAAGTTGTTGTCCAGAATATCCGCCATGGTATTGCGGCAGAATTCTGGCTCAAACCCGAGCATTTTCCCGATTTTCATCATCATTTTCTTTTCTTCATCATGGATATGGTGATCCATGCGGATGAGGATCATCAGGCTTTTATAATAAAGACTCCGGTCCAGCAAAGATATTTTTATGGTTTTGTCTTGTGTCATTCCGGCACCCCAACAGGTCAAATCGTCACTGCCAGCCGATGATATCATAACCTTTTTCATTCAGGCAGCGATTGACGAAATTGATGTAGAGCGGGTCGGGCTGAGAGGCTTTGATGATTCCGGAAAACAGCCCTGCTGCGGCGCCGCCGGCCGCTCCCACCCCCACGCCTCTGCCGAAACTTCCATCCACCGCGCCGATTGCCCCGCCGACCACGGCGCCGCCGATGCCCCCGATGGCTGTGTCTTTTGCAGCTTCTTTTGCGGCATCGGATTTGACGTACAGGTCGGCCTGCTGCCGGCATTCGGCAATGTCTCTTTCGGCCTGATCATTGCTGACATTGGCCAAATGGGCGTTGGGGTAGAGCACCGGGTTCCACGCGCAGCCCGCGAATAAAATCATGATGAACATCCCAAGATACTTTTTCATCTTAAACCATACCCCCGCTTTCGTAATTGGTGCATGATGCCGCAGGCGGTGCTGCCGGACAACATGGACATGCATATCCTTTTTTTCAGGACAAGATATTCATACACCGATTTAAAAAAAATGACAAACACCAGGGGGAATCTTTATAAAAAATGATTTCATGTTGTAAAAATAACGCCAAAAGTTTATAAATCCTAAGCAATTTGTCTCATGAGGTGCAGTTTGGTGACGCCACAAATTCCTGAAATTAATTCCTTTAAGCAAAACCTCCGC
>JBDKUG010000118.1:0-4761 GCA_039679815.1 Smithella sp.
AAAATCATCATTATTTATGGCAGCTTTCAGGGAAGCCAACACTCACTCTTCCTTATTGCCGCCGAAAGAACATCAATACCCCGTATCTCCATAGGGGGTATTGTTCACTTTCTATGGTTACAAAGAGTATCTGTACGTTTTCTGTAATGCATAAGGATTTTAATATCTGAATGAAGGCGGGCTGGATGTAAGGGAACAGGGAGAAAGATAATCGAATAAAACAGCTTCTTTTTCATGGAAAGGCAGGGTGAAACGATGAGTCATCAGGAGCAAATCATTGTAAATGAACTTGATAAAAACCCTAACATTCGCATTACGGATCTGGAGGAGATGACGGGATTGCCTATCGGTGAAGTCTGCAAGATCCGGTACTTCTGGAAACTGGAAAAGAAAAGAGAGAGCAAGCAGTATGCTTCGTCTCAGGGAAGGGGAGAAAAAACTATTTTAAACAGATGTTATGCATAATCAGCAGATGATCAGATGAGATTTTAGTTTGTGAAGGAGAACGTTTAATCAGAATAGATATCAGTATAAAAGAGTGAGTGATTGACATATTCCAGGCAAACGATTAAATGTAAATTGCGTGGGGGTGTAGCTCAGCTGGGAGAGCGCTTGGATAGTAATATTCAAGAGGTCATAAGTTCAAACCTTTTCACCTCCACCATATTTAAATTATAAGGCAGGGTCATTTGGCTCTGCCTTTTTTTGATGTTTCCACTATCGCAGATACGAAGGAGAAGTATCCGTGTTTTATTTTCTTCAATCTGCTCATTTAGAACAGTGGTAGGCTTTACCTACTATTCCCCTTACAATTAATCCGCATTGTTTTCATTCTCCTTTTACAATAATTTGTCATAGAAAAAACAGCGCGCAAGAATGATTGCAGTGATGATCATAAAACAATTTATCAAAGGAGGTTATCTATGAGTCAGCAAAATTCGGAGAAAGAATGGCAACATTTGACAAATCGTATCCGTGGCATGCTAGACCGATATTTAAATGAAGATATTTTGGCCATAGAGCATAAGCCAAATGCTATTGGACTTTTGCAGGCACCATCAGAATATCTGGATAGCCGGAAAATGGAAAACGCAGAATGATTTATAAAAAAGAAATACCTTGAAAGGAAGGTCAGCAAAATGATCACAGAAAAAGTTAGATATGCAATGAATGAACAGATCAGGCATGAACTGGAATCCTTCTACGTTTATTTATCAATGGCTGCTTATTTTCATGCGCAGAATCTTGATGGGATGGCCAACTGGATGCGTTGTCAGGCGCATGAGGAAATGATTCATGCCATGAAATTTTATGATCACATCCTCGATAGAGGCGGTCAGGTCACTCTGGCAGATATCAAACAGATCAAAACAACATGGGAAAAACCACTGGAACCATGGCAGGATGCCTATGAGCATGAAAAGTTTATCACTGGCAAAATTATTGATCTCGCCAAAATATGCCGTGCAGAGAATGACTTTACCGCAGAACCTCTACTTTCCTGGTTTCTGAATGAACAAATTGAAGAAGAAAAAAATACGGACAAGGTCTGTCGTGATTTGGCCATGGTTGAAAACTCAAAGGAAGGCATCTTAATGCTGGATCGGGAACTCGCGGCTCGTGTCTTTACCGCCGGATCACCGCTTAATCCGGCCGCTTACAATCTGGTTGCATAAATGCGTCTGGCTAAAACAATCCGGAACGATCTGTGATTTGTTATGAATTATTTATGACGTTACTCTTACTGGAGAGGGAAATATTATGAATCTTCCCGAAAGAGTTTTAGAGATAAAATCACTCGTATCTTCCGGAAGTATAATGAAACTGGCGGATAGTACGCATGATAATGATTATGTGTTCCATGATGAAACCCATTTCCGCTATATGTTACGGGTCGAAAGAATGCGTACAGAACGATCCCCAAAACCATTTATTCTGCTGCTTCTGAATATTTCCAAACTCATGACCGCATCCCGGCAAGGAGAAATCATCGCATGCATTAAGACAGCATTGCTCCCATCTCTGCGAGAAGTCGATATTCGGGGCTGGTCTCATAAGCATCACACCATCGGTCATATTTTACGCAAAACAAGGCTGGATGAACTTCCGCAATTAATCAATGTTTTAATGGGAGATATGTCTTGAGTGGGATTTATGGTCAGACATCAAGATTCTTTTTTTGACACCGAAGGCTGTTGTAAACGGCTCCGGGGCATTATGAAATTAAAAAACTTAACGTAAAAGAGGAACATATCCATGAAAAAGAAAATAGTTTTATTTCAAGTATTATTGACAGTTGCGATCCTGGCAACACTGACACTCGGAATTTACAGCTTTGCCGCCGCACACTGCGACACTTTGGACGGACCCGTCATTCAGGATGCCCGCAAGGCACTGGATAACAAAGATGTCACACCCGTTCTCAAATGGATAAGGCATAAGGATGAAAAAGTAGTTCGTACATCTTTTACAAAGGCACTCAGTGCCCGGGGCAAAAAAAGCGCCAACACAGCAGAAAATCATTTCTTTGCAACTCTCGTCAAAATCCACCGTGCCGGCGAAGGCGCATCATTCACCGGCCTGAAGCCGGCGGGTCAGGTAGAGCCATCGATTGTCGAAGCAGATAAGGCCCTGGCAAGCGGCTCCCCCGATTTGCTGGTTAAAAGGATCACGGACGATGTTGCTGCCGGCATAAGGACGCGTTACGCGCATGCGGCGGCTACTTACAAACACAAGGATGAAAGCGTCGAGAAGGGCCGGGAGTTTGTCAAGGCGTATGTTGATTATACGCATTATGTTGAACGGATTCATCTGAATGCAACCGGCAAAGGAGTACATGACGAACATCTTGAAAACTCAAAACATCATTAACCCTATTAATAAATCAAATGCACCGTAAAGAGGAGATGTTGATATGAAGCCGATTGGACCGCTGATGTGGGAACACAGATTGATCGAAAGGATGCTGCGCAGTTTTCAAAGTGAAATCAGCAAAATTAACGAACAGAAAAAGGTGAACCCTTTGTTTATAGATACCGCGGTGGATTTTATCCGGATTTACGCGGACCGGCTGCACCACGGCAAGGAAGAAGATATCCTGTTTCGCGATCTCATGAAAAAAAAGTTATCTCCGGAACATGCGCGAATCATAGACGAGTTGATGGAGGATCACAGGTATGCCCGGAAAACAACAGGCATGCTGGTGGATGCCAAAGAAAGGTATCTTAAGGGTGAAAATACCGTCGAGGAAGTTATTACTCTCATGAAGGAACTGGCCCGTTTTTATCCTGTACACATTGAAAAAGAAGACAAACACTTCTTTTTTCCCTGCCAGGAATACTTCAGCAAAGAAGAACTGGATAAGATGCTTGCGGAGTTTTATGAATTTGATAGAAAAATGATTCACGAAAAATACGAAAAGATTGTCAGCAGGATGGAAACGCAGTCCTTGTGATATCCCAAATATGGTCGGGACAACGGAATTGAGATATGGTAGGGTAATCATCAAAACCATAGAGATCGGCTGTAAGAGGACATTATGAAGGAATTCGATCTGGAATCGCTGGCTCAATTCAACGGAAAAGAGGGGCGCCCTTGTTATATCGCCCACAAAGGCAAAGTATTCGATGTCGGCACAAGTAAGCTATGGAATAACGGTCTGCACATGAAGCGTCACACGGCGGGGCATGACCTGACGACAGACATTGAAGCTGCACCTCACGGTCCGGAGAAGCTTGACCTATATCCCCAAGTGGGAGTATTGAAGATAAGCACAGAGGCCGAGGAGAACTTGCCAAAGCCTCTGGAAGCGTTGCTGGAACGATTCCCCTTTCTGCGGCGACATCCCCACCCCATGCTGGTTCATTTTCCGATTGCGTTTACGATATCACCCGCAATCTTCTATTTACTTTACCTGATCACCGATGTGAACGCTTTCGAGACGACCGCCTTTTACTGCCTGGGGGCTGGTATCCTATTTTCCGTTCCGGCTATCCTGACCGGTTTTCTTGCCTGGTGGCTTAATTATCAACTCAGGCCCATGCGGCCGGTTCTCATTAAAATCTTCTTTTCAGCCTTGCTCGTGATAATTTCTCTGGCCGCCTTTCTCCTGAGGATTTTTCTCCCCGATACGGTGGGGATCGTCTATCCTATGCTGTTGTTGGTTCTCATTCCTGTTGTGTCCGTGATTGGCTGGTATGGCGCAAGTCTGACCTTTCCCCTGGAAAGAAAATAAGTTAGAATGAAAGAATAACAAAACGCCCCGTTCCGGTCTGATCCGGTCAACGCACGAATTCCAAACGGTGCTTTGGCTATACTACAGGACTTTCGCCAATACGCGTAAGCGACAGACGTAACATTATGTAATAAAAGACAATAAATCGATCAAGATAAATGTCGATCACCTCGCCAGGTTGAAGGGATTCACGGTCTGTGATCTCCAAAGCCTGCCGTTTAATTGAATCCATTGTGGAACGGCCATCGGCCCCCCTGGCTTTGCGCTTAAAGGAAGACAACTCTTCCCTGGCTTTTTCCAGGTTCTGCTCCATGCGGTGTAATTGACGCCGGAAAGTAGATTCGTTGAAGGAGACAATGATCCTGCGCTTTGCGCCACAGATTTCTTCGCGGGCCTCATAAACCGGTAATACTTCGCCACTTTTGATACAGACTTCCCGGTATTGTTCCAGGGAAACACGGCAGAGGTCTTTATGGTGATACGGGCTGCGGCTGCCGACAAAATGATGCCGGCTTTCATCCAGTTTG
>JBDKUG010000160.1:0-3189 GCA_039679815.1 Smithella sp.
GCTGATGCCGTAAATACTTTTAAGCAAACCGAATACATCGGCATTAATATTGTCGTTTTGGGAGAATTATTAAGCGGTTTTAGGGGTGGGACAAAAGAATCGACAAACAGAAAAGAGCTCGAACAATTTCTGGATTCCCCGCGAGTAAATCTGCTGACGCTAGATGAAGATACGGCTGAGTTTTACGCAAGGATTTACTGGGAAGTAAAGAAAAAGGGCAAACCCCTTCCGGCAAACGATCTGTGGATAGCAGCTTCGGCCATGCGGCACGCATTGGCGCTCTTCAGCTATGATGAACATTTCGCCAATATCCCCGGGCTTATTTTGCATAAAGTTCTATGACAAAGGAGGCAAGTATGAACACAATGACAATTAGAGGGCTTGATGACTTAACCGTTAAAGCACTTAAGGAAAAAGCAAAAAAAGAAGGCTCAAGCATCAATGCGGCATTAATAAAACTTGTTCAGGAAAATTTGGGCATCAAAAATAAAAAACGCACCGTAGTTTATAATGATTTAGATCATCTTGCCGGGACGTGGAGCGATAAAGACTTTAAAGAGTTTTTGCAAGCTACGGCCGATTTTGAAAAGATTGATAAAAATTTATGGAAATGAAACAGCATCCGTTTTTATTTGCAGGTCCACACGTCCTGCAAAAATTTTGCACCGTTTAACATAGTTAAGGGACTTGCAAATTATTAAAATACCGTTTATGATGTCATCAAACTTCAAAACAGGAGGCATTGAAGATGAAGACATCAATACAGGTTCGGAATGGCGTATCCTCACAGATGGTGGACTTGGTTGTTCGTTTGGTTGATTTGATTCCCTGGCCGATGAGGCGCGCTGCAATGGGAGATGTAACAACATCGCTTCTTGATGGAAAACCTCGGGTTGCCGAGGATGTGTTTGGTTGGAATCGGTCTACAGTAGAGCTGGGCATGAATGAATTTCGGACCAAAGTTCTTTGCGTCAATGATATTTCGTCCAGACGCAAGCCCAAAGTAGAGGAAAAGGAGCCGAGATTGTTGGCCGATATCATAGAGATTATGAACCCGCATAGCCAAGCTGAATCGCATTTGCGGACAACGCTTTTATATTCGAATATGACTGCAAAGGCGGTATATGATGCCCTGTTGGCGAAGGGATGGCCACAAGAGTCATTACCGACAACACAAACAATTTCCAACATTTTGGATCGCCATAATTATCGACTGCGTACCGTAGCAAAGGCAAAGGTTCAAAAAAAAAGATAGAAACGGACGCCATTTTTGAAAACGTCTGGTGGGCGAATGCGCAGGCGGATGCAGATCCGGAAACCCTGAGGATTAGTATGGATACAAAGGCAAGCGTTGATGTGGGAGAATATTCCCGATATGGTCGCTCCCGTGGTCTTGAACCGGTCAAGGCATTGGATCACGATATGCGGCCGAAAGAAAAGCTTGTGCCTGGCGGTATTCTTGAGATAGTGAGTGGCAGATCATTTCTCTTTTTTACCAGTAGCTATAAAACCAGCGATTTTATGGTTGATGGGCTTCAGCTCTGGTGGAACGAAAGAAATCATGAACTTCCTGATTTGAAGTGCATAGTCATCAACATGGACAACGGTCCGGAATGCAGTGGGCGTCGAAGTCAATTTCTGAAAAGGATGGTTGAGTTTTCTGATATAACCGGGCTTACTGTTCGTATGATCTACTACCCTCCCTACCACAGCAAGTATAATGGAATTGAGCGTTATTGGGCAGGGCTTGAGAAATCATGGAATGGATACCTTCTCACCACGGTGAGCGTGGTGTTGAATCGAGCTGCTAATTTTGTCTGGAAGAAAGTTCGAACCGTTGTACACTTGCTGGAGACCACTTATAAGAAGGGTGTCAAGATTGGCGGCAAAGACATGCTGGCAATCGAGGAGCGACTGGAACGTTCAGATAAACTGCCATTGTATGATATTACAATCGCGCCTTTAATGGTACATTAGCATTTATGTATTCCCTTAGTGGAGGAGCAGATGCCGAAAAAGAAGGAGTGATCACGATTGAAAGCCTGTATCAATACATCCTTCCGAATGTGGAGAGAGAGGCGCGACTTCAGAACAGTGAGCAGACACCCCAGCTAATAGCCGCCGGAGATTCTTTAAAGTTACGCCTGATTTCCAGATAGCTGGATATATCAGAGGTTTGGAATCAAAAAGACCGATAATCTTGGGACATCATGCTAGTTTTTCATTGCAATGACATCCTAATTCTACTCCGACATATTATCTTGCAATGTTGTGGTGGGTGTGATATGCAGCCATCATGGAAAAAGAAACGGTATTTATCGGGATAGACGACTACATGGCGCTGTATTCTCCGTACATTAAGAGAGCGGAAGCCAGAGATCTGGCGCAATGTTATGTCGTCGGGCTGATGATGGATGGGGACAGGAAGTCTGTCGAGCCGATGTCGGAAAAGGTCCACGCCTCGGAAAGGGGGATGCAGAGGTTGTTGACGGAGGTAAAGTGGGACCGTGACGGCGCATTTGGCGAATACAGGAGACGGATGCTTGCGGAGACCGCCGATCCCCAGGGAGTATTTCTTATTGATGATACGGGATTTCCGAAGAAAGGTCGTCATAGTGTCTGTGTGGCCCGGCAATATTGCGGATCTCTGGGGAAAGTGGACAACTGCCAGATTGGCGTCAGTTTGACTTACGTGGGTCAAGAGTTCGCCTGGCCATACGCGATGGAGCTTTTTGTTCCTCAGTCCTGGGACAATCCGGATGATCCGGAGTGTGTCGACATGCGCAAGAAGACCTACATGCCGGCGGATGTCCATTACCGGGCGAAGTGGCAAATGGCGCTGGACCTGATTGATCAGGCCCGATCGGATGGGGCGCCTCACCGGGCGGTGGTGGCCGACGGTTGGTATGGAGATATCACGGATTTTCGCCAGGGACTCGACGACAGGCAAGAGCGCTACATCGTCGGCATTTACGCAGATACACAGGTTTTTCTGGAGTCTCCGGTTTTTGTTGAACCCGAGCCCCAGGAAAAAAAGAGAGGAAGAAAGAGAAAAACCCCGCAGCTCATCGAGACGAATCCCTTGCCGGTCAAGATCTCCGAACTGGGAAAATGTGTCGCTGAAGGAGACTGGGAGCATCTGGAGATCCGGAGAGATTGTCTGAATAAACCCCTGGTGATTGAGGCGGT
>JBDKUG010000372.1:0-2826 GCA_039679815.1 Smithella sp.
TTAATGGTCCTTGTCTCGGTAATTATTCCGCTCTATAATAAAAAAAATTATATTGGCAGGACAATTCAATCGGTTCTTGAACAGACTATCAGGGATTTTGAAATAATTGTGGTTGACGATGGTTCTCTTGATGGAAGCAGTGATGTAGTGAAATCCTTTCACGATAACCGGATCCAACTCTTCTCGCAAAAAAACCAGGGAGTATCCGCTGCCCGAAATAATGGCGTAAAGAAGGCCGCAGCAGATTTTCTTGCATTTCTTGACGCTGATGACGAGTGGTTACCTAACCATCTTCAAACACTCTTACGGTTGCGGAATAACTACCCTGATGCAGGGGCATTCACGACTGCATACAGCATCCTTGAAGCTGGCGAAAAAATCAGGCCAACCAGGTATATTGCAATACCAGCATATCCTTGGGAGGGATTGATTCCCAATTATTTCAAATCTGCGGTATTAGGAGACTCCCCAATGAATTCTTCTTCAATAGGTATTCCAAGAATTGTTTTCAATGAATTCGGCGGGTTTCCTGAAGGTGCCTGGTGGGGAGAAGATACTGATTTATTCGGAAAAATTGCACTCAAATATCCCATTGCATTCAGCTGGGAAATTGGAGCCGTGTACCATTGGGATGCGAAAAATCGCGTATGTGGAAAACCATCGCTAACTCCGGAACCTTTTGTGACATTTGCCCGGAACGAGTTAAAAAATAACAGGGTATCTGATTTTTTTTCAACCGACTTGGAGGAATATGTTGCAAGAAAAGAGATCTATCGGGCTGCGTCTCATCTTTATATCGGAAATAACTTAGAAGCACGCAATATCTTAAAAAATATTCAAACCGGAGTATTTAAAACAAGAAAAAATCTTCTTTTACTGCTCTCTATATTTCCTGTTTCATTGAATAGGGCAGCTCTGCGGTGTTATTTTTCATCCTGAAATTTCTGAATCAAAAAATCCAGAAATTTTATTGTAAATTCTTCCTCGCAGAATCTACAATCTGCCGGAAGAATTCCTTAAAAGAATAGATCTCCCATTTTTCAGAGTACATAACATTTTTTAGATTCATGAGAATGCCTGAGGTAATATCTTCGATTTCTTCAATGTTCTGGCTGTGATAGGGGGCATAGGCTCCTTCCAGATGAGGTAATTTCAAGTGAGGATCTGCAAGGTAATAAGTGACACATCCGCTCCGTATTGCATTAAAGAGTTTCTCAGAGTGATACAAATTCCTCAGGCTGTTCTCATATACCAATCGGTATTTATACCTCATCGCTGTTGCAATTTCATCCTCTGCAAAACCTTTCCATCCTGAAAGAGGCCATGGTTCCTTGCTGTAAATATCAAGCCCGACACCCATTTGCATTATTTTTTTTGCCAGCCTTATTCGATCAGGCAGAGGTCTCCCAATCCAGCATATCCGATCGAGCCGCTCCTCCCAGGTATCGAGCAGAGGATCAGACCACAAACTCGGGAAATATAGCCTTTTAAATCTCTTTCCCGGTGCGACAGAATAAGTCCGCTCCGGATCAGCAAGGAGATATGCCAACCGGGAATTCTCCTGTGCCTCTCCATTAAGGTTCATATAGGGAATTTTTTCGAACCGCTTCTGATACTCATTCTTGAGCCTGCGGAGTGAAATTAGTCCATTCCGGATATTTTCTTCTTTATATATCCGGAAATCGACATTTGGATCATCCCTAAAAGTCCAGATGACATTTCTTTGTCGGAGATATTCTGCAACTGTCAGCTCAGATCGGTCAACTGGAAGTTGAAAATAATGTGAAAAATTCCATATCTGGGAGGGAATTTCTGCAATTTTAATCGTGCCATCGTTATCCATACGATTAGTACATATACCTCATCCTTTCCGGATGAAAAATACATTGCCCCCACCTTTCTCAACTTCTTCCCGCTCGATATGGAATCCGTTTGAAAAAAGCCATTCTTTCAGGTCGGAATAAAGAGTTTGACCTTCATACGCCTCAATGATTGATACTTCAGTATAAATTGCTTTGACGGATTTTAGAATGTTAACACCGGATTTTAAAACCATTAATTCCATTCCTTGTAAATCAAGCCACATAAAATCGATATTTGCTATACAATTCTCCTTTGCCCATTCATCAAGTGTGATTGTACTAACAGTAAATTCTTCGTCAAAAAAAACAGTCGGAAATATGTTGAGATGCTCTTTAGGGGGAAGTAGTGAGCTTGAGCCGTCTGATGCGCCACTTGATATGAACATCTTTTCACTGCCTCTCGTATCTCCCAAAGCAAGTGGATAACAAGATACATTCTTCAGGTTTTTTGTATTATTCTGTAATTTTTTAAATAGATGAGGAACCGGTTCAAATGCATGAATTGAACCAGCCGGCCATATTTTTGCCATCTCCACCGTATCTTTTCCTTTATGTGCACCAGCTTCCAGAATAACAGGATTTTCAGGTAAATACGGTATAAAATATTTTTTTGGAATTACCCCCTTTCCCCGAATCTGATTTATCGTTCCGAAAAATGTTAATTTGAAACGCAACCAAAACGTAGCAAAAATTCGCTTTTTCATATGACAGCTCTTGTATCGATAATACAGATTAAGAATTCTTTTCAGCCTTTATGCTGATAATTCATGTTCCTCCTGAATGATTTAGCACACCATCACCCGATATTTTTATCCTCGCTCCCCACAACACTCCCACATCATGCCCCCATCCCCTTCCGGCTGCCTGATCTGCGGCGCCGATCTCGAATATCTTGATCAGCCGGAGGAGATGGAGTGCTCGTACTGCCGGCAGAAGTCCATATCCAGCACCCGCTGCGTCAACG
>JBDKUG010000310.1:0-3323 GCA_039679815.1 Smithella sp.
CCTCTGACCGCCATGAATATTGTGTGCTTCCCGATCAAGACGTTGGATAAAGCCGTCCTCAAGGAAGTTCTGCGCGGGGGACTGGATAAAATGCGTGAGGCGGGTGTGCTGTTAATGGGCGGGCACAGTGTGGAAGACAACGAAATCAAGTACGGCCTGTCTGTGACCGGCACGATTCACCCGAATCATGTGCTGTTCAACCGCGGCGCCAGAGCGGGTGACAAACTGATTCTGACCAAGCCGCTGGGCACCGGCATTATCAGCACGGCTCTCAAAGCCAACGTGGTTGATGATGCATTGCTGCGGAAATCCATCGCCTGTATGACGGAGCTCAACAAAAAAGCATCCGAGCTGATGATCGCCGCAGGCGATATTCATTCCTGCACGGATATCACCGGGTTCGGTTTTTTCGGGCATGCCTGCGAGACCATTGAAGACAGCGACACGGGCCTGCGGATTTTCTCGTCGAAGATACCGATCCTTGAAGGGGTGCGGGATCTGTTGGAAACGGGTTACATTCCCGGTGGACTCTACCGCAACCGTAACTTCCGCATCGATCAGGTGGAAAAAGCGCCATCCTGCCCGGACTGGATTTTTGATGTTTGTTTCGATCCGCAGACGGCCGGTGGCCTGTTTTTCAGCCTGCCTGCTGAAAAAGCGCAGCCGCTTGTGGAAACCATGCGGGCGAAGGGCATTGCGGACGCGGTAGTCGTAGGCGATGTGGTGCGCGAGCATCCCGGTAAAATTTTCATGGAATAATTTTCAAAAGCCGTCCAAAGCATAAGGAAGCATGAAACTTGAATCAACTCACTTTCAAAAATGAGACCCAACAGCATTTAAAAAAATTGCTGGAGCTGGCAAGACCTGACGATTCGCTACTTGTGCTAATGCATGGCAGTCCGGACCCGGATGCGATTGCCTCGGCCATGGCGCTTCGTGAAATTATTCGGCGAAAAAAAGGCCTGGCCAAATGCGTTTTTGCAGCAACGGAGCCTTTTCGACGCCAGCAAAATAAAGAGCTGGCCCAGGCGATGCGCCTGACCATTCGATTATTGAACCAGGTGGACTTAAGCGACTATCGGCTTATCGCGCTGGTGGATGCACAACCTTCCTTTTTCGGTGATCAATTCCAGTCAACTAAACCAGCCATCGTCTTTGATCATCATCCCCGCCAGGGCGACTGGTCAGCGGAACTGACAGACATCCGTCCTCAGTACGGAGCGCTTTCCAGCATTTTTACAGAATATCTCCTGACCGCGCGCGTGCGCATCCCCCGTAGTCTACACACGGCGCTTCTGTATGGCATCAAAACGGATACGGACAATTTCGACCGCGAAACAATAGCTGAAGACATTCGAGCCTACATGTACCATGCCCGACGTGCCAATATGCGGTTGATCAAACGCATTGAACTCAATCAGACACCACTTAGCTATTTGAAATATTTTGATCATGCCTTTCATCACATGAAGCACTATCGCGGTCGCCGCGTTGGATTTCTGGGGTATGTAGAAAGTTCGGATGTTTGCGTACAGGTGGCGGATTTCTATCTACGTATGATCGGCACATATTATGTCGTCGTTGCGGGAATCGTCAACGACAAATTGATTATTATTTTCCGGGGCGACGGCTATCGTCAAGATTGCGGCGCAATCGCACAAAGCGCCTGCGGTCTGATTGGTCAAGGGGGCGGTCATCGCAGTGCCGCCCGCATTGAAATTTCCCTGGATGTTTTAAAGGCAGAATTGAAAGGAAACTTATCCCAGCAGAGCATTGATCATTTTTTGAATCAATGCCTGAAAAAAAGCGGCATGAACAAACCGGACTCATCTGCTGTAAAAACGGAGGAAGAAAAAACATGAAAGACATCGGTTTTCACAAAGAGCTCACCACCGGATGCTACCTTAACCCCTTTGACGGCTTCGAACCAAAAAACATGCCCATTGAAGAGCGATATGATGAAACCACAGGCGTAGCAAGCCGGATCCTGCCCTACCGGGTGCACCCCGCCCAAAAACCGGACACCGACGCTTATGTGGAAAAATCACCTGAATCGATCTGTCCATTCTGCCCGGAACTTTTTGAAAAACTGACACCAAAATTCACATCGGATATCATAGAAGGCGGACAATTCAAAAAAGGAAGCGCTTTTTTGTTTCCCAACGCGTTTCCTTACGACGCCGCCAACGCCGTGGCCATCTTATCATCCCGCCATTTCATACCACTCGATCAGCTGACGGCAGAAACGATGCGCGATGGATTTGCCGTCTGCCGCGATTATTTTTTTCGCATCGCCGAACTGCAGAAAGGCTATCAATACTGTTCGATTAACTGGAACTACATGCCACCCGCGGGAGGCGGTATGATTCATCCTCATCTGCAGACCATCGTGGGCAAAAAGCCGACCAATTTCATGCGGAGGCTGTTAGCCAGCGCCCAAAACTACATGGCCGCATCAGGCGGCGGCAACCTGTGGAGGAACATCCTGGTGATGGAACAGGAGGCTAAAGAACGTTTTATTGTGTCCACCGGCACGATTTCCTGGCTCGCCGCGTTTTCTCCCAAAGGCATGGCCGGGGAAGTCGATTTTTATTTCAAGGAAAAGACATCTTTTTTCGACCTGACCGAAGCCAACTTTGACGAGATGTTGTTGGGTCTGTCCCGGGTCTTCCTCTATCTGTACGTCAATAATTACATGAGCTTCAATCTGTCACTTTACGCGACGATGACGCCGGAAAAGAATTTCTGGGTACAGGGCAAAATCATGCCGCGCTTTGAACTGAATCCTCTGGGCACCAGCGATATAAATTACTTTGAAAAACTGCACGATGAAATCATCTGCCCGATTGCGCCGGAACAGCTTTGCAAGGAACTCCGAACGTATTTTGTATCGTAGTCCCTGAAAAACAATCACTCGACGGCACGTCTGATCGTTCAGGTTTTGGTATACTGTCAAGTTTCAGGGACTGGTCATCTGAATCTCCTGATGAAAAAGGGGTTGCTAATTTCCCTTGGAATTCCTTGGAATTCACTTACAAGTATCCCTCAACCTATTGAGGCTCCACCAAATATTGAGGCCAAACAAATTTTTTCGTCTTTTTCCACCGCTCTCTCGTTGATCTAACAAGCTGATATTAAAGGATGAAATAAATATTCTGATTCTCCATCAACACTTGGCAGGACATTTGCTGTTATTTCCAACGTGAACGGAGCTATATATGACTGAGTGCACAAAAGCGCTTGCTTTGGACTCTGATGCAACTACTCTTAGATGTCAGAGAAAATTTTGGGAGGATATTTCCCCATTTTCGGCATTTGACAAA
>JBDKUG010000265.1:0-4856 GCA_039679815.1 Smithella sp.
GTTCTCCCTTATCGATGAAGATGTTCAGTCCAACGGCCTGTATTCTCATTTTACTGTTTTCCATAACGACCGGTGCGTCGGTGTAAATTTTCCTCTGCTCATTGACGTAGCGGAGATAATCTGTCGTAAACCGGTCTCCCGAATCGGAGGTAATAACCACGTCACCGTTTATTTCAAGATCCTTTTTATCCGTCAGCATTTTCCCCTTTTTACCCGTCATGACATATACTTTGCCTTCCTCCGTGGTCGCCTGTATCCGAACCTCATCAAACAAGGCAAGATTCTTCTTTTTTTGATACTGTCCGCTTTTGGCCTTTACGTCCCACCGGATCTTGTTCTGGCCCACTTCCGTAAAAACAAAATCCTGAATCCGGATATCCGCTTCATCAGGCATTATTTTTATAACATTTTCTTTTTTCCTGCCGACCCCCTGAACAAAGGCAAGGATAACCACTGCAACAATAACTATGCTGACAAGTGCGAGTACAATGATCTTTACTTTTTTTTTGCCCGGTTTCATAATCTTTCAGCTACAGTTATAAATATTCTTCAAACGATAATGATTTCTTTATATCACTCACCATCGTCTTTTGCAAAGCGATTCGGGGAAACCGCAGTATTCAGGATAAGATTGCCCGTTACCGGGAATACAACAGGCTGTTTCAAGACTGGCCGGAAATTCTCAGACCGATCAAACCCACTACAATCAGCAGAAAAGATAAAATCCGCATCATTGACGTTGAATCGTTAAACGCGAGGATCCCGATCAGAAACGTTCCCGCTGCGCCGATGCCCGTCCAGACCGCGTAGGCCGTTCCGATCGGAATAGTTCTTTGTGCCAGCCACAGAAACAAACCGCTCAGGGCCATGCATATCACCGCCATCAGGATAAAAACTGTCCTGTGCGGTGTGGTCTGAGACAGTTTAAAGCCCAGCGGCCAGCCGATTTCCAGAATGCCGGCGATGAGCAAATAAGTCCAGGCAAGTGTCATTCACATATCCCGGGAGGAGTGATCCGGTGTTCAACGTTTACGATTCAACGAGGTCCGTAAAATCATACCGGTTGGCGACTTCAGGCCAGCGCTCCTGAGCCATGAGCAGCATCTCGCATATTTCCCTCACCGCTCCCTGCCCTCCCCTGTTGACCGTAACATAATCAACCGTTTTTTTCACTAAATCCATCGCGTCGGCAACGGCTGCGGAAAAGCCGGCCAATTTCAACACGGGGATATCGACGATGTCATCCCCCACATAAGCAATCACGTCCGGTGTCAGGTTATTCTTCTGAAGAATCCGGCTGAAGATTTCCTTCTTGTTTAATGCCCCCTGGTACACCTCAGTGATTTTTAAATCACGGGCCCGGTGATCCACCACAGCCGATGTCCGGCCTGTAAGAATGGCAACCTGGATCCCATAGCGCTGAATCATGACCAGCCCGTGACCGTCACGGACATTAAAGTTTTTTGTTTCAAGACCTTCTCCATCCATAATAATTCTGCCGTCGGTCATCACTCCGTCCACGTCCAGAATCAGCATCTTTATCTTTTTAAGTTTTTCCTGAATTTTCTTATCCAACATAACCTCCATGAACAGGCTGTCCTGGCACTCAACCTTTCACCTTTAACCTTTAACCTTTAGCCTTTAGCCTTTAGCCTTTAACCTTTAGCCTTTAACCTTTAGCCTTTATCGTCTCATCGATCTGCTTCAACGTTGTCAACAGCTTTTCCAGCGAATGGAGATAAAGCGAATTGGCCCCGTCACAAAGCGCGTTCTCGGGGTCCGGATGGACTTCCATAAAAATTCCATCCACACCCGCCGCCACCGCCGCCCTCGCCAGGTATGGCACCATGTCCCGCTGACCGCCTGAAGAGGTACCGGCGCCTCCCGGCAGTTGCACAGAGTGCGTAGCGTCAAAAATGACCGGGTAGCCCATCGCTCTCATGATCGGCAAAGCCCTTACATCAAAAACAAGGTTATTATATCCGAAAGACGCGCCCCTCTCCGTAATTAAAATATTCTCATTCCCAGCGGATTTGACCTTGTCAAGGATATTGGAAACATCCCAGGGAGCAAGAAACTGCCCCTTTTTAATATTGATAATATGCGCTTTTTTCGCAACTTCAACCACAAAGTCCGTCTGACGGCACAAAAAGGCCGGTATCTGCATCACATCCAGAACGCCGGCTGCCGCTTCAATTTCCTCAAAACGGTGCACATCGGAAAGAACGGGAACACCTGCTTTTTCCTTGATTTTTTTTAACATGGCCAGGCCATCCTGCACGCCCGGCCCCCGATAAGCATTAACCGATGTCCGGTTGGCTTTGTCATAGGACGCTTTAAAGATGAATGGAATGTCCAGTTTTGAAGTCAATTGCTTCAGATAAACGGCAATTTCCATCGCCGCTGCTTCATTTTCAATGACACAGGGACCGGCAATTAAAACAAATCCTGCCGGTCCGCCGATTGAAAAATTATGGAGCTTCACCTGCTTCATCATTTTCTCCTGCGTTTTTATTCTTTTCCCTCAAGAGTTGAATGCGCAACTTCGGAATTCTGGCGGCCACTCGTGTCCCGGGATTGATCTCATAGGCATTTCTATACGCCTGCAGAGCTTTCTGGTAAAGCCCCTTCTTTTCATAAGCGTTTCCCAGTCCGGCGTATATTTCGTCATCCTTTTTTTCATATCTCAGGGCTATTAAATAATTGACTATCGCTTTATCCCAATTCTTCTCCCCGGCATAGGCCTGTCCCCTGCTGACATATAAAGAAGACTGACTGGAAGGAGGTATCACCTGCCGATCCTTACTCCCCTTCAGCCGGTCGCCGCCAGGCGCCTGTGCCGCTTTTTTACTCCCGGGAGAGGCTTTGTCATAATGGCGCGATGCTTCTTTTTCTTTCCCCATCTTCCTGTAGGCATAGGCCAGATTATTATACATCGTCTGATCCTTTGCGCCCAGCTGGATTGCCTTTTCGTAATTTTCAGCCGATCGGGCATGTTGATTCATTTCACCGAAAGCAAAACCCATTTTGGCGAAGATCGATGCCTTGTGCGGATATTTTTTGCCCAGCTTTTCATAATAATGAACGGCCTGATCATATTTTTTGCTTTTGAACATCAGGTCTGCCACGCGCTCCAGGGCATCCGCATCCTCCGGATTTATTTTCAAAACATGCAAATACTCCCTTACGGCTTCGTCCGACATCTTTCTTTTTTCATAGGCTGCCGCCAGATTAAAGCGGACAACGGGTTCATCAGGCATCAGAACCGCGGCTTTTTGTAGATGCTGCATTTCTTCTTTCAACTTGCCGAGGCCGGCATACGCAGCGGCCATATTGGCGTGGACTGCTCCATCCTGAGGCTTTATTTTGACAGCCTGCCCGTAACTTTCAATCGCCCGGTTGTAGTTCCTTTTCTTCAGATAAACATTCCCCATCGCCCTCCAGGCCGCAGCGGCATCCTGCGAATGCTCCGCAATATACCTGTATTGTCCTGCGGCGGCGTCTTCATCTCCCGAATTCTCATAAATCCCGGCCAGCACCATTCTCAGGTCCTGATTACCCGGCTCAATTTGTAAAGCCTGAAGATAGAACTGCGCCGCCTTATCCCATAACTTTTTGTGGCTGAAGGAAAGTCCCAGCATGGCACAGGCCTCGGCATCCCGTGGCTGTTTTGCGACAAGGACCGACAATACCCTGATGGCGGGATCATACTGACCCACTTTCAGATAGCAGCGCGCCAGTTCTTTCATTGCCGCCGTATCATTAGGATTTATGCGCAGAACATCCTCATAAAGAGATACGGCCTCATCAATCCTGTTCTGCTTCAGATAAATACCCGCCAGAATCCTGCGGACACCCGCATCTTCACTGTTCTGGGAAACTGCCTTCTTCAGGAATTCAATCTGTGCGCCGACATCATTGTTCTCCCTGGCGAACCTCAGCCAGTCCTGAGGTTTAATGACAATCCGCAGCGGCACGGCAGCAATCATTTCCTTTTGATAATAAACATTGATCCGGTAAAGGTTGACGGCCCGCAGATCCTTTGCCCTGGCGTCACTTTTCATGATTTTGTTCACCAGATCGATCCCGCGAAACAGCAGACCCATCTGATTGCCTTCATTGCCCATGCCTTCTATCATGACCGACGTATATTTGCCGGTCAAATCATCACTACCGACGGATTTGATGACAAATTCATCACGATAACTGATTTCCAGGGTTTCATCCGCACCCACTTGAATATCCCTGCCGTTTTTTTCTATCTGCAGGAAGTAAAAATCAGGTTTGGCCCTGAACACATAATGGGAGAAAGCATTGATTGCCCTGTGGGCAAAGAATATACCTGATTGAAAAACCTGCGGACGGGCATACATGAAAGACACCAGCAGCACGATTGCAACCGTGACGGTCACTACGCCCGCGACAATGAGTTTGTCCGTACCCTTTTTTTTATTTCCGTCATAATTCGGCATAACTCAACCCCTGGGATGAAATTTCCGGTGGATTTGCTTCAGGTGGTCTCTCGTGACATGCGTGTAAACCTGTGTCGTCGAAATATCAGAATGTCCAAGCATGACCTGAACCGCCCTCAAATCAGCCCCTCCCTCCAGCAAATGAGATGCGAAGGAATGACGGAATGTATGCGGATGCACGTTTTTTTGCAAGCCCGCTTTCTGCGCGTAATGAATAATAATTTTCCAGAGCCCCTGACGGGTAAAGACGCCTCCGAAACGGTTCAGGAATAAAACGTCCGTCGTTTTTGATTTTACCAGTTTCGGGCGGGCTTCGTCCACATAGCGACGGACAGTGTCGTAGGCTGTCTTGCCGATGGGCACAACCCGTTCCTTG
Source organism: Smithella sp. (assembly GCA_039679815.1). Lineage (GTDB taxonomy): Bacteria > Desulfobacterota > Syntrophia > Syntrophales > Smithellaceae > UBA8904. The sequence goes on from JBDKUG010000265.1 coordinate 4,849, forward strand.
CTGCCCTT
>JBDKUG010000375.1:0-5623 GCA_039679815.1 Smithella sp.
TGGGGATCGATATTAACGATCTCCTCAAGCATGTGATGAAATCGATGATTGAACGGCTGGATTTTGATCGTGGAATGATTATGCTGGCCAATGAAGAAAAAAACCTGCTTGTCTATTCAGTAAGCCATGGATACAACCCGAAAGATGAAAACTACCTGAAAAACGTTGCATTTCACCTGGATAACCCGCATTCAAAAGGTGCGGCCGTTGAGGCCTTCAGAAAACAGAAACCTGTTTTGGTCAATGACGTATCATTAATCGAGAAGGACATGTCGACAAGGACCCGTGATTTCATTCGCGATATGGGTACTCAGTCCTTCATTTGTGTTCCTATTGTGCACAAAGGGGAATCCATGGGGATCCTCTCGGTGGATAACGTCCAGACGAAAAAGCCCCTGGGCCAGACAGAGATCAATCTGCTGATGGGCATTGCTCCTCAGATCGGCATCAGCATCAGTAATGCCGTCTCTTACCAGAAAGTCAGGGAAAGCGAAGAGCTTTACAGAACCATATTCGAAAGTACGTCCACCGCCAATATCATGATTGCTGAAAACTCGACCATTCTCATGGCAAATAACAACTTTGCCAGACTCTGCGGATATTCAAAACAGGAACTGGAAGGGAAGATGAACTGGGAAGCTTTCATTCATCCCGACGACCTGGGGAAAATGAAAACCTATCACAAGCTGCGCAGGCAGCGCAGCAAATCAGCGCCACCCTCATCCTATGAATTTCGCGCCGTAAACCGCAATGGTGATGTTCTGGATCTGATGATGAGTGCAGCCATCATCCCTGATAAGAAAGAAAGTATTATTTCGATTGTCGATTTAAGCGGGAAGAAGAAGCTTGAGACGCAGCTCATGCAGTCACAGAAGATGGAGTCTGTAGGACAATTGGCCGGAGGCGTTGCCCATGACTTCAACAACATGCTCAGTGTAATCATCGGGAATGCCGAAATAGCCCTGAACAGGATTAAAAACACCGATCCTGTTTATAAACCGCTTCAACAGATTATGAGCGCGGGGATGCGGTCCGCGGATCTGACGCGCCAACTGCTGGCTTTTGCCCGCAAGCAGACCGTTACCCCGAAAATTCTCAACCTCAATGATACAGTGGAAAGCATGCTCAAGATGTTGAGGCGTCTCATTGGTGAAGACATCAACCTTGTCTGGTTGCCAAACAAAATTTTATGGCCGGTGAAAATAGATCCCACCCAGATCGATCAGATCATGGCCAATCTGTGCGTCAATGCCCGGGATGCTATCAAAGGAGGGGGCAAGGTCACTATCGAAACGGGGGTTTCTTTCTTCGATGAAGCATACTGTGCTTATAACCCGGGTTTTGTTCCCGGTGATTATGTCCTTCTTTCCGTGAGTGATACCGGCTGCGGCATGAATAAGAAAACCATGGACAGCATCTTTGAGCCTTTCTTTACCACCAAGGAAGTCGGCCAGGGAACCGGATTGGGACTGTCTACAGTTTATGGTATCGTAAAACAGAACAAAGGTTTCATCAATGTCTATAGCGAACCGGGCCTCGGCACGACATTCAAGATCTTTCTGCCCCGGTACGTGGGCGAGATTGTGCAGGTTCAGAAGGAAGATGCAGTGGAACCGCTCCTGCGGGGGAATGAGGTCATTCTGCTGGTTGAGGACGAGCCGACCATTCTGGAAATGACCTCAATAATGCTTGAAAATCTTGGGTACACCGTGCTGACCGCGGTCACACCGGGTGAAGCGATCCGATTGGCCGGGGAGCATAACTCTCAAATCGATCTACTGTTGACAGATGTAATCATGCCAGGGATGAACGGCCGGGACCTGGCTCAAAACATGATACATTTCCATCCAGGCATCAAGCACCTTTTCATGTCCGGATACACAGCCGATATTATCGCACATCAGGATGTGCTGGACGAGGGTGTAAATTTTATCCAAAAGCCGTTTTCGGCAAAAAGCCTGGCCGACAAAGTACGGGAGTCATTAAGCAGTAAACATTGATTGTTTTTTCATTCGGTAATGTTCAGGCACACTTTGGCCCACCAGAAAACCAGCCGGTAAAATCGGAATCAATCAGCCCATAGAATTCAGAATGTAAAAGATTTAAAATTTTGTGATCCATCCCATATCCAGTTTTTCTATGCCTGCCGCGGAGTTTACCAGGTGCTCTCTCAGTTTTATATCATACTGCATGGTTATGGCGATTTGCTCCATGATGGGAGATCCGCCGCCGTGATAAGAACCATAGCACATAAAACCGGTATTTGAAGAACAGGTTACTTCCGCGAAAAGCAGCCAGAATTTCAACTGATCAGCTATCGGAATTTTAGGATTGCGCTTGAGATATTTTTCCAGAAGCGGTTTCAATTCCGGATTGGCCAGATCTGCTTCATAGGGGAACGTTGAAGGCAAGCCGCCGGCAATGTTACAAAGCATTTCCTGTTCGTTGAAAACGGCCTCGCCTGACAGACATCTGCCCACGTTGGCATAAATGGAATGCGGAATGTAACTGCCCGGACCATAAGGCATCTGGCCCATGCCCGGAACATAAATTTCGGGCTTGCTTTTTGCCGAAGCTGTGAATCCGGCGGCATAACCCAGTTCGGTAACCATAATGATCTTGGACAATATTTCCCTTACATGAGGGGCTTTGGATATCCCATTGTGTCTGGCCGCAAGGGAGGCTAGCCCCAGCAGCATATCGCCGATGGCCGGTTTGCAGCCCGAGTAACTGTGACGATGGAACAGGGCGAACAACATGGCTAATGCTCCGCCATGCATGTACTCGCCGCACAGGAAGACTCTCTCCCAGGGAATGAACACATCATCGAAAATAACGTAAGAATCGGTATATCCTATGTCGGGATTTCCTGTTTTATAATGAGTTCTCTTGCGTATTTTATGAATATGAACAACCTGTTTCACTCCATCGTAATCCGCCGGTACGGCAAATGCTACCGCGTATTGCTGTTCATCCGGCCCGAGAATTCTTGTGGGAACAACCATAATCTCATCAGCGATGGATGCTTCGGAAATATGCAGTTTACAGCCTCTAACCACAATGCCGTCGCTCTTTTTTTCAACTACCCGCAGGTACATATCGGGATCGGTCTGTTCGGCAGGTCTTTTAAGACGCTCTCCCTTCACATCGGTTTGGGCGCAGCAACCGGCCAGATCATTCTTCTGAAAATTTTCCAGCCACCTGATAAAATTCTTGTGATACTGCGTGCTGCCGTTGTTCTGTTTATCCGCCTCGAAACTTGCCGCGTTGACGGCATTAATCGCATCTGTCCCCATGCATCGCTGAATGCACATTCTGCCGGTCCGGCACAACGTACGCGTCATATCCTGTTTATTATGCAAATCCTGCGGGTTCTGATGGATGTGGCAGAAGCGATTGATGGTTTCGCCTGTAAGATGCGATTTAACAGTGCACAAATCCCTGAGTTCGGGAATATGCGGGGCGTCGAAAGTAAAGCCCATGACATTTAAGGAGGGGAGTTGCTCTTCGTCATCCCGGTCAATCTTGCTGCCGTTGTAGTAAAGATTTCTTTTCATCTTCTTAAGACCTTCGATGTATTGTTCCCTGGTTCTCATCTTTGTCTCCTTTCGCGTCAGCAATTTTATTGTCCGAAAATTATTTTAAGATTGTTTTTATAGTCAGATACTCCTGCTAAGAAACAACCGCCATCCTGCGTAGAGCGATTCCGGGATAAGATCCAGGGCTCCGGAAGCTTCGGCAACCGGCGTAAATCCGCAGGCATCGCAGTTGATCCGGCCGCGGTTTTTGACGTAGCAGCCTTTCGTAATGGTGCCGTCCGGATCGACGTTGATCAGCACATCATCATGGCAGCGCCAGCGATTCTCCGTCATTGCCCGTAGTCTACCCGCAGAGTTCATGATGGGATAGCCCCGCTTTTTGAGTGCCAGCAATTTTGCTATGGCTACGCGGCGATCATTCTGTGACAGGGCAAGGTCATCTTCCCCCTGATCGTAAGGATAGAAAAACTGGACGGTCATCCCCTTTACGCCCGGTATGTCCCGTACCCATTTTGCCAGAGGTTCCACATCATGCCAGTTGCGGCTGTTCAATGTGCAATGAATAAAAACCCTGGGATGCCTTGTGGCCTTGAGACTGGAACAAACGCGGTCGAAGGAATCACTCCTCAATGCATTGTGCACTTCCTTCATGCCATCGAGACTGACCCAGATGGTATGTGCAGCAACATCCAGCGGGAGTGTTCCGTTGGTCGTCACCGCGACCCGCAGAAAACGTTTGCGTGCGTAGGACACAAGATCATGAAGGCGATACGGGCCGTCCCGCCACAGCAGGGGTTCTCCGCCTTCAAAAACAATCATGCGCGTACCGAGACGGTGTAGAGATTCCAGCGCTCCGATGGCCGCATTCCAGGACATGTGACCGTTTTCATCGCCCGTACGCAGATGAAAAGGGCAGGCCCGGCAGGCCAGGTTGCACCGGCAGGTAACCTTGAAGCTTGCCAGCAGGGGAATCCGGCGGCCCAGAATTTTTCTTTTGCCTTTTCATGCAATACCATCCGGGGTTATGATATCTCTTCAATTCCCAAGCGTAAAATAGGTGGGCTGTCCTTCGGACGGGATGATCAGATAGCTTCTCCACGGACAGAAGGTGTCCATGACAAAGCTCATCGTGCGGATGCGCGATCCGAGATACACGTCAATACCCCGCCTGCTCATTTCTTTCTGGATCGCCTTCACGCGTCCGGGATTGTCAATGTAATATTTGTCCATGGGGTCTAATCTTCTGGTCATGTTCTTTTCTCCCTTCAATACTGAGTCGGAATCCGTGACAAAACTTTGTTCAAAAAGAAGGGTCTGTCAATACCATAAATACTGCCGTCAGTCGGATTCGGGTGTCAACCTGTTATTTACGGCCGATGATTAAAAATATTTCAAACAAACGGATTTGTCCGCCTTCAACCGGTTTTTCAACCTGTGCGGCCGTCAAATGTCGAACGTCACAAAAGCCCGTGTCTGCAAAAATTTGATACAATGCTTTCGTGTCAAACCCAAAGTGAAACACACCTTCGTTGTTGCTGTGAAACTGGCCGTCATCCGGTTCCAGATCGGCAACAGCCAGTTGCCCGGATGGAAGCAAAAGCGAATAAAATTGTTTTAACAAAGGGGTTATGTTTTTTATGTGATGCAACGTCATGCTGCTGACAATAAGATGAAATGGACCCCTCAGAATATCGCCCTTTTCCAGGTCAACATATTCGGCTCTTACATTTTCCAGGTTTTGTTCTTTAGCTTTCTTTCTGAAAACATCAAGCATTCCCTGAGAGCTGTCCACGCCCGTTATGGAATTTACAAAAGGCCGCAAGGCAAAAGTTAGAAGTCCCGTGCCGCAACCGAAATCCAAAACGTCCATGTCAGGGGTTAAGGTGATCTCCCGGATCATGCTCCGGGCTATGTCCTGAACCACTTTGACACGTCCAGGAACCTGATCCCAGTTCGTGGCCTCCTGATCGAAATTGCGTTTTTTAGTATTTATTCCATATTCTCTTTTCATCTTACCAATTCTGCCAATTCTGCACGGGATCGATCCGGATTTGATTGGCAAACATGATCAACAGACTGCTGTT
>JBDKUG010000083.1:0-12793 GCA_039679815.1 Smithella sp.
TCGTAGTGAAATCAAAACAATCACCCGAACAAAAGCTGATTTCGACTTGGAAAATCATTTTTTCCCATATGAGGGAAAGTGGTTACTTCATCAACATGGACAAGAATACCATGACCCAGATGGTTTCACTGGCAAAAGACTTGATCAATAAATTCCAGGAAGGATATCAAAACTTGATAAGAAAAATCCTTCTTGAAGGTAAAAAAACAGGCGTATTTCAAGTAGAAGATATTGACCTGTGGGCATTATTTCTGTCGGTCGGTTTAATAGGACTTCTAGAAAATGAAAACACGCAGGAGCAAATTCTAAAGGATGATAAAATTGTTGATAAGGTGAGCAAGCTGCTCCTGAACGGTCTGCTCAAAAGGTAATATTTTTACCCGTGATTAGAACATTGATAATATTTAATCTATTCGACTAAACAACGGGAGTTCGATTATGTTCAACAGAACGGCCGGACTATTAATCCTTGGAATCATCATTAGTTTGTTGCTTGCGCCAGGTTCCTCTTATGCCCAAGTCGATCATCATGCTTCTTTATCAGAAGAAACACTAAGCCTCAAAAAGTGTCTGGAAATCGCATCACAAAAAAACCAGGACATCGAAAGGGCCAGGTCCGTAACTGCCGAAATGGATGCGGAAAGGCGCGTCGCCAGAGGAAGGTTCGGGCCGGTAGTCAGGCTGGAAGCCAATAACGTCAACTGGGATTCTCCCTTCGGATTGGCTGTCGACTTGCCGATTCCCGGAATGGCGACTACACCGGAAATAGCAATCAGAGACAGGAACATGACTCAGTATTCGGCAACGGTTATTCAGCCTGTCACCGGACTGTGGACAGCGTATGCAGGTTACAAGGCGCAGGCGTCTGCCCTGAAGGCATCGCAGTTTCAGGAAAAGGCCACGAAGAATGATGTGGTTTTCGCTGTAACGGATGCGTATATTCATGCCCTTGAAGCCCGGCGCATGGTGGGTATTGCCGAGGCGAGTTTCGAGGTAATTGATGCACATACCGCAAAGGCCAGGCGTTTCTTTGATAACAAGCTCATAGCGCGAAATGATGTTCTTGAGGCTGAGGTAAGGAGAGCGGAAGCACAGGGCCAACTCATCCAGGCACAGGGTGGCGCGAGGCTTGCCAGAGCAAACCTCGCATACCAGATCGGTTTGCCGTCTGACAAGGAGATATGGCCTGAAGAACTCGGCATCATGGTTCAATCGGACAATATCGAATCATATGATCCGGAGCAACGCCCTGAGCTTGCGGTAATCAACTCAAGAATCGAACAGGCATATGCCGGTCAAAGTGCCGCGCGTTCCCGCCTGCTTCCCGAAATCAATGCTGTTTTCAAATGGCAGGGAAGTGACGGCATTTATATGGAGCCGGAGAAAGCATGGATGGGTGGAGTGCTACTTTCATGGAATGTCTGGGATTGGGGAAGTACTTATTATGGCCTTGATGCCGCCCATGCCCGCGTGCTTCAGGCGAAATCGGCTCAGATCAAGGCGAAGGAAGGCATGCGGCTTGAGATTCTTCAGGCAAAAGTTGAACTGGACACGGCCCGAACGCAGCTCGATGTTACCAAAGGCGCAGTGGTACAGGCCGAGATGAACCTGGAAAGCGTGAAAAGACGTTTCGAGGTCCAATACATTGGCAGTACCGAAGTTCTTGATGCTCAAGTGCTCCTGGACAGAGCGCGTTTCAATGAGGCCCATGCAAGATATGCCTTAAGCAGGGCATTTGTAAAACTCAGGCGAGCTCAGGGTCTTGACCCTGTTCCATCCGATGGGGGAATAAACAATGAAACTTAAAATCTGCTTGTTCAAGTCTATTATAAAGAATCACTGTCAGCTTTATTTCATCGTGCTCCTATTTTTTGTTCTGGCATGTCTTTTTGCAGGCTGCAAAGATAGAGCCGAAGGCACGATCAATACCGGGAAACAGCCATGCATGGTTGAAACACATACGGTAACTGCAGAGAAGGCGCAGCGGACCGTAGAATTGTCCGGCATCACGGAGCCTGTCATGCAGGCTAACCCTGCAGCCCGTGTTATGGCCAAAGTTCTCAAAGCCGATTTCCATGAAGGCGAGCAGGTGCAAAACGGGCGCACCCTTGTGGTGTTGGATACAAGGGACCTGCAGGCGCGCAAGATGCAGGCTCAGGCAGGACTTGCGACGGCACGCCATGCTTTGGAGATTGCCAGCACTAATCTGGCTCGCAAACAAGACCTTTACAGCACCTCCGACATTCCATTGGCTGAACTGGAGATGGCCCAACTTGCCAAAAGCCAGGCAAGCAGCACTGTGAGCGCAGCTAGTGCTGTGGTCAGCGAAATGGATGTCAATCTGTCCTATGCAGTTGCCAAAGCACCCTTTTCAGGAACGATTGTCCGAAAAATGACTGAAACCGGCAACATGGTGGCGCCTGGACAGCCGCTTTTCGTCATTCAAGACAATTCCCGTATCAGGATTATCGCCCCTGTGGGCACGGACCTGGCCGCCTCGCTCCGGGCGGGCGAAAAGATTGCCGCCAATCTGGGCAATGAAAAGGTTGAAGGCATTATCGAGGGCATTGTTTCGTCGGGTGATGTCCGTGCGCCGGGACTCCGCCTGCAGATACTCGTGGACAATCCCGGATACCGTTACCAGACAGGCGTCCTGGCCATCGTTAAAGTGCCCCTGGGAATGAAAGAAGAAAAAAGATTAACCATTCCCGGAGACACCCTTGTCAAATCCGGCCAGCTCAGCGGTGTGTATGTTGCCGGAGAAGACAAGATAGCCCATCTTCGCTGGCTTACCGTAAGCGAGGACAAGGATGGGACGATCAATGTTCTCACCGGCCTTAATGAAGGTGAGCGCATTATTCTTTCTCCTGACAAGGCCGGTGTATGTGACGGTCAAAGTATTTCGGTAGCCCATAAATGAAAACTTCCAACTCCAAATCAGGCGTTTCAGGCTGGCTGGCCGATCGATTCGTTACTTCCAAGCTGACTCCCCTTCTTATGGTGGTTGTCCTTTCTATAGGCTTCATGGCGATCTGGGCAACGCCGAAGGAAGACGATCCCTCCCTGGTGGTGGCCTCGGCCGATGTTGCCATTGCTTACCCCGGCCGCGGAGCCAAAGAGATAGATGAACGCATTGCGAAACCTGTCGGGCAATGGATAAAGGAACTCCGCTCGGTAAAACATGTTTACAGTTCGACAGCGGATGATGCCGTAATGTTCAGTATCGAATTTCACAGCGGCATTCCGCAGGATAAGGCGCTTTCGGAACTCTATCAGCAGATTAACGCCAACGTGGGCCGGCTGCCCTCAGGAACATCCGCGCCGCTTATCAAACCCAGGGGTGTTGATGACGTTGCCGTCCTCACGGCCACCCTTTCGTCAAATAAAACAGGTCCTGATGTCCTGAGAAGATTGGCAGTTGAAATGGCGGACAAGCTGCGTGCGTTGCCGAACGTTTCGCGGGTGGATATCACGGGAGGATTGCCCAGAACCATCAATGTGGAACTTGACGCCAGAAAACTTGCCGAACGCGGGTTGGGAGCAGACCGCGTTTTGCAAGCCATAAGGGCATCCAATGTCAGGCTTCCGGCAGGAAAGATTTCAGGTCCGGGCGGCGTCCATAAAATCACGGTGGGAGCGTTCATAAAATCCGCCGAAGATACAGCCAGCCTGATCGTTGGAGCAAACCAGGCAGGACCTGTGTACCTGAGAGATATTGCAAAAGTAAGCGACGGTTTTGCTGAACCCACCAATTATGTTTCCAGAATCGGCGACAATACAAACTGGTCGGCATACCCGGCCGTAACGATTTCGATAAACAAAATTTACGGTTCCAATGTCACCGATGTAACACGTCAGGCCAAAGAGATGCTCAATGGCATTGCCAAGAAAATCCTGCCGGCGGATGTGAATCTTGATATTACCCGTGATAACGGGCAGGTCGCCATAACCACTCTTCAAATGGTGTTGAAGCACATGCTGATTGCGCTTCTGGTCAGTGTTTTTCTGATCATCGTCACATTAGGATGGCGTGAAGGCGTCATTTCTGGAATAACACTAGTGATAACGCTCCTCAGCATCCCGATTGTTTACATGTTGACCGGATTTACGCTCAATCGGATATCCATGGCTGCAATAGTTTTTGCCATAGGGCTTTTGATAGATAATGCGATTGTTGTAATAGAGAACATTCACCGCCACTGGCACAGCGGCGATGAAAAAACTGCAGCTATTGCCGTTAAAGCCGTGGAGGAAGTGGGGCCGCCGACCATCCTTGCTACTCTGCTGGTCATTATTGCTCTGGTGCCGACCGCCTTCGTTTCAGGCATGACGGGTCAATACTTGCGGCCGCTGCCAGTTGGAGCTTCCATCGGCATGCTTTTCTCTTTGTTTATCGCATTAACCGTAACTCCCTATCTTTGCAACTGGATTCTTCGCAGCACGCCCAACAAAATCGATGAATCCCTGAACGGCGACGATACGCAAAAAAAGAAAGAGCTGAAATCATATTATCTTGATGCACTGGCATTCATACTTGCCAAGCCTTCGCGCGCCTTTAGTGTTTATGCGATATCCATAACGCTCCTCGTTGCAATGGTTGCATTAATACCGGCCCGCATAGCGATTGTCGAGGCCATGCCGCATAAAAACTCTGATGAACTGTCGGTAATGATAGACATGGTGCCCTCTACGAACCTTGAAAGTACCTATGCAAAGGCAGTCGATGTGGCAAGAATACTCAGGGAAATACCGGAAGTAACCGCATGCCAGGTCTATGCAGGAACATCCGCACCATTGACCTTTCTGGGTGTGGCTCGTCATTACGATTTCAGAACCGAACCCGACAAGGCCGAAATTCATGTTCAACTGAAACCCGAAAAGGAGCGCAAGAGGCCCAGCCATGAGACTGCCCTGCAAATGCACTCACTTATAGTGCCAATGCTGTCGGGTAAAGATACTTTTTTCGCTATCGCGGAACTCCCGCCTGGTCCCCCGACTCTTGCGGGCATTGTTGCCGAAGTCTATGCGCCAGATGAAGAGCAAAGACTTCAATCCGCCCAAAAGGTAAAGACTGCTTTTTCAAAAATGCCTGATGTCATCAGTGTAGACTGGACAGCAAGACTAGGCGCGCCCGAACTCGAATACGAGATAGATTTACAGAAAGCGGCCATGCGCGGTGTCATCGGCGCCCAGGCAGCCGATACGGTTCGCACCCTCATTGCAGGGGATGCAAGCACAATGGCTCAACTGCCGGATGAAAGGGATGGTGTTCCGATAACCGTCCGTCTGTCGCGATCCCAGCGGAAAAGCCCCGAGGACATAGACTCGCTGCTCTTTACCTCGATTATGGATGGCATGCGCGTTCCGGCATCGGATATCGGAAAGCTTAAGAAAAATGAGGGGGCATATCCTTTTATGCGCAAAGACCTTCAACCCGTCGTGATGGTGTTAGCGGAATCAACCGGAGATGGTGCTACATATTCGATGAAAGACATCTCCAGACTTTTAAAAAAAGAAAAGATGCCTGATTCGAAGCCTATTGAGATACTCTGGAAGGATAAGGTCATTGACCAGGGAATCTATGCGCTCAACTGGGCAGGATATTGGACGATACAGCGTGATGTTTACAGCGATCTGGGGATGGCCTTTGTTGCCGTGCTGTTTCTCATATACGCTATGCTGGTCGCATGGTATGGTTCATTCCTGACACCGCTCATCGTGATGCTGCCGATCCCGCTCCTTTTTATCGGCGTGATACCGGCCCATGCATTACTGGGAAAAGCCATTGACGGAGTGGGAACCGTTGGTGTAATAGCGCTGGCCGGAATCGTCTTACGCAACTCCATCCTGCTGGTCGATTTTGCCCGCAGCCATATCGCAGAGGGCATGATTGTAAAAGAAGCCGTTTTAAAAGCTTGTTCGCTTCGGGTCAGGCCAATTATCATAACCGCTCTTGCCATTATACTCGGGGAAAGCGTTTTATACTTCGATGAGACGATGCAGGGGCTTGGCATTACCATGCCTTCAGGAACATTCATTTCGACCCTGCTTACCCTTTTCGTTGTGCCGATCGCCTATTACCAGCTTGAATCCTTGCAGCAGAAAAGGGCCTTAAAAAAAGCAAGTTATCTACCGGAAGACATATAATCCGCCAGTTGGGCAATAATTTCCTGTAATCGAGCATCCGTCGATTTTGACGGCTATTCACCATTTCAAATCATTAGCCAATGAAATATCCTCTTGACTTTTTACGCTTTAGGAGCATCTTAAAAAGCAATAAACAAAGCATCGTCAAAAGATTAACAAATAATCTAAACCCTTTTTGTAAGGGTGGTGCCATGAAGAGATTATTGAAACCCTGTTTCTGAGAAGAGGCGGGGTTTTGTGTTTTTGGCACATATGATTTTAGGAGGAAAGGCCATGTCTAAAGATACAAAAATTCGATGGGGTTGGATTAAAGGAATGTATATTTACACCATTGTTGTAGCGGTGAATTCACCTTGTTTTTTCTTAGGTCCGGGTTTTGGCTGGCTCTTCTCGTGTCATTCAAACACTATTCACGCTCGATAACAAATACTCGTGCCGAACCCAAAATTTGCGGCCTGGTTTTCACTGACAGACAAGCCGAGAATCCCTATGCTGTTTCCAATAAAAAGCATGTTCTTATGAACATACCCTAATTTTGCTGCGAGCGATCCTGATAGAACTGCGTTATATCAAAAATTGCATAATCCATCATGAGCATAATACGCATTAAACTGTCAACAGCCTGATGATGCGCCAGCGCATTAATAAAAATATCCTGAAATTCAGCATGAAGCCACATATGACGGCGCATCACATTGAGGGCATAAACGGATTCATGCAAAGGGATGTTGTTATTGTAACATGTTTCTGCGTATTGCTGAAAAAAATCATGCGCCTTTTCAAAACGGTCAGGTTCAACCAGGAGGCTTCTCAGTTGATTATAAAACTTGATAGCTTGAGGCATTAACTTCTCTTTCGGTATATCATGATAATGAACAGTCAGCTTGTCTTTCTTCACACAAGCTGCCCAGTTTCCGGAAATCTCTACAACATTCGCCTCCACAACGTCCAACAGCTTTATCGATTCTACCAGATCCATCTTTATCAACCGCTGATATTCATCGGTCACATCGTATGTAGCGTAATCAAACAGCAGAATGGTGCGGTTCAGGGTATCCAGGGCTTGCTGCCGATCAATTTCGGAACTGAAGATCAACTGAAACTCGGCATAGAGCCAGATATGCCGCCGCATCAGAATCAAGGCATATATGGTCTCGGCCATGGGAATACCCATGGTGTAACTTTCCGCGGCGTAACTCTTAAAATATTTCTGGACGTCTTCGGTGATTTTTTCACTGACAAACATCTTACTGAAATTTTTATAAAATCGAATGCACTGAAAAATTATTTTCTGCTCATCCAGTTTTTTGTAGGTTGGTGTTTTGACATTATTCTGCACATCCATAGCCCATCTTTTTGCCATCTTTTCTGCATGTTGCTCTGCCAATTCTACATATTTACGGGTATATGTCCTCATGGAAAATCTCCTTTCCTTCTGGATTTGACTTCAATCCATTTAAATACTTTTACCCTGACTGACGCTGCCGGATAAGTTTCTTTACAAAGACTTCTTCACGCTCCATTTCCTCAATTCTGTCCGTAATGTACTTTTTCGATTCCTCGTGCTGGGGGATAAATATCTTCTCCAGGGCATTCACACGTCGCTGCACTTTCTTCAATTCCCGTGATAGCATAATGATGGACTTGGTCATGGTGGCGTATTCGGCAACGATCAGAATCGTCTTGCGTGATTGCTCCTTTGTTTCATCATAGGTGGCGGTTGTTTGCGGCAAGGTGACTACGGGATTGGGATTTTTGAGATTTATATGGATATTTGGCAACCTTAATCCCATGAGTCTGGTAAAATCGATATGGAGGAAATAGCTTCTCGTTTCATAGCAACTCTGTATGGTAATGACATCAGAGCCCATATCAACGGCCGCGTTTCGATAGGCCGCATAGAGTGCATTTAAAACTTGCTGAAAATCGGTCTCAATCCTGCGGATTTCGCCAATCTTCCGGACAATCTCAAGAGCCAGGATCTCACGTTTCTGGTTGAGAAGATCGTAACCCTCATAGGCAAAAGCCAGGTCTTCCTTAAGCTTCCGAAGCGACGATTTTGTGGGAGGCAGTTCTATCCTCGACATTACGCGTCCTCCGCTTGCGGCATGTAATATCTCTGGATATCCTCCCGGGCAATGCGATACAACTCGTCCCTGGGGAGTAACGAAAGCATCCTCCAGCCGATATCGAGAGTCTGTTCAATGGAACGGTTTTCCTCATAGGCCTGGCGTAAGAATGTCGTTTCAAACGCGGTTCCAAATCTCAGATAAATTTTATCGAGTTCGGAAAGTTCCTCTTCTCCGACAATCGCCGCCAGTGACCGAATACGCTTAACTTTTGCATAAGAGGCAAAAAGCTGGGCGGCAACCTGGCCATGGTCCTTCCGCGTTCTTCCTTCGCCGATACCATCTTTCATCAGTCTGGATAGTGACGGCAGCCCGGCAATGGGCGGATAGATTCCCTTGTTGAAGAGCGCCCGCTCCAGGACGATTTGTCCTTCGGTGATATAGCCGGTCAGATCCGGCACGGGATGGGAAATATCATCACTCGGCATGGTGAGTATCGGCACCTGTGTAATGGACCCCTTTCCCCCCTTGAGTCGTCCGGCACGTTCATACACAGAGGCCAGATCGCTATAAAGGTAACCGGGATAGCCTTTTCGCGAAGGAATCTCGCCGCGCGAACTGGAGAGTTCCCGCAGCGCTTCGCAGTAATTCGTCATGTCGGTCAGGATGACCAGAACATGCATCCCTTCCTCGAAGGCAAGATACTCCGCCAACGTCAGTGCTGTGCGAGGTGTGACAAGTCGTTCGATGGAAGGCGAATCGGCAAGGCTTAAGAAAATGGCGGAGTGGGTGAGCACGCCCGATTCTTCCAGGGAATCGATGAAGAATCTGGCCACGTCGAACTTCACGCCCATGGCGGCAAAGATAACGGTGAATTCTTCCTCGGCGGTCAGGATTCTGGACTGGCGCGCGATTTGAGCGGCAATGCGATTGTGGGGCATACCGCTGCCCGAAAAGATCGGGAGCTTCTGTCCCCGGATAAGCGTATTCATTCCATCAATCGCCGATATCCCCGTTTGTATAAAGTCTCTGGGATATTCTCTGCTCCAGGGATTAATCGGCAGTCCGTTGACATTCATCATCCTGTCTGTGATCACTTGAGGGGCTTCATCGATGGGTCTTCCGAGTCCATCGAAAACCCTTCCCAGCATGTCGCGATCCACCGGAATCTCGAGGGCCCTTCCCACAAAGGTGACTCTTGTTTTTTGAACCGAAAGCCCGCTTGTCCCTTCAAATACCTGCACTATGGCCCGTTGTTCATCCACCTCCAGCGTCTGGCCAATCCGTAACTCGCCTGAGGCGTCGCGAATCTCTACAATGTCACCGTAGCCAACTCCTTTAACGCCATCGACAAATATCAACGGACCGGAGATGCCGGAAAGGTTTGTGTACTCAACTTCTGCTGACATGTTATACCCCTCGCGACGGCGATTGGAGCACGGCAAGTGCCTGTTCCAGCCTTTTCATATACGCGTCGATTTTTGCAAGTTCCATGTTCGGAATTTCAGATTTGAGCCGCACAATTTCTGAGACAACATCAAGCGCCGCAATTTCCTTGACACTCACACCGTTATGCACCTGCTCCAGACCCTTTTTGTATAAATACAGCAGGCTTTTGAGGAGCTTGAGTTGCTTCTCCGGACTGCAGAACTTGTCCTGTGGATCGAAAGAGTTCTGTTGCAGGAAAGCGTTCTTGATCATTTCGGCACAGAAGAGAATATACTGCTCAGCCGGCGGCAGTGCATCACTGCCGACCAACTTCACTACCTGCTCAAGCCGATGGTCCTCCAGCAGAATATTCATCACTTCATTTCTTGTGTTCAGCCATTCAGAATCAATATTTTTCCACCAATCCTCAATGTCGGTGAGGTATTCGGTATAGCTGTCGATCCAGCTGATGGATGGATAGTGCCTCGCATCGGCCAGCGTCTTATCCAGCGCCCAGAAGCACCTCACAAACCGTGATGTGTGTTGGGTGACGGGCTCCGAGAAATCCCCGCCGGGAGGAGAGACCGCGCCGATAATGGTGATGTCACCATCCCGACCCGACAGCGTTTCGACGAAACCCGCCCTTTCATAGAACTCGGCCAATCGGGTGCCGAGGTAGGGTGGAAATCCCTCCTCGGCCGGCATGTCGCCCAGTCGGCTGGAAAGTTCCCGCAGGGCTTCCGCCCAGCGCGAGGTAGAGTCGGCCATGACTGCTACGCTGTATCCCATATCACGGTAGTATTCCGCAATGGTCACACCGGTGTAAATACTGACTTCACGGGCGGGCACCGGCATGTTGGATGTATTGGCGATCATGACGGTCCGCTCGATCAGTGGCCTGCCATTTCTTTCATCGACAAGTTTCGGAAAGTCTGTCAAAACATCCGTCATCTCATTGCCGCGTTCACCGCAACCGATGTAGACAATGATATCCGCATTGCACCATTTCGCCAGGGCGTGTTGTGTCATGGTCTTCCCCGTGCCAAAACCGCCGGGGATGGCCGCCGTTCCCCCACGGGCTATGGGGAAAAATGTGTCGATGACTCTCTGGCCTGTGATCAGGGGTATGAAAGGTTTCTTCCTGCTTTGGCTGGGCCGCGGCTTGCGCACCGGCCAATAGGCAGCAAGCTTCCCGTTGTATACACCAACCCCCATCTCCACCGTATAGATGTTGTCTTCAATCGTGTAAACCCCGGAATCGGCAATGCTGGCCAATCTTCCGGAAATCCCGGGGGGTACGAGTAACCGGTGCAAAACAAGCGGGCTTTCCCGGATCTCTCCCAGCAGGGTTCCGTTCTTTACGTCCATCCCGGCTTTGGCCAGCGACTGAAATTCCCATTTTTTATCGACATCCAGCGGCGAGAGTTTTATGCCCTTCTTGATATAACTTCCACACACCTCGGAGATGCCGACAAGGGGACGTTGAATACCATCATAGATATTGGCGATAAGCCCCGGTCCCAAAAGGACGGAAAGCGGCCGTCCGTAAGAGATCACCTCGTCGCCCGGTTTCAGGCCAGTGTTGTCTTCATACACCTGAATGATGGTGATGTCATCTGTAAGCCTGATCACTTCACCGATGAGACGGTCAGGCCCGACCTCGGCGATATCGAACATTCTTATGCCGGAAAGCCCAACTGCCTTGACAATCGGACCGTTCACGGCAATCACTTTTCCTGCCAATATCTCGTCCACGTTTGCTCCTTACGCTCCAACCGCGGGGGAATCCTGCTTTTTGCCAGTTCCGGAATGATCCAGCAGAATCTGCATGACCTTTTGACGGATCAGCAGAGACTTCCGAAAGTATATTCTTTCCAGTGTGTGGTTGAAGATTCGCCCTTGCGCCTCATCCAGGACAAGGCAACCGCCCCACTGAATGTTTTTGTCGCCCTTAATAACAATGCCTTGATTTCTGCCGGTGATACCAATGGCCGCCCGGATGTCCTGCTCCAAAGCAAGGTCTTCATTCTTGAGCCTTACTTCGACTCCGGCCGGAATTTGTCCGACGGCATCAGAGACCGCCGACAGGAGGAATGGTTTGTAACGTGGATTGTCCCTGAGCCCTTTCACAACGTTGTCCATCGTCCGGTTGATAAAATTCTCCACTCTCAGGAGCTTGAGCTTCCTGCGCTCAAGGATGGCCCTGTTTTCCAGTTTATAAAGTTCCTGCTGGAGGCGTGCTTCCGTTTCAGCCACAATCTTCTTCCGAAAACTCTCAATCTCTGCGGTGTAAGTGTCTTCCAACCGCCGGATCTCATCAGCCCCCTTTTCCCTGATGACAGCAATTGCCCGGGTGGATTCTTCTTTGATAGAATTTTCCAACGTTGAATTGTCCATGCTCGACCCTTACAGTGAAACCCCTAATGCCTCAGCAATATAACTCATGGCCGACCGGCGGAAACCTTCTGTGTCGTCAATGCCGGGTATTTCAATGACCACCGGATTGGGCATATTGAGGTTAATATCCGTGATTCGCGCCTGGAGAGTCCGGGCCAGATTGTTCGTCACCAGCACGATTCCGGCATCTCTCTTCCCGATGATCTCTTCTAGCTTGGCCGCGGCTACATCCGGACTTGCCACCGCGCCTTCCACCCCTGAGAGGCGAAACGCGCTCACTGTATCCATGTCCCCGATAATATAAATTTTATCCATATTACAATTTATTCAGGATCATGATGGCGATGATCAGGCCATAAATGGCAATGCCTTCGGCCAGGCCCAGGAAGACCAGGGTTCTCCCCATGAGTTCCGGTTTCTCACTCACCGCGCCAATAGCCGCAGAACCGATCCGCGCTACGGCAAAGCCGCTGGCAATACAGGCGAGACCCACAGCCAACCCCGCGCCGATGTAAGCCAGGCCCATCCAGTCCGCTCCTACTTTGACCGGGGCGCCCTCGGCGGCAAGAATTGCAGTCGGGTTAAGGAACCACATGACGCCAATGAGTATTGCCCATCCGAAATACGCTGACAGCTTATCCTTGGTCATCTTACACCTCCGATGCTTTTGCCTTTAAGGTGAACGGGCTGAAAACAACCCCGTCCCCTTTAAAAAACTTGCCGAAAAACTCGTAGTATTCAAGACGCATGGA
>JBDKUG010000149.1:0-2679 GCA_039679815.1 Smithella sp.
GATGAAAAATACGAGTTTCCGGCTAATGTTAATTCTTATCTTCGCAGGTCTCACCGCAATCTTTACAATCCAAAATGTTGCGGCGGTGGAGGTAAGTTTTCTATTCTGGAGTATCGCTATATCGCGGGCGCTGTTGATAGTCTTTGCCCTGGTTATGGGGCTGGATTGTGCATAGTTATCTGGCCTTGCGGAGATCGAAAGAGAGATCGGCAGATGCCGAATGATTTGGAATATTTAGACTAGGAGGCGGATAATGGAAGATATTAAAAGAATACTTGCTGTGAGCTGGATGACTCAATATTGTCAGAGGACGGTTCATTACGCGGTTTCACTGGCGGAAAAGTACGGTGCTGAACTTTCCGTGATTCATGTGATCGATACCTTATGGCTGCAAAGCTGGAATTTGCCCCTAATGTCACAGGCGGAAGAGCGTAGGAAGGACATGGAAAGAATTAAGGCGGAAATGGATAATATTATCAGCGGCGAATCAAAGAGAGGCGTAAAGATCAAAGAGATTATCAAGGAAGGCGATCCGGTTGAAGAAATTCTGAAGTTTATTGGGGAAGAAAAGGTTGACCTGGTCATCTTGCGCGCCCATGAAGAAGGCCGTATCGAACGCATTCTGGTCGGTAGCAGTAACGATGCTATAATCCGGAAGATGCCCTGCTCCATTTTTCTGGTGAAAAGTAAAATCGAAGCGGAGGCCGTTTGAGTTAATGAATAAAAAAATGCATTGGAGGCTAAGGAAGGGGGGTATCAAATGATCGAGGTCATTTCCGGTTTGCCGGACCAAGTGATAGGAATTGAAGCAAAAGGAAAGGTAACGCGTTCAGACTATGAATCGGTTATTATTCCGCTTGTCGAGAAAAAACTCAGAAGCTATAAAAAAATTAATTTTCTTTATTACATCGGCGACAAGTTCTCGGGAATGGAAGCGGACGCAATGTGGGAAGACGCAAAAGTAGGTTTTAGCAATCTACGCGCCTGGAATAAAATTGCCGTAGTCTCGAATGTGGATTGGATCCGGAAGGCCGTAAAATTATTCGAGTTCGTTATTCCCGGGCACGTGAAAGTGTTCGCGAACGACCAGCTTTCAGAGGCTCTGATCTGGGTTTCCGAATAAATCACATGACAAATTGCTAAATCCTAACCTTCTTTCTGGCTGTAGACGAGTTTTAAAGCGCCGGATTAATTCGACGCGGACTGGATGCTCTGGTAGAATACATCCCAATTTTTTTCAGTGTGGCGCTGAATCAGCGATTCTGTTTTCTGCTACAAGCATGGAGTTCATTTCTCGACCTCCTCTGCCCGTTTCTCCAGCCATCGAACAAACGATTCGACGGGATAGGCAATCTTTCGTTTTCCAATGCGGATTCGCCCTTCCGGCCCCTGACCCAAGCAGTCGAGATTTGCCAAATGCTTCGGTTTGTACAACCCATCCGTGAATAGATGGACCTGATCACGAGCTACAATAGGAGAGGGCCAGCAATCAGCAAATATCCTGAAAATTGATTCTTTTGACATAATACTTCCTCCGTTAATTTAATTGGGGATATCCCCGGAGGCTTTTACATATTATGGGAAGGGGAGGTTAGTACCTCGGAAATATAGGCGGGTTATTTATCCGAAAAAGGTATGAATCTATATTCTGTGGTTATGTATTTTGGGGGTCTGTTTTTTAAACCATGTACTTTCTTCATTTCATAGTAAACCTCTGCATCTATTGTGGGCTGTGGTATCAGTACTTCCGCGATTTCGCCGTCTGTAGCACCGGCCGCAATCGCATCAAGAGCCCTCAAAAGTAATATCCAACCATCATAATCGCGGCGGAGTTTGATATTGTCCCTCTTCCCCCCGCCTTTCTGTTCTTTTTGAAGTGCAAGCAGATTTTTTTTTGCTCGTTCTAACTGCGGAATTAATGGATAGCGAGTGTCAAAAACATAATAGACCTCACCTGGAATGGCTTCACTGGACATAAATAAAACAGTACCCTTAAAACCTGGGGTTTACTCGATTCACAAATGATTCTTTCTTCCCCCCCTGGCGGAATAAACCTTATATTTTCATATTCACATTCGGGATTGAGATAACTTTGAAGTCCCCATTTATATCCGGAAATTATAAACCTTTTCGTTTGTTTTTCTTCTTCAGTCCAGCCCTTAATGAGGCGTTCCCAATCCTGAATATATTCGGGGTGTTTCGTCTTAAGAACTCCCATGCCCAGCAATCCGGAGTCATACCTTTAAGATGCTCGTAACAGGCCGGGTCCTTCCAGTCAAATTGAGTTCGGAGTTTATTCTTTTTTCTCATTCCTGAACCATCCATGACCACATATTCTTCTACTTAGTGAGCATTCTTTTACATAATGATCCGAGGCGCATTACAGCTCTTAAAATCAGAACAGGATGCTCAGGAGACACTGGGGCTGAGGGTATTATGCTTCCGGCTATTCTTTTCAATTGTCTGGCGGGATCAAAAAGCACAACAGACAGCCTCTGTACAGGGCATCAAAGAGATTTTTTATATTGTGCTGTTTATGAGTGCCTTCATCTATTTTTCATGCCTCCTATGAGCCAAAAGCGGTAAAATAGCGGTAAAATGAGGGCACATAAAGAAACAGGGATTTAAGCTATGTCGCCTAAATCCCTGTTTTTATTGGCTCCCCAGCGCGGACTCGAA
>JBDKUG010000106.1:0-2390 GCA_039679815.1 Smithella sp.
CCCGCGGTTTTGCGCCGCAAGAACGTCTTGCGCGGAAACACCCGGTGGATGATGGCGGCCGTGCCGTTGTTGTAGTACTGGGACGTGACCCAATCTCCGACACAGGGCAGATCGACGGAGCTTTCAATCTGATAAGCAAGCTTCCCTGTCAGCTCGGCCGGGACTTCTCCCGCTTCATTCATGATAAGATATGAGCCGCGATCTACGGCGGATATGCGGGCAAAGCCGCAACCCTCCATGCCGAGCTCGGTGGAATGAGCCTCAAACCATTGATCGAAACCCAGGTCTCTTGCTTTCATATAGTCGTCTCACCGAACGTGGGCATCAGCGGCGGCCAAAGGCCGTCGGTTGGATGCACGTGTTGGATGTCTTTAGAACCCTGTAAATAAGAAATCAAGAGCTGCAATAATTATATGGCGATGATCCTTGAGAGAATCGACCTTCTCGCCCAATGCACGAACAGGAACACCGGCCAACTCGGCGGTAGACAGGTATACGGCCTTTCGTTTGATTTGGAACCGTGGATTCAGATGGCCTATTGGTTTACCTGTTGCCGATGCAGTTACAAGGGGTGCTACCACACGTGTTGCTAAAGAATTGAGAAGGTCGGCTTGAAGATCGAGAAGATAAGGAACGACCTTTTTTGTATGCACATTCGGATTCTCGTAAACATCAAACTGTGCCACTAGAATTTCCTCAAATTCTCACTAAAAACTCCCGAGGCTTCTATTCGTCGATTATACGCTTCGATAGCCTCCTTATTTTCTTCTCTCCATTTGCAGCGATTTTCCTCCAGCAGCATTTCTACAAGACGCTGTTCCAATGCGCGTGACAGGTTGATGTTATTCTGCTTCGCTTGCGCGAGAAGATCACTGTTGATACTGAGATTGGTAGATTTTTTCGGTGCTTTGGGGTTGAAGATATCAATCCGCATGTCTGTCTCCTTATGCGCATATAATAAACCGATTAATGCGCATCATCAAGCGATTCATCTCGGCCCGATATTGATGAGCATCCAACGTGCTGATCAGCGGCCGGGACGAAGTCCCGGTCAGCTGCATTTGCCGGTTATCTTTTTGGAATTCTCTTCATTCCGCAGCACTTTTCAATGGGATCAAAATCCTTATCATTGTCGAGGAGAGCGATTTCATTTTCAAGTGCAACAGAAGCTATCATACAATCTACAGGTTTTCTTATGGTAATTCCTTTTTGGCGAAGAGAACGATAGATTTCAGCAGACTTTAAAAATGTTGAATAACGCATAGGCAAGAAAAGTAAATTGTTGAACAAATTTTTCGTCCTTTCAAAATCAGAATCCTTCCTAATCCCTTGAAGTACCTCAGCCAAGATAATCCCACATATGCATAGATCCTCTCTGTTCACGAGAAAGTTTTCGAGTGCTTTTACATGTGGCAGTGGTCGATCAGAGAAGAAATCAATCCATACTGTTGTATCAACAAGTATCATGCGTGGCTATGCCCCTGACGCCACTCATCAAGATTACCTTCCCAAAGAATCTTCCCCTTGAGCTCAAGTATTTTGGTCTGGTTTTCCCGGCGGAGCAACTCATGTAAAGCATGATCTATCAGTGCCTTTTGTGTTTTTATTCCCGTAGCTTTCATACAATCATCAACCAATTTATCATCAAGGACTATATTGGTACGTTTCATAATAACCTCCTTGTGGTCATCATTTAAATACACATTATATTACAATCTATGTGTATTTCAACAGGGGATGAGAAAAACGGAGAAGATAACGTGCCGGTCAGCCGCGGACGAAGGCCTTATAAGGGTTCTGACCTTACCCCATTGACTAGGCCACGAGCTTAAGGCTGGATTTTTTAAGATGGACTGAGCAATTGCCAAAGATCAGAGGGCTCTCTGGGCGGGAGACGTGACAAGTTTGTCTTATCAAGAGGTCCATATGAAATTGCGGCTACGCCGAACTCATAGCACAAAGGCCAGAGGTCATAACCCTTGTTGCCTTGCCTGAACGCCATTTGCCATGTAGTCATTAAACCCTCTTTCTGCCCAATGACTGAGCGAAGCGGCCCGGCAGCGCCGGGTCCGACTTGGGCGTATCGTCAGGCAATGAATCACTCGATCCGCGAAGCATGAACAGTACAAGTCCGGGAACTAATAGGCCCCTTAAATGGGTTATAACATTAGAGACCAGCTGGGATTTTTGAGTGCATCATTTCCTTTCGGTCCAACGTACGCCCATCCACGATAAAAGTTCCATCGCCGACTGCGTGGACAGTTCGCTTCTCCTTCCGTGAAGTATCAAAGTACGCCGCAACGCCTTCGAGGACGACGATATTGTGCTTCTTGACGATGTCGACAACCTTGCACTCGATATTCGCCATGCATTCTTTTATCAAGGGCGCT
>JBDKUG010000361.1:0-9276 GCA_039679815.1 Smithella sp.
TATCCTTCGTTGAAGATAATGCCCAGATCGATGACGCGTTCAATGAGCTCCAGCGGCATCGGGGCGCCGCCGCTGCTGAGCAAGCCTATATATTTCCCCAGGTCAAGGATTGCCGCCTTCGGATGATTGACAATGGCGGTAATCATCGTGGGCACAGCAGGGACAAACACAATATGGCCGGCCTTGACAATAGTATCCAGGATTTCATCAATATCAAACCGCGGCATCAGGATCTGCGTCGCGCAGCTGAAAAACGCCCAGTTCATGGCGTAAATATTTCCATAGACATGGAACAACGGAAGCACCGCCAGGACACTGCGTTCCTGCTGCGGCATGGTGTGGGGGGAATACACACCGGGTGCCGCCCACATGCCGGCCTGAAAAGTAGCCGCCACCAGATTGCCGTGGGTTAAAAGCGCCCCCTTGGGAAATCCGGTTGTTCCGCCGGTAAACTGGATCATGGCCGGATCCCCGGGCATGATGGGGATGCGGGGAGGACGTGTATCTTTGCAGTTTTCAATAAGTTCGGAAAAATGAAGCCATCCTTCCTCGAGATCCAGGCTCTTCGCCGTACTCACACCCAGCCCGTTGATGTAATCCGTGATTTTCGTGACCACTACGCGCTTTAATTTTGTGTCCGTAACCGCTTTCCGGACGTTGTCCAGAAACATATCGAACGTGATCAGCGTGTCCATTTCGGTGTTTTCGATAATGAAGTGCAGTTCGGCGGGCGTATAGAGCGGATTCATATTTACCACAATGCCGCCCAGATGCATAATGGCCAGATAGGAAATGATAAACTGCGGACAGTTGGGCAGATGAACGCCCACACGGTCTCCCTTTTTCACCCCTTTCGCCGCCAGCGCATTGGCCATTCTGAGGACCTGCTCGCGGATTTGCCAGTAGGTTAAATCCGATCCGTAAAAACGGGTGCAGATTTTATCCGGGTGAATCCCGGCGGTCATCAGAAAAATCTTATGCGCCGGGTTGCGGGGATAACGGATCGTGAAGGGAACATTGTAATCATAAAATTTATGCCAGGGTTTCGTCATCATAAGCCGGGACCTCCTTGAAATAATATTTGCAAAGATCGCGCATTCAGTTTTTCAGGTTCAACTTCCCTGTCCGGTGTTTCTCTCCCGCTTCCTGTCCTTCGACTTTACTCCTTCAGCGCCCCGGTAAAGTTTGCGGAATCGACCTTAATGGCCGCGCCTTCGTTATTCATGATACACTCCACCATGCCGAAGAACTTGGGAAACTCCGCGCCGATGAAAAACTGTGAGGACAGCACGCGCCCGCTGTAGTATGCCGCTTCGTCGTTATCTTCGAGGATCTTTTTGCGGTCGGCGCCTTTGGCATCGCCCACCAGGGCTCTGGACTTCGGAAGCGTAATCGTCAGACTCCACAGGTGCAGCCAGGCCACAATCAGCGGGAACATCGCCTGCTGGAGAGGGGTCGCGTTCGCCACCAGGGCAATGAACTTGCCTTCCTGAAGCTGCTTACTCATCATGGCGATGATTTCATCGAGTTTTTCCAGTCCGCGCGCAACCGGCGCTACATAGCGATCATCCACGATGCCTTTGGCTTTGTCGATCGTGTCTGTGATATATTTCTTGAGAACCTGATAGTTGTACATTTCAGGATTCATAAGGATTTTGCGCATCTGCAAATCAAGCGACTGGATGGCATTGGTGCCTTCATAAATGGAGAAAACCTTGACATCGCGCGCATACTGTTCCACCGGATACTCCTGACAGTAACCGTAACCACCGTATACCTGCATGGCTTCAGCGGTAACCAGCCAGCCGGCATCGGAAATTCCCGCTTTGACGATGGGTGTGAGGATTTCAACAATCGCCGTTGAATTCTTAACCTCATCGGCAGAGGATGACGAATGCATAATATCCTCATGATAGGCAAGAAACAAAAAGAGCATCCTCATACCTTCGACCGTGCTTTTCATATAGAGCAGCATGCGTTTTACATCGGGGTGCTCGATAATCGGCACTTTGGGTGCAGCAGGGTTCAGCATTTGCGTGATATGGGCGCCCTGAATGCGGTTACGGGCATACGTAACCGCATGCATGTAAGCGGCGGAGGAAACAGCCTCTGCCTGCACTCCCGTATGGATACGGGCCGCATTCATCAGCATGAACATCACCTTCATGCCCTGACGCTCCTGGCCAAGCAGATAGCCGACGCACTTGCCGTTGTCGCCGAAATTAAGCGTGGAGGTAGCGTTCCCCTTGAGGCCCATCTTATGCTCGATACCTGAGCAGATGACATCGTTGCGCGCCCCGAGAGAACCATCCGGGTTCACCAGAAACTTCGGAACAACGAAAATGGAAATGCCCTTGGTCCCTTCCGGATCACCTTCAATACGCGCAAGCACCGGATGAATGATGTTCTCTGTCATGTCGTGTTCGCCGTTTGAGATGAAGATTTTCTGGCCGGTAATCAAATAAGTTCCATCCGGCTGCTTGACCGCTTTGGTCTTCAGCGCCCCCAGGTCAGATCCGGCGCCCGGTTCGGTCAGGCACATCGTACCGCTCCATTTCCCCTCCATCATTTTGGGAATAAACATATTCTTCACTTCTTCCGAACCGAAGGATGCAAGGATATAAAGCGCGCCGGTAATCGCACCGCAATACATGGTCAATGCCGTGTTGCCTGCATTAAAATACTCCGACGCCGCCATCGAAACGCAGGAAGGAAAGCCCATTCCACCCATTTCCGGAGGAAATACAAGAGAGTGGAAACCTGCATCAATATAGGAATGAAAGGCCTTGTGGAAGGATTCAGGAACCTTGACTTCATTTTTCCTGGGATCAAACTTCAGGCCTGTTTTATCTCCATCACTGTTCGATGGGTAGAACTGCTCCAGGGCAATTTTTTCGGCAAGATCAAGCGTATCCTCATAAATATTACGGTCAAAATCTTTAAAGCGGTCAAAACGGTTGAGTTTCTCCAGCTCCAGCATTTCAAACATGATAAAACGGACATCACGCGAATCCACCAGTTGATTTAACGACATAAACCCCTCCTTCAGAAATAATATTTTTACCTCTCGATGATTGAGAGTCAGGTACCCAAAATTTTAAAATGAACACCCTGTAAGATTTCACCCTCCGGTCAAAATGATAATTTGATCGTGGTGATCAAAACTTTTTGAATGCTGCTGATAAAGATTCCCGCTGCTGCATCAGCGTCCGGTCAAAAACATCGAACGCTCGTTGTTTTTTTAGCAGATAAAAAACGAAATGCAAGAAATATTTACAATTAAGTTAAATGTTTATGATTTCACGCCTCACGTCTTGACATACAGAAGCGGCAGGGCCAGATGGCGGCGGGAGGTCTCCCCTTTCAGCTGTGTCTGCTCACGGACCGTGGGCGAACCCCGGCGGCCTTTGCCCAGCTTTTCCATCAGGTGCGTTGAGCCGAGATGCACCGTGTGCTTGCCGAACTTTTGGGCCAGTTCATCGGCCACGGCATAAACGTCCCTGATTTTTTCGGCCCGCACGGGATCATCAAAGAGCGTATACTGGACATTGCCGTCGGCAATAAGATCCAGCAGAATCACGCCCGTGGCACGGTACAGTTCACCCGGCCGGTAACAGGCATGAAACAAATCGCGGAGGATACCGGAAAATTCCAGCTGTCAGGCGCAGGGGCGCGAAATGGCCGCTTCGGTGCCTGCCGTTTCAAAATTCTGCTTCTTCAGCAATACGATTATTTTCTTTGGCGCAAGCGCGTAACGCCTTGCCTTGATGCAGGCCGATTCCATATTGCGCGCAAGGTGGGCGAAAAGATAATCGGCGTCAGACGTCGGGGGAGCAAACGTTCTGGTTTTGCTGATGGAGGCATAGGCGCTTTTTTCATCTGAGATAACCGGATAAACTGAATCGCCTCGCAGTTCCTGCCAGATTTCCACACCCGGCTTGGTGAATTTCTGCCGCACGGTTTTTTCGGGAAGCCGGGCAAAAG
Organism: Smithella sp.; assembly: GCA_039679815.1. Lineage (GTDB taxonomy): Bacteria > Desulfobacterota > Syntrophia > Syntrophales > Smithellaceae > UBA8904. The sequence goes on from JBDKUG010000361.1 coordinate 3,985, forward strand.
CCAGTGCCGTATGGATGCCGAGCTTTCCCAGATAATGGGTTGTGGCCGGCCCGATCCCCCATATTTTTTCCACCGGCAGATCGTTCAGATATCCGGCAATATCCCGCCCTTTGATCACGGTCATCCCGGCGGGCTTTTGATACTTGGATGCCACCTTGGCCAGCACTTTGGTGATGCTCAATCCCACAGAAACGGTAATGCCCAGTTCCCTTTCGATTTCTTTTTTCATCCGGAGGGCAATATCTTCGTAGGACAAGCGCAGGGCGCGGCGCATGCCGGTAATGTCCGAAAAAGCCTCATCGATGGAATATTCCTCAACATCGGGCGTAAAGCGGCGCATGATGGCAAACATCCGCCGGGAAAACAGGCTGTAGGTTTCATAGTCCGACGGTAGAACGATCAGGCCCGGACAAATTCTGCGCGCTTCATGCAGCGGAACGCCCCGCTTGATACCGATCCTTTTGGCTGCATAACTTGCACAGGCCACGATACCGCGCTCACCCCCGGTGATCAGCGGCTTGCCCCTGAGCTCCGGATGAATCGATTCTTCACAGGACGTAAAAAACGCGTCGCCGTCGATGTGAACAATCGCTCGCGGCCAGGAATGAAGAGAGAAAATTAGATCGGACATAAGAAAGGCCAAAGGCTCAAAGTTTAAGGTTAAAGCGGAACATTCCGTGCGGAACCCGGCAGGGGAAAAAGACTAATTCATATTCTTTTATTTCTTAATTTTACGGATTTCATATTCGTGCATCAAAAGACGTCAAATGTGTCATACTGATTACGTTAGTCATTGTGCCATGTTTAATATGACAAGCAATTTTATTCTTTTGGCAAAATTGAATAACTGAAGCAGCCAAACTGGTATAAAATTCTTTGTAATACTTAAAACCTGAAATAGCAGCATTATAATTCAGCCTTCCAAAGACAATCTTATCAACAAAAGAAACTGCTTTAAGAATCTCCAACAAATCTTGTTTCACTAGATTGGGTGTAGGATAAGGTTCAATGCTGACCCAAGTTTTAAATCCCGCTTTACTCAAAGTTTTGAGTGCTTTGATTCTTTCTTTAAAACATGCCGCATTTGGTTCGTACTTCTTACGAAAATCCTCATCAAGAGATACAATGGTTATCCCATATTCATTATTCTTACTGTATCCATTGCGTTTAGCCAATTCTTGCGGGTAAACACCCTTTGTTAAAACCGTGCAACGGATATTACTCCGGTTAAGCCGATCAATAATTTTCAAGCTTAGCTCTGACACTTTATTTTGCTCGTACATGAAGGGATCCGTAGAAAAGCAAAGATGCACATATTTAATTTTGCTTTTATGACATGGAATTTCTTTTTCCAAGAGTTCCAGTGCGTTAGAAACAATTTTGGGTCGGCACCAAGCTTCATAAGTCTTTACCACACCACAACGCTTTTTCATCATAAAAGCATAGCAAGGATATTTGCATCCATGAGAACAACCTTCAACATGGTTTAAACAGTAATCGGCATATTCCACGCCACTTTTATAAAGTAAGGTTTTTCGTTGAATCGTTTCAAGCTGCATCAAAAGAGACTCCTTTGTCCTCTTGGATCAATTTTAATGATGCTGTTCCATATTTTTTGTCCGAGTCCATGTTTGGACGCCAAAATTAAAACATACAAATTAACATTCCGAGTGTTTTTTATTGCTACGGTTGATAATTGCTCTAAAAGACCTCTTTCTGATTCTTGTAACTTTAATCCTTCTTCCGGATAACCGACAGCTTTAAGCTGTTCTTTAAAAATATCTGTTAAAATGTAATAATCGTTGTACTTGGCATTTTTACGCGCATCTTCTATACGCTTACGCCAAGTATCAGTTCCCAAGAAAGTATCCAGAATCGTATTTGTTTTGTTCAGCCAATTATAATCTAAATTGCGATGGATGGCACCGATAGGAAAGTGAATGAGCATATCCATCCGTTTGAACTGCGCCAATGCTTGCAGTGTATTGAAGTTTAAATTCTCCGGTGCAAAGGGATCAATATAAGCAAAATGATAACGATAGTCTTTTTTCTTTAAATGGATGATTATGTCTTCAATAGTCTTGTTGGAATCACCCGTGTAAAAAATACAATTTTGTTTTTGTTGAGTCCTTTGCCTTAAGGCTTCAATATTGTCTTCGTCAATATCACAGAAAATATATTCGTTAAACGGCGCTTCAATTAGATCCGTAGCACGGAATCCACCGCTGGTAATTTCTTCTTTCTTCTCTCCAATAATACAACGCCCCGGACCGGAAAACAAATCAATAAAAACAGCATTACCTTGATCAGAAAACCTTCTACGTGCTTCACGACTGGCATTCAAATATCTTTCCAGAAAATAATATTTATCTTCAGCCCAAGCGCCAACACATTGCAAAGGATAATTGTCGTTTCCCAGCCAAGCACAATTACCATTGTCTTCTATATGCTTACACTTCTTTCCGATTTTTTCACAGGCTCTATCCATAAGCGCTTAATCCCCTTATTTTTTACCATGAAATATCGGCTATATAATAAAAATATTTACCATTTATCATATCATAAATCCTCTATGTTTTATAAAAACGCTTCTCTTTTTCTCTTTCTACATTGAATGATGGCCCGTAAAACCCCAGAGGCAAGGCGCGCGAGGCTTGCAGAGTGAGGCCTACCTGGACGTAGGCCGCAGCGATTGCGAGACGAAGCGCAACGCCGCATATGGGGCTTTTACGGAGCCATCACCGGTGGTACTTTCGAACCAGCGCTGTAATCACCCCCGCAATGCGCAGTTCCGTCTGCGGCACAATGAGGGGATATCCGGGATTCGCTGCCTCCAAGGTAACGGTCCTTCCTTTTTTGCGGAAATATTTCATCGTCCAGTTGCCGTCCACTTCCGCCAGAATGATATCACCGTCCCGCGGCTGGCGTCCCCTTTCAACAATAACCAGGTCCTTTTCCATAATGCCCGCACCTGTCATTGAATCGCCCGTAACCGAAAGAAGAAATGATGTTTCCGGATGCGGCGCGAGGTAATCGTCAAACGAAATCACGTCGCGCAGTTCTTCTTCCGCAGGAGATGGAAAACCGGCACACACCGCCCCGTTGACCTGCAGCCCTGCAACCCGGCAAAGCGCTGATCCGCCGTACAGTTCTTCCCTTTCGACGAGGGCTGAATGCAGCCGTTTGCCTGCGCAATCGTCTCTTTGCAGTGCACTAAAAAGTTCAATAATTCTAATATTTTTTTGTACATTCGCTTCCCCGGTCCGCAAAGGCGGTAAATCTGCTTTTGCTGCGGCTATGTTGCTTCTCTTTCCCATGGCTTACTTATATAGAACGAACGTTCTAATGTCAAGATAAAACCATTCAAGGCAAGCCATCCTAAAGTATTGTTTTTTTTATAATATTATATTTTATTAAGATTACCGGATGGTACTGCAAATTGTCGAATATCCCGAAACCTGGACAATCAATAAGCTGTCATCCGATCCGGCCACGCAGATGTATACCGAACTGCGGCGCAATAACTGGCTTGCTTTGGCCAACTCACCTGTTTTCTATGGGAAACTGACGGACGAGACGATGAAAACGGTGCTCGGATATACTATCGAAAACGGAGGAGGATCTTTCCCGGCATCGGGCTACGCAGCTGAGACGATCTATCAGATCGTGGCCGTGCCGCAGGAACGGCGCCTCTGGATCCGTCTGCCCAAATATTTTGGCTGGGAAAAGATTGAACTATTGCCTCTTTTCAATTGATCATTATTTTATATTTAGGGGATAACAATATCGCCGGTATGCGTTAAGATTTTGGCGTAATTATTCCCTCAATAAAGCCAAACACACGAAAAGAGGATGTAAATTATGTCTGCAACCGTCCACAAAACTCATTATGCAGATCCCTCTTCGTTTCGTGGAATCATTATGCTATCTGCCTGGGGACTTGCTCTTGTTCTTGCTTCTTTTCTGTTCCTCTGGCTTGGTCACCTTCTGGATGAATTGCTGGGCACCTCCCCGAAATTAATGATTGGCTTGTTTTGTCTGGCTATCGTAGGCTGCTTTATTGAATTATACCAGGAAGCTCTGAATATCCTGAAGGGAACCCGATTGTAAACTGAAATTACCGCAATTGCATTTCCGTGGTGTCTTGAAGATCATAAACAGCCATCAATAAAATCATCAGAGATTCTTTTCATTGAAGCGTTTCAGGCGTTCGAAAGGTTTGATTGGTCCCACATATTGTTTTTTTTGCGTTGCCCCATCGATATGTTTCCCTAAAAACCTCTTTGCGCCACGATTTTTTGCTTTTGGGACAATTACCTGAGTCTCTCCCGTATTCACCGGGTCTTTTTAACCCAGATTACGCAATAGAGAGATTTGTTGTTTCTCCGTGTCATTTCGGCGGAGCGTAGCGACGAGAAATCTTCATCATTCTATACTCTTAAAGATTTCTCCCTTCGGTCGAAATGACATAAGAAATGTCTTCTTTGTCTATTGCGTAATCTGGGATAAAATATCTTCCTTGCAATGACACGATGGAAATTTGTAATACAATGCTGGAGCATTTCCATTTACATTTCGTGGAGAAAAAAAATCATAAGTCTCAGTCCTTTCGCGATCCCGTTTTATGCGTATGAGAAGATAGAGGAATTAGAATCACCATCGACGAGCCTGAACCGGACTGCACATCATATCAAATGAATCCTGGATGGTTGTTCTTTTTCAAATTGTTACCTTCCTTTATTGCCGCAATATAAATACTAATTCGTCTACGAAGCCCTGATTGCAGCTTCCATGGATATCGTCCAAAAAATATCACAGTCCTCTGCCGCTGGTCCTCTGCTGATACTTCTTCACATCATCTGTGTCCAAAGGAGGGTATATCACCACTTTCCCGTGTTCTTTTATTGTAATGCCGCTGATGAGCCCCATCATCGAGTACCACTCACCTATCTTTTGTCCCTGATGATCCAATATATCAAAACCGTGCGCTCTCTGCAGGCAGCAGTCCAGCAATCGCATTTGCATATTTAAAATGAGTCCCGATATGATTTCCTGTTTCGGTTCTATTGTTTTCCACAAATCCTCGTCACTATCAATGATGTATGATTTTTTGAGACCGAAAATCGCCAACGGATAAACGTCAGACCCGGTTAAAAAATAATTATAATCATTATTGATGACAAATTTTTCAAGATGGATGGTAGCCGTGGCACTTGGTTTCAAACTGCCCATATCTTTAAACAGTGCGCCCGTGCACCCCAAAAACCATCCTTGCAGAACAAGAACCAGCAT
>JBDKUG010000012.1:0-5900 GCA_039679815.1 Smithella sp.
GTTTACCGGCGGAACAACCGGATTTCCCAAGGGGGCGCTTTTAACCCACGGCAATCTGGTGGCGGCTACTTTTCAGGCCGGCATGTGGGCGGCACCCGGGGTGTATTCCCCCCACACCATGCCGCAGCAGGAACGCAGTGTTCTGGCGGTGCTTCCGTTGTTCCATGTCTATGGAAATATTTACGCCATGAACTGGGCGTTTTTCAGCTGCGCAACGCAGATCCTGGTGCCGCGGTTTGATATTGATGAAATCCTGGATACTATTGTCAAGGCCGGCCATATTGTGTTTTTCCCTGCTGTGCCCACGATGATTACCGCCATTGTCAATCATCCGAAGGCGGCAAGCCTTGACCTGGGGAAATACATAGGCTTGCTCAGCAGCGGCGGCGCCCCGATGCCGCTGGAGCTCATTGAACGCGTCATCGATCTGGGCATTATCTTCAACGAAGGATACGGGCTTAGCGAATCGAGTTCGGTGATTACCGCGAATCCTTTTGGTTACAACAAGGTCGGCTCCATCGGTATTCCGATGGCGGACAATGATTTCCGTATTGTGGATGTGGAAAACGGCGTGGAAGATGTCAAGCCCGGCCAGTCCGGAGAATTGATCTTGAAAGGCCCGACCATCATGAAAGGTTACTGGAACAATCCGGCCGAGACGGACAATCAGCTCAAAGACGGCTGGCTCTACACAGGCGACATCGCGCAGGCGGATGAAGACAGTTTCATCTTTATCGTGGACCGGAAAAAAGACATGATCATTGCCGGTGGCTTCAATATTTATCCGCGTGAAATCGAAGAGGTCCTCTACGAATATCCGAAAGTATCCGAAGCGGTGGCCATAGGCATTCCGCACGACTACCGCGGTGAGACGGTAAAGGCCTTTATCGTTTTACAGCCGGGAGAGACAGCCACCGAAGAGGAAATCATTGATTTCTGCAAAATCAAACTGGCCCCCTACAAAGTACCCAAGATTGTGGAGTTCCGCGACGCCGTGCCCAAGTCCCCTGTGGGCAAAATTCTGCGCAAGGTTTTGCGGGATGAAGAGATGGCGAAAATTAAAAAATAATTCATAGGACAAGGAGGGAGAACGATGAAATCTGAAGATGTGAAAAAGATAGCCATGATTGGAGCGGGTGACATGGGACACGGGATTGCGGCTGCCTGTCTGCTGGGAGGTTATACCGTTGTCCTGCGCGACATTGAACAGAAATTTGTTGACAAAGGGGTTGCGGGAATCATTACGAGCCTGGATAAGTTGAAAGAAAAAGGCAAAATAGCACCGGACGTTTATGCGCAGGCGCTGGTGCGGCTTACCCCGATGGTTGATCTGCAGGAAGCCGTCAAAGATGCGGATTTTATTATTGAGGCTGTTCCCGAAAAGCTCGATCTGAAAAAGAGTGTTTTTGCGGATCTGGACAAATTTGCCCCCAAACACGCCATCCTGGCGTCGAACACTTCCAATATGAGCATTACGGATATTGCCGCCGCCACGAACCGGCCGGACAAGGTGATCGGGTATCACTTTTTTAATCCGGCCATTCTGATGAAGCTTGTGGAAGTCATCAAGGGGAAGAATACGTCTGACGAATCCATTCAAATCGGTTATGAAATTGCCAAAAAGATAAAAAAAGTTCCCGTCGTCGTGAAAAAGGATTCTCCCGGATTCATTTACAACCGGGTGAATGAACCGACATTACTTTTACTGTCTAAAATTCTGGAAGCGGGGCATCCCTCGCCGGAAGAGTTTGATGCCGCGTTCAAGCCCCTGATGGCAATGGCGCCATTCGAATTGGTGGACTATGTCGGGATTGATGTGGCTGTGCACGGCATGGAGTATTTTTCTCAGGTTCTTTCCAAAGATTATACACCTTCGAAGGCGATCCTGTCTTATCTGAAATCCGGCAACCTGGGTAAAAAAACAGGGAAAGGTTTTTATGACTGGTCCAAGGGGAGGCCTTCCATTGATCTGACGAAAGCCACGAAGGAATTTGATATTAATCAGCTGATCGCCCTCCAGGTCAATGAAGCAACCAAACTGCTGGAAGAAGGCGTTGCGGATGATCCTAAAGAGATTGATCTGGCCATGGCCAACGGCGGCGGTTCACCTTTCGGACCCTTTGCGCTGGCCCAGGGGATCGGTTATCCTGAACTGGTCTATAAACTCAATGAACTGCATAAAAAATTCCCCCTGGATATCTTCAAGCCAACCAAAACGTTGAAAGCAGGAAATATCAAGCTGTAAAAATTGAAATCAGCGTCTCTCTTTTCTGTCCCCCGGCCGGTCGCAGCATGGTCAGCCGGGGGACAGAATATCGCCGTGGAGGATGTTTCATGTGCGGACGATTTGTTTTAATCACGGATTTGTCAGTCATCGCCGAAGAATTTGAAGTTCACGATATGTCCGTGCATTTTTCTCCCAGCCGTAATGTCAGCCCCGGCCAACATATTCCCGCTTTGATCCGGCAGGACAATCAAAACATGATGGTAACTTACCTGTGGGGGTTGATTCCTTTCTGGGCCAAAGACCCGTCCATTGGCACAAAGCTGATCAATGCCAGGGCTGAAACCGTGGCGGAAAAACCCAGCTTCAAAAACGCTTTTCTCCACAGAAGATGCCTGATTCCCGCCGACGGCTTTTACGAATGGAAGACGGAGGGCAAAAAGAAAATTCCTTATACTTTCTCTCTGAAACCAGGTTCACCTTTTGTCTTCGCAGGTCTTTATGAGCAATGGATTGCCCCGGATAAAAAAACCGTGGAAACCTGCACCATCATCACAACACAGGCCAACAGTGTTGTTGAACCCATTCATGACCGCATGCCGGTGATCGTACCGAAAGAATCTCAGGCCCTCTGGTTGGAAACACAAAATAACGATGTGTCGAAGCTTCAGGACGTTTTAAAACCCTATCCAGCCGATGAACTGATTTGTAAGCCGACGGCCTTTTAATCCGGTTCACGCGCGACAATCATTAGTTCTCCTTATCTTGCTGCGGGGTGGTTGATTCAGCCGGATACCTACAGATTTTCTCATATCCATAAACTGCGGCGCCGTACCTGTGTTCCTGATGATGTGTTCATAATTTCCTTGCCAGAAAGATGAATAAACTGGTAAGGAGCGCATGCAACAACCCGTAGAAAGGACACAGAAAATGAAATGAGCCTCAAAGGCATTGTAACGGTTATTCGCATTCCTTTTCTGATTTTAGCGCTGATTCTGGGTATTCTGGGGGCGGCTGTTGCATGGTATGAATCAAGACTTTTCGGCTCGCCGTTTAACCTCGGATATGCGGTGCTGGCCACATTCGGCCTTCTGGTTGCCCACGCGGCGGTTAATATCTTTAACGACTATTTCGATGCCCGCAGCGGGCTGGATTATAAAACTCGCCGGACTCCTTTCAGCGGAGGAAGCGGTGCTGCGCCGGAAGGATTGCTGACTGTTTCAGAGGTTTTCTGGCTGGGAATTATCTGCTTAGTCATCCTGATTCCGATCGCTTTGTTTTTTATACTGAAATCTGGTTGGATGCTTTTACCGCTCCTGATTCTGGCCGCTATACTGATTATCTTTTACACGCCTTTTATTCTGAAAATGGGCTACCCCGAGTGGTCGGCTGGCCTGGGGTTGGGGATTCTGCCGGTGATGGGAGCTTATTTCGTTCATACCGGCGCATATTCAGCAAGTTCCTTCATTGCCTCCATGCCTTCTTTTTTCCTGGTACATAATCTGCTTTTACTCAACGAGTTTCCGGATGCCCAAGCGGACGTAACGGTGGGAAGGCGGACGCTGCCGATTATTGCCGGAAAGAAAAAAGCGGATTATTTATTCTCCTTCGTTACTTTGCTTGTTTATGTCTGGGTGGTTTGGGCGGTTATTTATAATCACATGCCTGTGTTCACTCTTTTGTCATTTCTGACATTGCCCCTGGCCTTTCAGGTCATCAAAGGATCGTTCCGATATGATGACAGGGGAGCTTTTCTCAAGGCTATGGGGCAAAATGTTCTGTTTGTTCTTGTTACGCAGGCATTGATTGCAGCGGGATACATTTTAAACGGAATTTTTCTGAAGTGACATGGATCAATCAAGCGAAGCAGAATTGAAAAATTGAATCAAGAAAACAGAATCTTAAAGGAGAATAAAAAAATGGAATATTATTTACTGCTTTTTAAAAACGGTTCATTGAAAATCTATAAAAACAAACAGAGCCGGGGAAGAATGGAAGAGGGTGCCCGGCAATTTGTCTGTTCCAGCAATGTGACAGTGCAGGATTTATACGTCTGGGCGTCCAACGGTTATAAAAAGTTAAATACCGTTCGTGAAATTGAAAGCTGATGTTTAACTGTCCTGAACCATAGTAGACTCCATCCTCGTAAAGTTTAGTGCAGTCTGAACAACTCGTATTGATATGTAAGCTGATAGCCTTTCTCCCGGAATAATCTCAGGCAGGCATTGGCAACGCTATTGTCGTAAAGAATTCCCTTGTTTGTTTCTATCTCTTTGAGGGCCGCATCCAGACCCAATGACGCACGATAAGGACGGTGAGTAGCCATAGCCTCCACAACATCTGCTACGGCAAGAATACGGGCCTCCATAAGAATTTCATTTCCTTTCAAATTTCTCGGATAACCAGCGCCATTCATCCGTTCGTGATGCTGATGGACGATTTCCGCAAGGGGCCATGGAGAGTATACATGCTTCAGCATCTCGTACCCGTCATGGGAGTGTTCTTTAATCATGGAAATTTCAATGTTGTTCAATTGGGTGGGTTTAGACAATATATCCGATGGAACCGATATTTTCCCTATGTCGTGGATGGAACTTGCCATGCGTATTCCTTCAATTTTGTCAGTAGGAAGTCCTTTCTCTTTGGCGATGGCAAGGGCAAGATTGGAGACTCTCTTCTGATGAACAGCTGTGTAGGGGTCTCTTACTTCTGATGCCATGCCCAATACCTGAATCGTGGTTTTAATGGACTTCCTCAGGTTTATTAGCAGTTCATCGAGTTTTTCTTCCGCCTTTCTGCGCTCTGCGATATCTTTACTGACTCCCATGACAGCCAATCCGCCTTCGTAATTGATGGCCGTCAAATTAATAAGGGCATCCACTCTCGTCACACCGTCTTTTTTAACCAGGCTGAAGTCATATTCACTGGGAACATGACCACCTTTCATCCTCTGTGCATGGCGGTCCGTCACCAGCGCCAGGTATTCCGGCGCTATAAACTCTTTAATGCTTTTACCGATTAACTCTTCCGCATGGTAATCCATTACTTTGGCGAATCCTTCATTGGCATAAAGTATGTTCCCATCCCGGATAATGAATATACCGTCCTGAATCCTTTGAACAAGCCCTCTGTACTTCTCTTCAGAAGCACTAAAAACATCTTCCGTGTTCTGCGGTTCAATAGTCGCCAGATTATTCGTTTTCATTTTTCCCCTTATTCATCTCAGTTGAAGTTTCGCTCTGCTTTTCCAATACGATTTGCCTTTTCAGGTATAAATAATTCAGACAAGTTAGCAATCAGTGTGCCATTGATGGTCTTTCAACAGAAACTATGTTGTATGGTATTGATATTGTTAATTATAATCATATTCATGGAGAATGATTTGTTTTTTTGTTTCTTATAAAAAGCAAGTCATGCAACTAAAAATGATAGTTCATTATGAACGCTTGATTGTTTTTTGAATGGGTATATGTGCGTAACAACTATTAAATGATGAATGGAGGGAAAAGCACTCGCTGACCAGCAAGATCACACTTTTGCTGAATGATAAACGTTGAAGATCACGCGGGATGATATATAGAAATCAAATGTCCATCGTTCTTATATCAGCCGCCAAAAGATATACATGATCAGCCCGACAAAGAGCAGTATTTCACCGTACATCCAAATCTTACCT
>JBDKUG010000269.1:0-17980 GCA_039679815.1 Smithella sp.
TCTTTCCCTTGACATCATAAATGGCCATGGAGAGGGTCCTGCCCTTTGCCTCCCTGCAATTGAACTCACCCAACGTGAGGACATGGCCTAATGCCTGCCCCTTGTACTCTCCGGTTTCCGTGAGAAATTGCACCGCATTTCTTTTCCCCTGCTCACTGTAGACGGTCTTTTCCCACACACGTACGTTCGGACTGGAGCGTTTAATCGTCTGCTTGTCGTAGTAGTGCTGTCCCTTTTCCGTTGTGGCAAAGTAGATCCACTCCGCTCCCCACGCATTGCACAAAGATCCGGCAATCAGAATGACAGCCGTAATGATCCCGAATAACCGCGTGACTCTCATGATGCCCCCCTTTTGGATTCACGATCCATTCCTGTCTCACTGGATACGCTATACAGTTTCCGGGGGCAAAAAACAAGGTGCCGGACAGCTTCCAGCCCCCTGCGCATGGCGGGCGATCCGGGCCCCCTTCGCTCATCCATTGTCTTAGAGAACGTAAGCTTTTTTGATGTGTCGGTTCGGCATTCCTCCGATGGTCAATGGGTTCAATTTTCAATAGGCTGTTGGAACAAGGCGTTTGAACCATCCCGGCAGACGTCCCGATTCGACGACCCCGTCCAGGGACCCATGCAGTGGCGCTCCGTGACGACGATCGTGGATGGAATGAACTTCGTGTTCGAAATTTACAGTACCGGCAGGAGCGGCAAAGAGGAGAAGATGATGGAGATCACCTACACGCGGAAGTGAGCTCCATGGATGTTGTGAAATATCCGGAAAGGAGGTGTTCAATGGTTCAAATGAGAGAAGGCAGGAGAATCCTCTGCGCATTATCTCTTCTGTTGGCGGCGGCTCTCTCCATGGGGACGGATCCGGCAACGGCACAACAGGCCCAGCTCGAAGGCGCCATCATCGCCGCTCCCCGGATCTCGCCGCAGGATGCGTATCGGCAGGTGACCTCGGGTCAGGCCGTCCTGGTCTGCGCCTATGAGGATGAAGCGAAATGCAACGCGATGATGCTCCAGGGGGCGATTTCCCTCAAGGAGTTCGAGTCGAGATTGCCGAACCTCAGGAAGGACCAGCCCATAATTTTCTATTGCGCCTGACCCAATGAGCATACGTCTGCCGGTCAGGCAGTCAAATACCTGGGGATGGGATATACGGATGTCAAGGCCCTTCTCGGCGGTGTCGAAGCGTGGAAGAAGTCCGGGTACAAGATGATCGGGAAGTAGGACGAAGGCCCGTTCGCAGGGAGAAAAACGATGAAAACCGGCACTCAGAAAATCATCTTCCTGCCTGTACGAACCAAATCGTCAACTGCAAAGAAAATGATTCATGGTTACGCAAGAGGTCATCTCTTGAATGATCATTTTGGGGACCACACGTGAGATCCGAAAAGGACAACTGACAAATCAACGGGCTGTTGTCCAAATCTCTTTCCTTCATAATGCGCTTGAGCGGGATTCTGGATAGCGAAGTCAGGCGTGTTTTGGTAACCGCTCTTCGCGAAGCCCTTCGACAAGCTCAGGGTAAACTCATTGCCCGCAGCGCAAACTGTTTGAGCCCGAAGGGCGAGTTTTTGCGCCTGCAGTGAAGCAAGCGTTAGAGCGGTCCAAAACCGTCTGTTCGCAGGAAGAATCCTGCTCAAGCGCCTTTGGGCAACCGCCCGTCAAGACCTGACCCTAACATCCCAAACATCCCGGGGAAGCCAACCGAAAATGGCAATTCTCTCTCAGTGGAATTTAAGCAGGAAAACATCTGAACTCCCCAAATTCGTATACCCATCCAAATTCCCAACAGTAACTCCCGTTATACATATATTGCCGTTGCGAACGTCTACAGCAAAACCCCGCTCGCTCTCCAGGCTACCGACGGTTTTCGTCCACTTCTTCGACCCCGCCGAATCATATTTTGCGAGAAATACATCCGTCAGCCCGGCATTTGAATTGCCGCCGAAATTGCCATCGGTGCTGCCCGTTACGTATACGGAGCCCTCGCCATCTGCCCTGATCGCGTAACCAAATTCCTGACCGGAAGATCCAAGTAGTCTCGTCCATTGCAGATTTCCGGAGCCGTCGTATTTTGCAATGAAGGCGTCCCCGTTTCCCTGATAGATATTCCCCTCCAGATTTCCGTTGGTATAACCTGTGACATAGGCATTTCCTCTTTGATCCACAGCGACGCTGCGGGCCAGGTCGTCGCCCGATGACCCGAGCGTTCTTGTCCACAGTAAAACCCCGGGAGAACTGTATTTTACAATGAACGCATCCGCTCCTCCTGCATTCGTGTTGCCATTCAAGTTGCCACCTGTATGACCCGTTATGAGAAGGTTACCATCCCCATCGGCGGCGAGGCCATAACCGTCATCTCCTTCCGTGCTGCCGAAAACGCGTCTCCACTGCAGAAGCCCTGAAGCGTCATACTTGGATAAAAATACATCCGAATTGCCGGGATGAAATGGATCCACATCATTTTCAAACGTAACACCCATGACATAAACGTTTGAATTGCCATCCGCGGCAACGGCAACGCCGGTTTCACCAGTGATGGCACCTGAAAGTTTCGTCCATAGTGTGTTGCCTGAGGAATCAAACTTCGCGATAAACGCATTGGTGCTTCCGGAATTGATATTCCCGTTTAAATCGCCCTGCGTATCACCCGTAACATAAATAAAGTCATCCGCATCCACCGTGATGCCCGCGGCGTAATCATTTTCGACGGTGGCAAGGGGTCTCGTCCATATCCAGTTCCCTGCCTGATCGAATTTCTTCAGAAAGGCATCGAAACCCCCCTGGTTAGCGATCCCGTCTATACTGCTGTTGCTGTAACCGCAGACGTATATGTTCCCGCTGCTATCAATGGCAACTCCCTTGCTCGAGTCATTCAAAGAAGTCCCCCACTGCCTGGTCCACATTAATTCCGGAGAAGTTTCGGCAGGGGTATTTCCATCTCCACCGCTTCCTCCGCACGCGACAATGAATATCAGCATTAATGAGGTCAAATACCGAAGTGACATAAAAAATGAATGTGCAGATCTGGAATTCATAATTAGCTCATTTCAATGAATGTAGGGAATAATGAGGTCAGGTTCTTGTATTTCAACATTCTGGTCATGCCGGGATGACAGGATGTGAAAAAACAAAACCCCGTTCTCTTCCGAGTGACGGGGTTTAAGGCGCTTCTTTCATGGCATCCTCTGGCTCAGGGGTTGTTCGTTGGATCGTTAACCAGATGCCGGCAAAGAACAAACTGGAAGAACCATACTCGATTGCGACAGAAGTATCAAATCTTCATTGGGAATGAATCCGTATTCGGCTTCTATTACTTTACTGCGGCAACTAAACAACTCAACCCTGTCATACCGGACTTGATCCGGTATCCAGTCATCGGTGGATTCCCACCTTCGCGGGAATGACGTCTGAGGCATTTTTTGTCGCCTGTGCAATAATGTCTGTGGGTTGGAAACAGGAAAGGGGTTAGCAATCAAATTGCTAACCCCTTGATTATTTGGCGGGCGATCTGGGGCTCGAACCCAGGACCTTTGGTTCCGGAGGTCGAATTTTCAAAAAAACTAGCTGAACGGAAGCCCTTAATATTTGGTCTGATTTCCCGTTATATCAACTATTTAGGGCAAACGATCCAATTCCATTTGTTCCCGTCTATTCTGTGATAAATATCTCTTTTCCATGTGTTCCTATCACAAATTTATCACAATGATGACCTTTGGATTTTGTGATCTAGTGGCCTCATTACTTTTCCAAAAATTATCGATCGAAAATTTCAGATTTTCATACCAATTTTAAATCCCTCTTCGATCGCCTCCTTAATCGTGCGAGGCTTGACGCAATCGCCCACATAATGGATTTCCGGTGCCTTACCCAAGAAGCTATCTAAAAGTGCCTTTTCCGATTTAAGCCCCACCGCCAATACCACAGCATCCCCGTTGATGAAGTCAGAGGTACCCTGCTGGTTCACTTTAACGCCTTCCTTGGTTATCTCCTCCACGATGGTACCGGTCTTCATCTGGATGCCTATTTTGCTCAATCTCGCCAGGAAGAATGGTCGGTATGTGGGGGAAATGTTCTCGGCCATACGCTTCAGCATTTCAATTACAACGAGACTTGTCACGTTTTGCCCTTGTTCCATGAGATACTCTGCTGTCTCGCAACCCACCAATCCTCCACCTATGATAATGACGGAACCACTTATTTTCTTTCGACCGGTTAATACATCCTCAGCTATCACTACGTTTGGACCTTTCGAGCCGGGAATGTTAGGAATCAGGGGGTTAGCTCCCACAGCCAGGATCAGGACATCGGGTCTTTTATTTGCTACCATTTCTGGCACAGCCTCCGTACCGAGCCGGGTCTGAACCCCTGCCTTTTTCATCCGCACGGTCAGCGATTCGTAAAGCGTCTTGATTTCAACTTTGTGTGGCGGTAAGCAGCCAACCAGAAGCCATCCACCCGCTTCCTGACTCTTTTCGTAGAGCGTGACGTCATGGCCTCTGCTTGCGGCCGTAATGGCCGCTTCCATGCCCGCGGGGCCGCCGCCTACCACGACGACTTTTTTCTTTTTTTCTGCCGGTCTCAGGATGTATTCGCCTTCCATGCCCGCGATCGGATTTACCGTGCAGAAAGTGGCGGCTCTTTTTCCCCAGAACTTATATTGGGACACAATTTCAGACAGGCAATTTGAACAGGCGATGCAGGGAATGATTTCATTTAGTCGTCCTTCCTTTGCCTTGTTTGGAAGTTCCGGATCGGCGAGCAATGCCCGAGCCATTCCAACAAGGTCTGCTTTCCTTTCGTTCAGTATTCTTTCGGCGACGAGCGGGCTATTGATCCTGTTTGCAGCAATCACTGGAATGCTGACGCAGCTCTTAATTTTCTCAGCTAAATGGGCGAAAGCTCCTGGCGGAAGTGAGGGGGCTATTGTGGGCACCGGCGATTCATGCCAGCCGGTATACACATTGATTAGATTGATACCGGCCTTTTCCAGTGCCTGTGCGACCAATATTGAGTCCTCGACGGTGTGCCCCCCTGCCATCTGCTCGTCGGTATTCAAACGGACACTTATAGGAAAATCGTTGCCGGCCTTGACTTTTACACTTTGGATTACCTCCAGGATGATCCGCATTCTCTTTTCCAGGCTCCCGCCATATTCGTCTTCGCGATGATTGCTGATAGGTGAAAGAAAACGATTGAGAAGATATCCTCCCCCCACGAGAATCTCGACAGTATCGAAGCCAGCCTCACGAGCTCGTCTGGCCGATTGGCCGAATTGCTCTACAAGATAATGTATTTCATCAACGGCCAGCTCCCTTGGAATGACTCGCATCATTTGGTTCATTATCGGCGACGGTCCTACAACTTCGGGAATGCCATTACTAAAAACTACATGATAGGAGACAATGAGCTGAGCTGCCACTTTTGCACCTTGTGAGTGTATGGCAGTTGTCAGTCTCTGAGCGCCGGAAATGAAGCGGTCATCAAAGAGGCCGGGTTCCACTGGCGAGCCTCCCGGAACCGGGGCAAAGGGAATGATGATCAGGCCGACGCCGCCTTTTGCCCGTTCAGTAAAAAAGTTGATGAACCGGTCGCCAATGGTTTCATCCGCCTCGGTGTACCCCGTGGTTAGTGGAAGCATGACAATCCGGTTTCTGACATCCATATTTCCGACTTTGAAGGGAGTGAATAAGAGATTGAACATCACGAATGCCTCCTGATTGATTAACATCATAACCACAACATGCACAATCGCATCTTTAACCTTCATGCCAGCCCATCTACTTTAATCGCATTTATAAACTATATGAAGTGAATTCTCTCATGTTCAACTCTCTGGATTTCGAAACCATAAATGTGAATAAGAATTATTTTAGACGTAATGGGTGATATTTTGCTTCCTGTCAAAATTGCGGTCCTCATGGAGGATGGAAGTGACACAATGAGCGCTTAGATCCGACTAAGATGGCTCAATCACACAACTTAAAGAATGTATTCATCATATTATCAACCTAGCAGTCTGTAAGTTTATGGAGATGGATGCAGAATTTCACAATGTCACAAAATAGTGCTTGACAAGTATGTAAGTATACCTTACTTACATCATGTAAATATGAATAATTCATTCTATATTATGAGTAAGTCATACTTACCTAAGAGGAGGTGAAAATGAGCAATAATGAAAACATCTCTCACCGCAATGCCTCCCAACCGCCAGGCCGGATGAAACTTGCCAATGCACTCCGCATCCTGCTGAATGACAAGGAGTTTGACGCCATTACCACTTCTGAGATCGCGAGGACGGCAGGCGTAAACGAAGCTTTAATCTACCGATATTTCGGAGATAAACGAGGCCTCCTCCATCAGATCCTTAGCGAGTTCCTGGACGACTATATAGGCCAAATAGAGTCGGATCTTGGGGGGATAAAGGGTTCATTAAACCAGTTAAGAAAACTGATCTGGTGTCACATCCGAATGTTCGAAGCCAACCGTGTTTATGCAAAACTGTTTCTTATGGAAGTGCGAAGCTTCCCCGGTTACTTCGGAGGCCACTGCTACGATCAAGTAAAGCGGTACAGCAACATCCTCCTTCGCATCTTGGAGGAAGGTATAAAGAGCGGTGAGATCCGAGATGATATCTCCATCCGATCGTTACGACAGGTGGTGATCGGGGGAATCGAGCATCTATGCTTGCCGGAAATTATATTCGACCGTGATTTCTCAGTTGACCAATTTACGGAAGATCTTTGCTGCATCTTATCTCAGGGCATTGCAGGGGACGGGAAGGTCAGCAAGAAAGACTCTGAGGGCGATCATAAAAAGCCAGCCGAGGCAACTCTTCCTGCTCGAAGAGATGGCAGGAGTAAAAAACGAGATTAAGACAAAGGGAGGGAATGACAATGACTTGGCAAGAGAAGCATACGAATAAAATAGTGAGCATGGAAGAAGCTGCCCGTCAGATCAAGTCCGGTGATTTTATCGGGGTTGGACTGGCCTTGGGATCCGCATCTCCGGCAATGCTCGATGCGATCCTGAACCGCTGGAAAGAACTGACAGATGTTACAATCTGCGATTCAGTTCCAGTAAGGCCTTGCAAGCTATATGATCTCAAATTCATGGCCTCCATTGACGGGCACGTCAACTATCGACCCTGCTTTGGCATGATGGCCTCGCGAAAAATCAACGAGAGTCGTCTCCCTGATTTCTTCCCCCTCATGAGTTCCGATGGAGGGGATAGGTACGCAAAATGGTCAGATGTGTTCATATGCCAGGTCACGCCACCCAATGCCAAGGG
The DNA here is from genome assembly GCA_039679815.1 of Smithella sp. Taxonomy (GTDB): domain Bacteria; phylum Desulfobacterota; class Syntrophia; order Syntrophales; family Smithellaceae; genus UBA8904. Next base: position 7,298 of record JBDKUG010000269.1, read on the forward strand.
CTTTGTGAATCTGGGGCTCACGAACTTTTATCAAATGGACGCCATCAGGCTTGGAAAAGCGTCCGGAAAACTTCGGTTGGCCATTGGCGAAGTCAACGATCAGATGCCAGTTATTTTCGGTGACAACTGGATGCATGCTTCCGAGTTTGATCTGTTTGTGGAAAATTCGGCGAAAATTCCTGCAGTAAAGAGACCGGAGCCTGGGGAGAAAGAAAAAATAATCGGTCAGCATGTCCTTGATTTGATCAATGACGGCGATACGATACAGATGGGCTTTGGTACTATTCCAGAAGCGGTTGTTGCGGGGCTTGAAGGAAAACATGATCTCGGAGTTCTTACCGAGTTGTTTCCTGCAGGACTGAATGAGCTTGTCCCGAAGGGAATCATTACAAATGCTAGGAAACCGTATCACAAAGGGAAAACAATTGCTACGTTCTGCATAGGTGATCAGGATTTATATGATTTTGCTGCAGAAAACCCTGAATGTGAATTCTTCCCCGCATCGCACACTAATGATCCGTCATTTATAGCCAGCCATCCCAACATGGTTGCCATGAATATGGCCGTCATGATGGATTTCAGCGGCCAAATTGCCTCTGAAGGGATTGGCCATCGGATGATCAGCGGTTCAGGGGGGCAATTAGACTTTATGATCGGATCCTTCTATTCAAAAGGCGGAAAAGGAATCACGCTGATGTATTCTGCTCGAAAGATGAAGGACGGCAGTATGGTTTCTTCGATTCTACCAGAGTTGCCCCAAGGGACCCCTGTAACCGTACCCAGGACTTTCGCCCAGTACGTGGTCACGGAGTACGGGATTGCAGACATCCGTTATAAGTCGCGGCGGCAACGAGCAGAAGCCTTGATAAACATTGCACATCCAGATCTTCGAGGCGAACTGAGAAACAGTCTTAAGAAGAATTTCTATATGCAATATTAGAGGAAAATAAGGGAGGATCAGGTGAAAGTACAAGACAGTATTGCAATGGTTACCGGCGGGGCGTCCGGTCTTGGTGAGGCATGTGTTCGAATGCTGGTTTCCAAGGGAGGAAAGGCGACGATTCTTGATCTTCAGGAAGATCGAGCAGAAAAACTGATTTCTGAACTGGGGTCGAATGTCGTCTTCGCGAAGACAGACGTGACAAATGAAGAAAGCGTTCAGAACGCAGTCAAGAAAACTATTGATGCCTTCGGCGGGATTAACGTTGTTATTAATTGCGCAGGCGTGGGTGATCCCGCGAAGCTGCTTTCCAAGAAGGGTCCCATGCCGCTTTCATTTTTTAACCGTGTTGTCCAGATCAACCTGGTCGGCACCTTTAATGTAATCCGTCTAGCTGTAGAGCAGATGGTGAAGAACGCTCCCGGGAAGGATGGTGAGAAAGGCGTTGTCATCAACACAGCCTCAGCGGCTGCTTTTGACGGACAAGTAGGGCAGCCCGCGTACAGTGCCTCGAAGGCCGGAGTAGTCGGAATGACTTTACCGCTTGCGCGCGAATGTGCGGACTATGGAATCCGCGTAATGACGATTGCGCCTGGGCTTTTTAACACGCCAATGCTTGCAATACTGCCCGAAGCCGCACGCTTGGCTTTAGGGAAAATGGTCCCTTTCCCGGCGCGATTGGGGGAGCCTTCTGAATATGCAGAACTCTGCCAGCACATCATCGAGAACCCTATGCTCAACGGCGAGGTAATCCGCCTGGATGGCGCTATCCGCATGACGGCAAAGTAAAGGTGATACTTAAAAGTTGAGAAGTTGTGAAGGCGAAGTCGTTCTTTCGCACGATAAAGATGAAATTGGGGGTGAGCGCAAGCAGGATTACGATAACCATGGCATATAAGCCCCGCAGGAAAGGCTGAAAGCTTGAGGAGGCCGCATGAAATACGAAACGATTCTTGTTGAGAGTGGAGAGGGGGTTGCGACAATAACGCTGAATCGCCCGAAGAGCATGAATGCCTTAAACAACCGCATGCTCGAAGAACTTGCCAGCGTGTTCGGCGATATCGGTGAGGACAGCAGGATCAAAGTCGTCATAATCACGGGTCATGAAAAATTCTTTGCCGCCGGGGCAGACTTGGCTGAAGTGAGTGCCATAACGAATCCTATGGAGGCCCATCAGTACATCAAGAGGGCCCGAAAGGCGTTTGATGCCATAGAGGAAATAGAAAAACCAGTCATTGCAGCGGTGAGCGGACTCGCCTTGGGCGGAGGATGCGAGCTATGTCTCGCCTGTGACCTCCGGATGGCAGCAGAAACCGCCATTTTCGGACAGCCGGAGATCCGGATTGGCGTCATCCCGGGAGCAGGGGGCACACAGCGGCTGCCTCGAATCGTCGGCGTAACGAAAGCAAAAGAGCTCCTCTTCACTGGAGAATCGATCGATGCTTCCGAGGCCCTTAGGATTGGGCTTGTCAACCGCATTGTCCCTCCTGCATCGCTTCTGGAGGAGACGCGAAAACTGGCGCTGACTATCGCGAAAAGACCCGGCGAGGCCTTGAGTGTTACCAAGATGGTTGTCAACGGTGGGATGAAAATGGAACTCAATTCGGCTCTCGCTTATGAAGCCAAATGCTTTGAGTATCTCTTTTCCACAGAGGACCGTAAAGAAGGGATGAGTGCATTTGTGGAGAAGCGCAAGCCTATGTTCAAAGATCGCTAATTGACTGAAAAGGAGAAGTCAGATGGATTTTAGACTCTCAGAAGAACAGCAGATGATTCGGGATATGGCACGGAAGTTTGCGGATGAGGTCATCGCACCCAAGGCTGAGGAGATGGAAGCCACAGGTGAATATCCCTATGACATCATGGCACGCATGGCAGAGCTCGGAATGATGGGCATTCCCTTCCCCGTGGAATACGGTGGAAGCGGCGGGGATTGGGTGGGTATGCACTTGTGCATTGAAGAGATCGCCCGGGGAGATACAGCTTTAGGAGGACTCCTCGATGTCACGACGAGCGTGGTTGGACAGGAGCTTTTTGTGTTCGGCACAGAGACGCAGAAAAAGAAATGGCTCATCTCCATGGCGCAGGGAAAGGAGATCGGCGCTTTCGGACTGACCGAACCGGGAGCGGGTTCAGATGCGGGCGCAACGAGAACAACGGCGGTCCGAGACGGAGATTCTTGGGTCATCAACGGGACAAAGCAGTTCATCACAAACATCGGCCTCGCCAATGCATCCATCATAATCATCACGGCCCGAACGAAGGCATTGAAGCCGGGAGAGAAGGAACAGATCAATACCTTCATCGTTCCGAAGGGGACTGCGGGGTTTACCTTGGGAAAGAAGTACGACAAGATGGCTTGGCGGCATTCAGCCACACACGAGTGCATCTTCGAAGACTGCCGGATCCCGGACTCAAACTTTCTTGGAAAAGAAGGCAAAGGCTTCGCCCAGCACCTCGCGGTACTTGAAACGGGCCGGATCAGCATTGCCGCCATAGCGGTTGGGCTCATGCAGGCTTGTCTCGAAACATCCCTGAAGTACGCTAAGGAACGGGTTCAGTTCGGCAAGCCGATAATCAATTTCCAGGCGATTTCCTTCAAACTTGCTGACATGGCAATGGCCACTGAGCTTGCGCGGAATATGTACCTCAAGGCCGCTTGGTTGAAGGACAATCGCCTCCCTCACACCTTGGAGGCAGCTTACGCGAAGCTATATGCCTCGGAAATGTGCGAGAAGGTGGCAAGTGATGCCTACCAGATACACGGGGGCTACGGTTTCATGAACGAGTACGCTGTATCAAGATACTACCGGCATACCAAAATCCTGCAGATCGTCGAGGGAACCTCTGAGATTCAGCGCCTTGTCATCTCTCGGAACCTGAAATAGACAGGGAGAGTAATAATGTCTGGAGCGATTAAGGACTTAAAAATTCTGGATTTTACTACGTTACTCCCGGGGCCATACGCCACGATGGTTCTGGCGGACATGGGCGCTGATGTAATCAGGATCGTATCAGGAGGATCCAGACCTGATCCCGTTGATTCTCTGCCGCCCCTCATCCCCGGCACTAACTTATCAGCCCTATCTGCTCAATTGGGAAGAAATAAGAAGCGCATGAACCTAAATCTTAAAGATCCTCGAGCTTTAAAAATCATTCATCAACTTCTAGCCGAGTACGATATTGTAATCGAGCAGTTTCGTCCAGGTGTTATGGCTAATCTCAAACTTGATTATGAAAGCCTCAAGGTCATAAATCCCAAAGTTATATATTGCTCTATTACTGGCTATGGGCAGACAGGACCAATGAGAGATCGCGCCGGCCATGATATCAATTACATCGCCCTCTCTGGCATTGCCTCATACTCGGGGAAGAAGGAATCCGGTCCGGCACTCAATGGAATACAGATTGCTGATGTTGCCTCAGGCTCAAACAATTCCGTGATCGGTATCCTGGCGGCTGTTATCTATCGTCAGAATACAGGGAAAGGCCAACATATAGACATTTCAATGACTGATGGGATGATGGCTTTCAATGCGAATATAGAAGGGGCAGCGATTCTTGTGCATGGGAAAGAGCCGATGAGGGAGGGAACACTCTTAAATGGAGGTAGTCTTTACGATTATTACGAGACAAAAGACGGCAGATATATAAGTTTTGGCGGATTCGAACCCAAATTTTTTACCACATTTTGTCACACGATCGGAAGGCCAGATCTCATTGCCGGCGGATTGGCTCCGAAAGACTGTGCGAAGATCAAGGCGATTGTCAAAGAGATTATTAAGACAAAAAGCAGAGACGAATGGAGGGCCCTATTCAATGCTACCGATGCATGCGTTGAACCAGTACTGACTCTTTCAGAGGCCTTAGGGAGCCCACATGCACTAGAGCGAGGTATGATTGTGGAGGTACCCGGACCCAATGGGAAAATTGTGAAACAAATCGCCAATCCTATTAAGTTTTCCGAGTCTCCTCCTGAATACCGCCATGTTGGGCTCTCAGATGCTAAAGCCAATACAAAAGATATAATGAGAAGCCTTGGCTATACTGAGATCGATTTCGAGGAGTTTTTGCAAACAGGGCTCTTCAGTTAATGCCGATATCAATACTATAAGAAGAAAGGTGTGAGAAAATAAAATGGGCAAGCAAGTCATTTTTCACTCGGGTGCTTTGGATGAGAAGGATGGCTCATTTATTCAAATGGGCAATAAATGCAAGATTTGCGGAAAGACCTCTTATCCCGCAGTGGAACTCTGTCCATTCTGTTCCTCTGAAAATGTAGAAAAGGTGGCTCTCAGCACAGTGGGAACATTGTTTTCATTCAGTGTAACTCGAGTTCCCGTAGGCCCCTATAAGCCCCCCATCATCGGCGGCTATGTTGACCTGCCTGAAGGAACTCGTGTATTCGGGCAGATTCATGCAAAGGTTGAGGATGTGAAAACCGGTATGAAGGTAAAGGTTCAGACTGGTGTTATTTGGACTGAGAAAGATGGCACAGAGGTCCTTGGCTATTATTATGTGCCCGGTCAAGCAGAATCTGGAGGTTCAAAATAATGAGAGACGTATATGTGCTCGGTATTGGTCAAACTATTTTCGGTAAGCATGGCAGTCTCACCATAAATGATTTGGGTGCTGCGGCTGCTCTAGCTGCCGTTAAAGATGCTGAAATCTCTCCCAAGGAGTTCCAAACCGCTTATTGCGGAACGTTATATAGCCCGCCCACGCCCATCCAATCCATACTCATTCGTTTGGGTGTAGCTCGAATTCCGATGTGTAACGTCGAAAACGCTTGTGCCAGCGGATCTAGTGCCGTACATCTGTTGCATCGCGACATAGCACTAGGTGCCTGCGATGTGGGAATTGCATTGGGAGTTGAATCGCTATCAGCCTTTAATAAGAAGTATGGCAAGGGACTGCTTACCATTGAGGGTGACCTTCAGGGCAAGTTAGCACTCACCATGCCCTCTTTTTTTGCAATGTTGTGTAATCGGCTGATGGAACAGCGCGGTGCTACCATAGAGGACATTTGTTATCCTTCTGTCAAAAACCACAAGGCGGGCATGACAAATCCTTACTCGCAGTACAAAAAGGAAGTGACAGTCGAAGAAATCATGGCTTCGCCTATGATTGCAGACCCGATTACTGTATTGCAGTGTTGTCCGCAAAGTGATGGTGCTGCCGCTATTATACTTTGCTGTGGTGAGTATTACAAAAAGCATAATAAGAAAGGGTATCGTGCTCCGGTTAAGATCGCGGGTTCGGTTATCTCGGTTAGCGGTGCTGAGGACGCTTCATATGACCCCCTGGCTTTGCAGGCAATGATTAAAGGTGCCAAGGATGCCTGCGAAATGGCCGGCATAGATGCACAAAGAGACCTTGATGTGGTTGAGATGCACGATGCTTTTTCCGGCGAAGAGCTGGCAGCTTATGAAATGCTGGGCCTTTGCAAACCTGGTGACGGAGTAGCTTTAGCGCGCTCACGCGCTGTAGAATTGGGAGGCCGCTGCCCGGTAAATCCCAGCGGCGGACTGCTCTCTATGGGTCATCCTTTGGGTGCTTCTGGTGTTCGCGTAGTCAACGATATTACAAGACAGCTCTGGGGAGAGGCGGGTGCAAATCAGGTAATTGGAGCTAAAGTAGGAATGGCCCAAATGTTGGGGGGTGTGCTTACCGGTATTGAATCTGCCGTTGTCGCAGGTATTCAAATTATGACAAAGTGAGCACCGTTAACAATGGACATGAACTAAGGAGACTCACAGTATCGGGCTTTCGGACAATTATTTTGAAATGTTAGTGACCCTGATCTCGCTCTATACTGTGATCACTAAAAGGCTAATCATGAGAGGACACATGGAAGCCATTGAGTATATCACGCTCATTAGAAATAATTATGCCAAGCTCGGCTACGAGCCGTATCAATGGGTATTTAATTATGATGCACCACCTTGGCAGTCTTTGCGAAAGTCGTTATCGAATTGTCGCGTCGGATTGATCGCTTCGGGTGGAATCTATGTGACTGGTCAAGTCGCCTTCCACTTTAAGGATGACATCTCCTTCCGATTAATCCCAACAGATGTAAATATCGCCAACCTCAGAACAGCGCATTTTGCTTATGACCAAAAGGATGCTCGACTTGATCCAAATGTCGTATTTCCGATCGACACCTTGCGTAGATTGGTTAAAGAAGGCATGATCGGTTCGCTTACTGAGCATGCATTTACCTTCATGGGCGGAATTTACTCTTCGCGTAGGGTTCGTGATGAATTAGCGCCGCTTTTAACTGAATGCCTTTTGGCTGAACAGGCGGATCTGGCCTTGCTAGTTCCTGCCTGACCTGTTTGCCATCAGTCCGTAGGACTGATTGCTCGTCATGCAGAACAGGCAGGTCTTCCGACGTTATGCATGGCTAGTGCCCTCGATGTTATCAAGGCGGTGAAGCCACCACGTGCTGCTTTTTTAGATTTTCCTTTGGGGCACACAACGGGAAAACCACACGATCAGGAACTACAACGTGAGATTTTGATAAGGGCACTTGATGCATTTAACAGAATGACAGAGCCAGGATCGATAACAACGCTTAATATTTGCTGGTCCAAAACAGATGAATGGAAGCAAAGTGCAATTCTTGAAGGTGATTCGCGTGCGCCACGCCATGATACGCCACAATATCAGACTGAAGAAGATCGTATTAGAGCAGAAGCAATCAATCCCAAGAGTCTGTAACCTCAGGCAGAACGGGATGTTTTATTAGTCCGGCAATGATGGGCCAATCAATCACTGCCTTTATGGAAAAATACTAATGGAAGTTCGGGGGATCAGAAATAACCCTGCCTTATTTCAAGCATAAATCGTTATTCCGCCTTGTTTGATGATATGAGGACTCATAAATGAAGTGCGTACCCTTGCACAAAGAGAGTGCTTATTGTTTTTCTGAGCAAGTGATTCACTCAGGGGAACCAGAAAATTATCACAAATTTAGCACAATCGCCTAAATAACCCCCAACTTTGGCTTCTATCTGCTTGATTTATTAAGCGCATCCTCTGGGGCTCTAACCGAGGACTGTTGGAGTTTTAATCCAACTGCCTCTTCATATTTTCCTACCACTCCAGCATCACCCCGCAGCCTTTATAAATGCCTCGTGTCTCAAACGGTCACTGTTGGGTATGATCGCCTTGAATATATTTATAGTTGAGCTCATCTATAAGACTGTCTGGTCGAAGTTCTCGAACATCATTCTGAGATCGCCATGGCCTCGTCACCTCGATAAATATTGACATATCCAATGAATTCAAATATCTAGCCCATTACACCCCATGCACTCACGTTTCTTGCCTAGCCATCAAAGGAGGGATCCCATGGCCATGACCAAGATAGACATCATTCAAAACGTCACCGACAAGCTGGGACTTCCGAAGAGAGACTCCACTCGAATTGTGGAATCCGTATTAGAGATCATGAAGGAGCAGCTTTCCAAAGGGGATACGGTCAAGATATCGGGATTCGGCAATTTCGTCGTGAGAAGCAAAAATGCCCGAAGAGGACGAAATCCTCACACGGGCGCTGAATGTGAAATAGTGGCCAGGAAGGTGCTGATATTCAAATGCAGCAATGTGCTTAAAAAGGCGCTGAATGGAAGAGATGTGTAGCCATGAGCGAAAACAGAATTTCACCGACATGAGCTGGCAATATTTGATAATGGTAAAAGAACAAGATCACTTCAAATATTCAAAAACATCTTTGAAGCTTCGAGCCGCCTCCACAACTATATTTTTGAACTCGGCGGTCTTCATTTTTGGATGGTCATTATAAAAGAATCTTGATCGAATCATTAATTGACCATTAAAGCCCTTTTTATTGATTACAAGGTCTTTGATTGCCTCCAACCATATTATATTTCGTTTTACGGGTTTAATCCCTTTCACGGTATCCCAATCCATCTCGATTAGCCCATCAACAAAGGCATCTTGCTGATGCATATAATGTCGATGAACGAATTCCAGATACAAGTTCGGGAGTTTCTTTCTCAGGAGCGTCAATTTTCTTTTAAATACCGAAAATGATTCATCACTTCCAAATATTGCCTTCAGCCTCTTCCATCTCTTTTTAGAGTTATTTGAAATTGTTATTGCAATTCCCATATGCGTATCTGAAAGCCATAAAGTCAAATGCATATCCTTGGTAAAATCTTTATCAGTAGCAAAAAAAGACCAGACGCTGCGATGATGGACTGTATGTGCGTGGATTTCTCGACTATATTTACTCCTTTCAAATATTAGTTCCGGATAGATCTTTACTATGTCTGTCTTTATTTCTTTTACCAATGCCTTGAGTATATTTTTCGCCTTTTTTGAATCAAATTCTTCAGGAAACTCAATTCCCTGAAATCCGACAAGATCTTCCTTCATTGACAAATACTCCTTAAGCTGCTTTCTGAAATATTCAGGTAGACCTCTCTCTTTTTTTTCGCGGGTTATCATCACATAAATCTGTTTCCATGAGATCCATCTGCTTTCCACACCCTCGATCATCAAATCTTCGATAGGAGATTCCTCATCAGGTGTTATTACACATAAATACCTCAAGGGATAATCACGAATCCTTTTCGCATGAGCCTTCAACTGACCTTGTTTAACAGTATTCTTCCTGATTTTAGTTTCCAGAACGATTGCTTTATTTTCGTCAATTATTATCCATCCATCAGGTATGCTTTCGATATCCTGCTTTCCGCCATCAGCTCGGTCCCCCAATCCAAATGGCTCTTTCTGGGAACTAATTACAATCTCGGTTTTCTTGTTCGGATGGATATTGTAAGAATATTGTAGAAATGATTTCAGTATAGAGGGATTCTGGGTGAGCGTATGAAGGAAAGCATTCGTGAGTCTGTTCTCTTCAACATCGTACTGTTCGAAAATATTATTTAATTCGTTTTTAATTTTCATAATGTATTTATATTTACTCGGCTAGTACATTACAGATTGATTTTATTCTGCCACTCATTCATCACTTCCCAGCACTTGAAATATGCTTCGTGCCTTGGTTGGTCATTGTAGGGTATGGTCGCCTTGAAGTTCGCATAATCCAAGTTCATCATCAGACTGGTCATAAAAGACGCCAGTACCGACCTGGGGACCACCAGTCGGAACGCATAGTCTGAGTCCTTCGATTCGATTATCACTCCCTTGAAGTCATTAGTCTGGGAGAGCTTTTTGGACAGCGATTCTAGATCTTCCCTGCACCTGGTCCTGACGAGCAGTTCATCCTTCTTGCAGGGCGGCTTGTGGACGATCGAGAAGAACCCCAGTTTGGTGTAGAGCCACATCGTTTAACTCCACTAATATGATTAATGGACAGAATTCTTCTTTTTATCAAGCTAGTATTTCGTGTGACCCAACAAGCTTTGATCAAGCGTCCTCGTGATGCTCTAATACCCTTTCCCGGTCATTCAAAATAGCTTTGAAGGACTCCAAATCCATCAATGATTTCGTTTTCATTTTCTTATCCGGTAGCCTGCGAAAACCTAGACCATCCATCATCTCAATGTGGTCGTAATACGACGTATCTTTTCTTTCATAATGCAAATACGTTTCCCTTGCCAATATTAGCTCTCCTTCATAATCAACATAATCAAGATGCGTTACACGACACATATTGTGGGTAAACGTCTTAAAAAGCTTAGCATCTTTTCCCAAATATTCATCCAGATCAGCGGATACAAATCCCTTGTCACTTACGGGGCTGTATT
>JBDKUG010000254.1:0-4539 GCA_039679815.1 Smithella sp.
TTGTCAGCTTGGTAGGTTTGGCCAGTATTTCCGAAGGAATCGCTAATTTCCCGATGTCATGGATGGAACCTGCCATCCGGATTCCTTCTATTTTTTCCTTATTTAATCCCATCTCCGTGGCGATAGATCTGGCAAGGTCAGCAACTCGCTTCTGATGACCGGCTGTATAGGGATCTCTGGCTTCCACAACAGATGCCATAACCTGAACGGTGGCGCCAAAAGATTTCCTGAGCCTTTCAAGGGTCTGGTGCAGTTCTTCATCGGCCTGTCTACGCTCGGTGATATCACGGGTTAAGCCCAGAATGCCCACTGGTCGTTGATATTTATCTCTGATAAAGGAAAACTTTACTTCCGTCCACAGGGTGCTCCCATCTTTTCGCCTCATTTCCAACTGAATCGTACGGGATTCGGTACTCTCTACATGTTTGATTTTTTCCAGCTGCATGACATCGGATAGGGTCTTCATGGCCAGATCCGTGGAGGAGGGAGTCAATGTCTGCTCAATGGACGATAGTTCCAACACTTCTTCCGGTTCATATCCCCTCATGATTTTTACGGAAGGACTGATATAGGTGTACTTCAGATTCATATCCAAAACGAATATAACGTCATGGACGTTATCGGCCAGCAGGCGATATTTGTTTTCACTTTCCTTTAAAGACTCCTCCGTCCTCTCTCTCTGCAGTCGATTGACCATCAGCAGTCCCAGCAAGGCGGTTCCCACTGGATAGATCACTAGGACCGGTAATGCGATGTTTGAAAGTACCAGTAGAGCTGTCGTCCAGGGCAGCGTGAACATCAATCCTAGCATGGCCAAATGAATCACAATGCCGAAAAAATAAAGCTCCTGCCAGGAAATTTTAGATAGGGAATGGCGACGGAAGTGATGCCAAGCGATCCCGATCGCTCCTGAAGTTATGATTACAGCGATACCGGTGAAAGATCCTGTTCCTCCCTGATAGAAACGAAACGCTGAGGTCATTGCCATCGCTATTACAGTGGGGAAAAAACCGAAAAAAAGTCCGGATATGCCGAGCAATACCGAACGCGTATCAAACACTATGCCCGAACCGAATATCCAAGGCGTCTGCATGACGATGATGCCGATGCCGCCGAGAGCGAGACCGATAAGCGTCTTCCATAACGACGATTGCCTTATACGCAACCGGCTTGCGACAACGTCAAAAAGGAAAGCCACCGCCAGCAACAAAGCGGAGTTTTGAATTAGGCCAAGAAGGAAGGTATCATTCATACGGCATCTCGCTGCTCCCGTATGATTGCGCTTCAACGTAATGGCTTACTAGTAGTGAATTCAACCAGCACGCTCCCCCAATAATGAGGAATGTATTACTCAAGCGGGGTTTCGGCAATTTGTCCATGACACCCTCCATGGGGCTACGGTTATAAATCACTCAATGAATTAACACACTTAAATTGGTACTCCGAAATTTATCAAATATCAACACCAATTGTTGGTCAGACCATAAAAGAGATGAAACATGTACCCTTTCGCGTTTATTACGGATTGAGGTCTTGCGTTTTTGTCACGGTCGATGATTTGTTTGTTTGAGGAAGCTTGTCAACATGAGCATCGTTCTGAAAATCATCATCAGTGGCAGATTTGAAGCAACTATAGGCGGCAAGTTTTGTTAATAATCGGTGGCTTGTTTGGACAATAATATACAGATGGGCCTCTTGTGCTGTAATCCACCGCTTTGCATAAACAAGGGCAGGACCATTTCTGATCCTGCCCTTAATGGAAAATAGAGAATTTATTTAGGCATCCAGCCCAAACCCTTTGCGTGCAGGCTCTGGATGTAGAGTCGGTCTTTGGTCTCCGTCACCCCTGTCGTTTCCGGGTAAGCGCCGCTCGGGTCCTGCAAATCAGCCACCACTTTGCCGTCTTCCGTGAACGCCATCACATGGCCGTAGGCTTTCGGAACCGGCCACATTGAGCGCGGCAGGCGCAGGGTGAGCTTCCGCATGAACGGCCTGGTGGCTAGATTGTCGGCGGCGGGGTTACGCGGCTTGACGAGCCCAAGCCAGATTTTTCCGTCCAGTCCACGCATCCGGTTGTCGGGATAACCCGGTAAATTGTCAAACAGAAGTTTAGCCTGATCACCCGGAGTAGAGATATCCAGATCTTTCGCACTTACCAATATCTTCCATACTCTGTACTTTCCAGTTTCATTGACGAACAGAGTCTTTTCATCCTTGCTCAAGGCTACACCGTTGGCTAAACAAAACCCTTTCGCCAAGACGCGTGTCGATTTGCTTGCCGGGTCGTACTCCAGGATGCGGCCGGTTGACGACCCCTCCATAATGGCTAAAATACTGGATTCAAAAACCCCGCCCCAATCCTCAGGCGTAAAACGGGTTGAGGCATCACTAAAGTATATCTTGCCGGATTTGGCGATCACCGCCGCATCGGCATATCTGATGGGATCACCATTTACCATATCGGTCAGTAGAGTGATTTTTTTGCCGGGGTCGATTGAAAGCAGCCCTTTCACTGCGTCCGCAGCAATCATGTTTCCAGATTTATCAAAGACAAAACCCAGCACCCGCCCACCTGTGTTTACAAACACCTCTTGACCGCTGCCATCCGGATTCATGCGAAGAATGTTGCCACTGGTAACTGTCGTGTAAAGTTTGCCATTGAAACTTTCAATACAGCTGTTTTCCCATGGGCTCCCAGGTTAAATATAAAGAGTCTTCACACCAATGTGCGACAACCATCAACGTACTACTTTTGCTGAAAATTTCAGATCATCCTCCCTATTTACCTGGAACATTCGGGGCAACAGGGCGCATCATGTCATGTTCAAGATTTCGCTATTATTATTGACATACAAAACCGCGACGCGTATACTTTATATAAGAAAAAGAAGGCTCTTTTACAATTAACGATTAATGTCACACGGAGGTAATAATATGTTTACTTTCAGTACAGACGTTAGTTCCGTTCTAGTGTGGCTTGTTTGGATGGCAGCATTTGTTGCATTATTTGTATCTAATGAGGTTGGCCGCAGATTCAAATGGGCAGGATTTGCATTGTTTGTTGTCTTGCCAATCGTTCTTACCGTTTTGTGGCTGACGGTTTTGAGTGATACAGCTTATATGGACTGGTTCCATCTGGCCAAGGTTTACTCATCAACAGCCGGCTGCATCGGTTTCTGGTGCATCAGACACCTTCGCGGTGTTGGCAAAGACGGCAAAGAATGGAAATTAAGCGAAAAGAAATGGGCATTATGCTTTCCGCCGCTGATTCTGGCCATCAACATCATCGAAGCCGTTGTTCGTGACTTTCAAGTAGGTGCAATTTATGCAGTTCCTACAATTGAGTATTTGCACAATCAGATTCAATACTACATCGGTGGTTCATGGAACTACATGAACGGAATTGCCGGCATCCTTAACACCATCACCATCACAGGCTGGTTCGGAATCTGTATCCGCAAGAAGACAGCTAAAGATGGAAGCATGGATATGTTGTGGCCGGATATGCTCTGGTTCTGGATTATTGCTTATGACCTCTGGAACTTCGCCTACACATACAACTGCCTGCCTGGTCATTCATGGTATGCCGGATTTGCATTGTTGGCCGCTCCCACGCTTTGTGCCTTTACAGTAGGCAAGGGTGCCTGGCTGCAACATCGCGCCCAGACACTTGCTTTGTGGTGCATGTTCGCTCAGACATTCCCCACATTCATCGACAAGGGTCCATTCTTTGTAAACTCAACTGCCAGCGCGGCAATCGCAGCGGCGGCAAAAGACATTCCATTGACAAAAGAAGGTTTGTATCCGGTCGCCTCTGCAACACCCGATACTACAGCATTGTTTGTTGTGAGTCTGCTGGCATTACTTTCGAATATTGCCGTATTCGGCTATATGATATACAAAATTGCCAAAACTAAGCGCAATCCTTACACAAGCGAGCTCTACTCTGATCTTAATCAATTCAAAGGCATTAAAGCTCTGGCAGAATAAAAAAGGAGTACTGCGTTTCTTATGTTCACCACACAAAAAGGTGAAAGGAGGTATGAAAACCATAATTGCCAAATGCTTTGTTTCAGGAAGCAGTGCTTGATGTAGATGATCACTTACTACCTCTTTCTTTCTTCACCAGTGTAGCGAATGTTATGGTTTCGGTTCCGTGCCTGTTTCTTATTTTGTCCATGACCTCATCAATCTGTCTGCTTTTATCTTTTGCGGGATTGATTTCCATTTGGTCAAAAAGCGACGGCTGGCTCAAGCATCCGTCTTCATGAAACCCGGAAAGGCTTATTCCGATCAATCTCACCGGATGGGACTGGTTCCAATTTTGTTCAAGCAGGAAGCAGCCGGCCTGGTATATTTCCATGGTGGTACAGGTTGCCCGTACGGTGGTCTGTTTCGTGACTACACGGAAATCAGAATATTTTAAGGTGACATGAACCGTACGACCCTTTTTGTCATGCCTTCTTGCCGTCATGCCGATATCATCGGCAAGCTCCATCAGAACCAGCTTTGCTTTCTCGACGTCGGAGATATCTTCCG
>JBDKUG010000069.1:0-12977 GCA_039679815.1 Smithella sp.
TCTGTTTCTCATCCGGCGGCATTCCCCTCAAAGTATCGTTTTGAGGCATCGATAATGGCGATTTCCAGATTTTCCCTCTCTGTCCCGGGACTCACCCTGAAATATCGACGCATGTTATCGACGATATTGGATTCCATGTTTGACAATTTCCTGATCCCGATCTCCCGAATCCCACTCTCAATGTTTTCGGCGTCATTTTTCTTCATATTTATTCCTTAAAGGCCATCGTCATTTCACAGATGCCGGCAAGAGTACGCGTTACGATATCGAAACCGCCCTTTTCAAATACGTGAAGCATTGGGCTGTTTTCCGCCAGGACCTCCGCGGTAAATCCCAGGAGCCCCTGTCTCTTTGCGAGGTAAGTCAAATATGAAAGCAGCTCTGTTCCAATGCCTTTATTATGGTGCTCATCTCTCACAGCGAACGCCACTTCAGCGGTATGCCTGTTCTCGTCAATGAAATATCTTCCTACTCCGGCGATTTCCTGGTTATCCTCATCGCCTACTATGGCAACAATCGCCATTTCTTTTGTATGATCGATAACAACAAGATCCTGAAGCCGTTCATGGTGCATATCTTTACGGGCGGAGATAAACCGCCGATACAAACTGTCATCGGAAAGAGAATAAATAAAATCCTTTAAAATCGGCTCATCGCTGATCTTGATGGGACGGAAGAATATCTTAAAACCCGCTTTGGTTGTTCTGTAAGACTCCAGTTCTTCCGGGTACCTGCCTTTCTCCCCCGGGATGTATGCCTGATCCTGATAGATCAGTCCGGCCTTTTTTGCGCCTTCAACGAGCCAGGGTCTGAATTTGGGGTGGGCAATGGAAATCAGGTCCATTGCCCGCTCACGGATGCTTTTCCCGTGAATATAGGCAATCCCGTACTCTGTGACAACATAATGGACATCGCCGCGGATCAATGTGGTCCCGGCCCCCTCTTTAAGCGCCGGCGTGATCCTTGAGATGCTGTCGCCCTCGGCCGTCGACGGAAGGGCAAGAATAGCCCTGCCGTTTCGGGACTGGAAGGCCCCCCGCATGAAATCGGCTTGTCCGCCGATCCCGCTGTAAAAAACCTTTCCGATGGATTCTGCCGTAGCCTGTCCGGTAAGATCGATTTCCAGGGCGCTGTTGATGGCAACCATGTTGTCATGCTGGGCAATAATCAGCGGGTTATTGGTATAGTCGATCGTCCTGAATTCAATATCCGGATTGTCATGGATAAATTCGTACGTGTTTTTATGCCCCATACAGAATGACGCCACGGATTTCCCGCGGTTTATGGTTTTATTTGAATTGTCGATAACTCCTTTTTTCATCAGTTCGGCAATGCCGTCACTGAAAAGCTCAGTATGCACACCCAGGTGTTTTTTCCCGGAAAGTTTTTCAATGATGGCATTGGCAACAGCTCCGTATCCGACTTGAATAGTATCGCCATCCTCAACAAGACGGGCAATATTGTCTCCAATCCTCTGGGTGATTTCCAGCTTTGACTCCGGGCCATATTCCAGGAGAGGTTCATCATAAGGCAGGAGGAAATCGATTTCATCGATGCGGATGAAAGAATCTCCATGGACGCGGGGCATCTGGTCATTCACCTGGGCAACAACATAAGAAGCGTTTTTGACAGCTGCTTTCACAATGTCCAGGCTGACGCCAAGGCTCACATGGCCATGACTGTCCGGCAGCGATGTTTGAATAAGGGCCACATCGATGTGGACGAGGCCCCTGTTGAATAAAGACGGCAACTGGGACAGGAGGATAGGCGTGTAATCTGCCTGCCCCGTGTTGATGGCATCCCGTATCACCTATAAAGAAAGAATTGTGCCGGAAGTTCTGCTTGAATTTTTTTTCGGTGTACGGGGCTACGCCGAGAGTCCTCACGTGAATTATTTCCGCATCGAAAAAGGCATGGGGCTTTGACTCCACATAGCGGATCAGCCTCTGAACAAGATATTGCGGCTCCGCGCAGGCTGATCCGACAAATATCGTATTTCCTCGCAGAATATGGCTGAAGATGACATCTTCCGACGCGAACTTCTCCGGATATTTCTTCTTCCAGTATTCCAGTGAATACGTCTCTAATTTCATATCTGCTGTTTCCTTTGGCAAATTGAAATCAACCCTGTAATAAGCTTCCGCCGATGCAGCGCAGTTATTTGCTTATTCTATAGTCATACCAGTGCCTCGAGTTGAACACTTCCTTTATGACCCGGGCGGCGATGTCTATGTCCGTGTTTTCCGTATTCACCACCAGGTCATAATTGGTCGGCTCGGTGAGGTCGGCCTGGAAATATTTGCGGATGAATGCCCTGCGCTCGGCTTCCGAGCGCATGATGTTGCGCCTTGCGTCTTGTTCGGAAACACCGTACTTGAGCATTACTTTTCCGACCCTGACTTCCAGGGGCGCTACGACGAGGATCCGCAGGCTCACATCCCTGGGGAGAATATAGCCGGCCCCCCGGCCGATAATGATCGAATGCCCGTGGGTGCCTATTGCGCAGATTACTCTGGTAAGCTGGCCCAAATAATCGTAGGCCCACATATGGTATTCGCCCAGGGAGCTGATCCAGTCGTCAAGCACGGAGCGGTCCTGCTCGTCAAGAGACTCCACTATTCGCTGACTCACGTTGGCATTCCGGGCAATCTCCTCTACGATCTCGTGATCGTAAAGGTCGATCTGCAGGTCTGCAGCGAGCTTATGGGCAAGGTCGCTCCCCATTGCCCCCGGCAGCCGGGACATGGTTATTACCGGGCGGATCGGGTTTTTGTATTTTTTCTTCTGTTCGATCTGCCATTTGCGGATCGTTTTCTCGACCACATTCTCAAGCGAGCTCTGGTTGTAAGCTTTTGCTTCCATCATATGTTCCCCTTTCCACCGGCATGATCTATTTTTCCGGTTGTTCTTAAAACACCTTTCCTGACCCTGATCCGCGCTCCTATTGCACGACGATTTCAAAAAGAACTCTCATGTTTGCCTTTGCTGCTTTTGAGTAAATCTCCTTGGGCGCTGCTTCGTACATTGCCGGATTTGTCTCGCCATAACCGATTGTGGAAAGCCTGTCACGTGTAATGATGCCTTCGTTAACGAGGTATTCCTGGACGGCAGTTGCTCTTCTTTCGCTTAACTTCTTGTTGTAGGCAGAAGTGCCGGAAGCAGAGGTATATCCCGCAATGCGGATTTTGGCATTAGGGTTATCCTTCAGCACCTGGATATTATTTTTCAGGATCGTCTGCGCTTCCGGCTTAAGTGTCGACTTGTCGAAATCAAAATGTACGTCTTCAAAGGCGAGGACAACGACCTTCTCTTCAGCCTTCGTCTTCGCCACAGCGGCGGCGGTCTTCTTCTCAATCATCGGCTCAGTTGCGACGATAACGACCTGCTCCTTTTGCTTTGCAACCAGCTGTTGATAGCGAGAGCAATCTCCAGTGATTACTTTTTCCACAAAAGCGGCCATGGCTGCCGGCGCTGCCAGTTTATCGGCGTTTACTGTGTATCCGCCCTTGACGTTCTGCACAATCTGTTCTGAAAGTTCTTTCCCGTCGGGAGCATATCCTACTTGAATGGCATAAACGCAGAGCCTGTCGCCGTACTGTGCGTTAATTCTGGTTATGGCATCCATGACGGCGGCGGGCCTGATGTCATCAATGCCCTGTGTTTCAGAAAAATCACTGACGATGATAATGGCCGAGTAACCCTCCGCCGATTTGAGATCATTGCCGGCTGCTGTAATGGCTTTTCCCAAAGGAGTTCTATGGTTGACAAATTCGATAGAGTTTATTGAATTGGTGTAATCTTCTTTGACAAGTGGCCTCATTCCATAAATGAGGGCCGTCTCTTCGTACCAGAAGGTCCTGAGCCCTGCGTTCATCTTGATTTCCGGAATCGTCGCTATCATGTTTTTTGCAGCATTTTTCGCATGAATCAGGCGAGTGGCTTCATTGACCATCGGCGTGCCGTACGACTCACCCATGGAATCAGATTTGTCAAAGAGGACAATGAAAGTGTCCGTTTTCTGGACCAATTGCCCTGATTTGATCTTCGGATTAAGATCAACCGGTTTAAATGTTGCGCAACCGGCAAACAGAATGCAAAACGTCAACAGCAAGGGTAATCCATAGCCGCTTCTTCTCATATTTATTCGTCTCCTTTATATTTCAGTTGTCAAATTTCATTTATGGTTTTCTAAACGGGCCTCCGCCCCTGAATGACTCTGACCAGCACGACGACGATGGCAACGACCAGCAGGATATGAATAAAATAACCCATTGTATATCCGGTCACCAGTCCCAGCAGCCATAGAACCATGAGTATTACAGCAATCGTCCACAGCATTTGATCTTCCTTTCTGATGTGCATGATCACTGCCGGCTGTTGCATCACCATACCAGCGGTGATCATGCGGTTCTTTGGTGTTGTACCCGGACTACTGGATGGTCATCCGGTTATTTACACCCGTCACGCCGTCTACGTCTCTGGCGAGTTTGGTTACCAGGTCCACTTCGGCTGCGTTGCGGGCGTTGCCGCCCAATGTAACCATGCCATCATTCGTAGTTACCGAGGTTTTGAGGGCGCTGGTCGAGCGGTGATACAGCAACATCATCTTGACCTGGGCGGTAATGGAAGCGTCGTCAATCTTTGCTCCTATCGTTTGCATTTTCGAATCCTTCGCCACGGTCATCTCATTCTTTACGTCTTTAATCCCTTCGACATCCTTGGCGTATTCTGTCGTCAAATCCTTTTGTGCCTGATTGGCAGCATCGCCCCGCAGGGTCACGATACCGTTTTTGACGTAAACCTCGGTTGTGCGGCCGCTCACGCTGCGATGAAACAAGAGCGTGCCCTTCACCTGCTCACGGAGCCACGCATCTGAGTTTGCGGTGGGGGGTGCACCTTTGATTCCCAGCCTGTTGTCCACACTCTTGACACCGGGGAGGCCTGCTACAGCTTCCTGGGCCAATGTTTTATTGAAGTTGTCGGCGACAATCCCTGTCAAGGTGACGGCGCCATCCCTGGACTCGATCTTGATGTCATCATCCTGAAGGTAGGTCCTGAACAGATACGACTGCTTGGCAGATGATTCGATTCGGCTGTCCATCGAAGCGTGCACAAGAGCGCTGGTCATTAGCAGAGCGGCAACCGCCGCCAGCATTGCCACCAGTCTATACGTTGTTTTCATTTGAACGTTCTCCTTTTGTTGCTGCTGCTGTTGGTATTTGAGTTCTTTTTCTCCGCAGACCTCATGCCTTTTGGAGTCCTGGTTGTGGAGCATAATCTGCCTATTTGCCAAAAATCTTCCTGATTTGACCGATTTTTTCCCGAACTTTTCCGGCTATCTTTTCACCGGTACCTTCAGCCTTCAAGTTTGGATCAGCGCTTAGTTCCCCGGCAACCTCCTTGATCTTACCCTTTATCTGGTGAAACATGCCTTCCGCCTGGTCCTTCGTGCTTGATTTCATCTATTCCTCCTTCGCCTATTTCACGACTAGATTATTGTTGACGGATTTGACCCCGTTGACACCGCGTGCGATTTGACCCGCCTTATCAACGGCCTTTTGAGAATCAACGAAGCCGCTCAACAGAACGATGCCTTTGCGGGATTCTACGCTGATCTGAAACGACTTGAGAAAATCATCATTTGCGAGCTGGGATTTTATCTTTGTCGTGATGACGGAATCATCGATATATTCCCCCGTGCTTTCCTGTTTCGGTGTCGAGGCGCAGGCCCCCAAGGTCGCGATCAGCATAAGAAGCGCTAAAAAGCCGATAACGATATTTCTCTTGTTCATGCCGGTTAATCCTTTCTCTAAGTTAGTGGTTATGTGATGGGGATGGTAAGACTTTTCGTTAAATACCATCATATTTCCTTAATCCCCGCCGGATGGAAAACGGTGTGGAACGTCATTTCACAGGGCTCTCTGAGAAGGTTCATCGCCCCCCGGAGCACCCTGAAATGCTCCGACTTCAGGTGGGCCATAAGATTCTCCCGGGTGTCCCATTCTTGAAGAAGAAAGAGTCGATTTTCGTCCTCGATACTCTGGCACAAGTCGCAGCGCCGGCATCCCTTCTCGGTCCTCATGGAGCCGATCAGGGAAATGATCGTCTGGGACAGCTCCTTGCGCTTCTCGGCAATAACCCTCATTCGTACGATTACAAAGATCATACAATCCAACTGCAAACGGCCTGCCAATAGGCGAAGGGGGATCAGCAGTATGGATTAATCTTTTCATTACATGGGATTAGATTAATAGGAGAGAGCAGCGGAAAAAAATGAAATGACTCGTTTGGCCTCACCATTTGGCGGAACCTCAAAATACTGAGGGGTACTTTGATGCGAGGCAGACATCTAATCTGGTTATTTTATTTCCGGCTGGATACCGATGGAGATTTTCTTGAGGACATCACATCACAGTCACTTTCCGAACTCCAACCGATGAGAGACTAGGCGTCAGGCCCCTGCGCGGCCCGCAGGGTTTTCTGGAATCGTTCGATCAGGTCACGAATGGCCCTTGCATCATCCTTGCGATGCCCATGGCTCACAATGGGGTCGCTTCCTCCCGCCGAATCAATTCGGATGTCGGACCACATTAAACCCGTCCGGATATTGACCGAAGCCACTTTCTGGATCGCAATGCTCTCTTCGTTGGAACCGAAGAGTCGCCGCTTGATCCGCGTAACCCGGTTTTGATTTACTTCAATTCGCACCGGGAAAAGCCGGTTGCCCGGAGTCAACCGGCTGGCCGTGAATACATGACTGTCGTCAACCATAGATCCTCCTTCGATTCGGGTGACGTTTTTCAACTCCTTGTCCTTCTACTTTCCATGCCCTGCATCCCCTCAATCCCCAATCTCTTTTTCAGTCTCGTTTCACACATGATTTCAGTTTCCCATCGATGTAGAAAGAAATCAGACCATCTTGTTTGCAGTTATTCCCGGCAAGGGTAGCCTCCGAAGAGAGCATGCAAGATTCCAAGTTGCCGTTTTCATAAAAACTTACGGGATAGTCATTTTTGCATTGGACGTTATTAGCAGCGTAATCATCTTTGAGTTGGCAACTTTTTAGCGTTCCGTTGTTATGAAGCGCAACTTTTGTATCAGGATTACAAATTGATTGATCGGCAGCGTAGAGATTAAAACCAGCCAGCGCCAATGCCAATGCTAAACTCTGGACAAACAAAATCTTTATAATTTTCATATTTCCGGCTCCTTTAACTGCTGATCTTCGCTCACCCGGACTCAGTTGTTGCGTTTTGATCCGATTGAGATGTCTTCAAAATCCGCCTTTGTCAGGCGAATTCATG
Source organism: Smithella sp. (assembly GCA_039679815.1). Classification (GTDB taxonomy): domain Bacteria; phylum Desulfobacterota; class Syntrophia; order Syntrophales; family Smithellaceae; genus UBA8904. The sequence goes on from JBDKUG010000069.1 coordinate 7,305, forward strand.
GTGATCTCTCGTACACTAAACTCCCTTCATATCCGCCCCATCAGCGTCAGGATGACCAAAATCAGAAGAACCAGTCCCAGTCCACCGCTGGGAAAGTATCCCCAGTTCCTGCTGTGGCGCCAGGTGGGCAGTGCGCCGAAGAGGACGAGTATCAATATAACAATCAGTATTATGCCCATGTTATTTTTCCTTTTCTGTTGTTTGACCCTTGTTTTTCAGCTAACCAAGGATTCCCGCAGCGAGCCGTGAAACCCCCTGCATCTTGCCGCGGGGATGAATGCAAATGTTTATGGCATAAAAATATTCAGGCAGACGGCGGTCCATTGTTCAGATATCCAGGACCTTCTCGACCCGGCCGATCTTTGCCTGACTTTACCTGCTCGTATCGAATCCGGATTGCATTCTTTGCTTATGATATCTCCGGATCATCCTTCCCATCATCGAGTGACATCGACAGCAGCTGGCCATGCTGCGGTCTGTGCTCGATAAGGTTTAGACTGTCCCTGCGATTTCTGCCGAACATTTGATCTATCTGAGCCTGTAGTTTGTTCCACACGTGATCTGCAGAATTGTTATCCATTTCCATTCCTCTCTTTTTTTTGTTATAGCCGGCTTATATATGAATTCGGTTGCGGCCGTAACCGCCGTTCATCTACCGGACCCAGGCATCTTTTTTCCTCTGGTTCTGCAAACTTCTCTGAATGCCTGTCCCCCTTACTTGACAAGCAGATAGCGAAGCAAATTGTCGTTGCAGTTTCAGGCGCTTCCCGGCAATAGCCCTCATCCGTACGATTACAAAGATCATGAAATCTAATTGCAAATGGCCTGCCAACAGCCAAAGGGAAATAAGCAGTATGGATTAACCTTTTCATTACATGGGATTGGATTAACAGGAGAGAGCAGCAGAAAAAAATGAAATGACTCGTTTGGCCTCACTATTTGGCGGAACCTCAAAATACTGAGGGATACTTTGAGCATATCCGGGAAGCTTAATCTGCCCCCTTGATCTCCTGCCGGACTATCCCGAGCTTATGCATCCTCGCTCTTAAGGTACTCGGGTTGAGGCCCAGGATCGCTGAGGCCCCGTCCTTTCCCTCGATGCGCCATCGGGTCTCGGAAAGGATTTTAAGAATCTGGTGTCGCTCCGCCTCTTCCAGTGTCCTCACGGCAGATGAAAGTGAGGGGGATGAAATCGCAAGCTTATCCGTCAGCTGCAAAACCGGCCCGGGGCACAAGATCACGGCCCGTTCAATGATGCTTTCGAGCTCCCGGACATTACCGGGCCAAGGGTAATCCTGCAGCGCTTTCATCGTCCCCTTCTGGATGGACGTGATCTGTTTGCCCAGCTTCCGGGAATACCGCTCCATGAAGGCATTGACCATCAGCGGGATGTCTTCTTTCCGCTGACGCAGCGGCGGTACAGTGATGGGAAAGACGTTGAGCCGATAGTAAAGGTCCTGCCGAAACCTGCCCTTGCGGACCTCTTCCTCAAGGTCTCGATTGGTCGTCGCTACGATCCGCACATCGACTTTGATGGTATGGGACGAGCCCAGGCGCTCAAACTGGCTATGCTGGATCACCCGGAGCAGCTTTGCCTGCACCTCCAGCGGCAGTTCCCCAATCTCGTCCAGGCAAATGGTGGAACCATTGGCGACCTCGAACCGGCCGATCTGCCGGGTATCGGCCCCGGTGAATGCCCCCTTCTCCCGGCCGAACAGTTCGCTCTCAATTAAATTGGCCGGCAGGGCGGCACAGTTGACCGTGATCAAGGGCCGGTCCCTGCGGGGACTCATGCCATGGATGGCGAAAGCGATCAGCTCCTTGCCCGTACCGGTCTCGCCAAGGATAAGGACCGTTGTGTTCGCAGGAGCTACCTGCTCCGCTCGATACAGGACATACTTGAGACCATCGCTTTGTCCGAGAATATCGCCGAATTTATGTTTGGTCTTTATTTCCTGACGAAAGTAAGTATTCTCGGCCTCGAGTTGGTCTTTCAATGCCTTGATTTCAGAGACAGCCGTCCGAAGTTCGACCGTCCGTTCTTCCACCCGTCGCTCGAGTTCTCTGTGAGCTTTTTGTAAAGCCTCGGCGATGACTTTCCGTTCGGTGATGTCGCGGATGTTACACTGAATCACTTTATGATGATTAACCAGATAGACATTGCTGACAAATTCCACGGCAATTTGCCGCCCATCTTTCGTCTCCAGCGGCAAATCCTCGTAGCGGACATACCCTTTGCGCTGCAATTCCCCAAAGGCGGCTTTCGTTGCATCAGAATTTTTGAAGGCGCCAATTTCCCAGAGTTTTTTCCCCAAAAATTCGTCATGTGAATAGCCCAGCATTTCCATCAGGAACGGGTTAACATCCGATATCTGCCCTGTTTCGGCATCGAGGATCAATATTCCGTCCCGGGCCGACTCAAAGAGGCGGCGGTATCGCGTTTCAGAACTTTTGAGCGCCTCCTCCGTCTGCTTTTGGACAGTGATGTCCTCCAGAACGAGGAGTATCCTGTCCGTGCCTTTACCCTCCCGATAGATCCTGCGGGCATTGAGAAGCATTGTTCTGCGCCCGATGACCGGGAACTCATGCTCGACCTCGAAATCGCTGAAGTGGGAATTATGCGGAATAATCTCCTCCAGATATTCCCGCAATGCAGGAATATCCCATGCATGATCGCCTATGCTGTAGACAAACCGCCCCTCTGTTTCTTCAGGCGCCAAATGAAACATCTCATAGAATGATTGATTAGCTGAGATTACTTTTAAATCGGGGGTTAGCACGATAAGGGGTTCGCGTATCGTCTCCACGATATTCCCTGCGTATTTTTGAACGCTGTCAAAGGTTTCCTCTGCCCGCTGGCGCTCGGCGATTTGAGTCTGCAATATTTCGCGGGTTTCCAGCAAACGGCGCTCAGTGGCATCGAGCCTCGTCCGAAACTCTTCCGCATCAGGGAGAGTTTTCTGCTTTGTTTGGATGTCTGTTTTGGTTTTTCTTTTTATAATTATCACCCTCTCCCGATCGCTCTTGGATGTTTACGCTCCAATGTTTTAGGCAGAATTTTAAAATAATTCAACTCGAAAAAAGCCTTGTTTCCAGTGGGTGATGAATTGAGACAATAATGTTGTCTAAAAGTGAGCCGCTTCATGCCCTCGATCTCCTTCCAGGAAATAAGCAAGCTCAGCTCCCACAACGAGAATCACCGAAGAATAGTATACCCACAAAACGAATATGACCAGGGCGCTCAATGACCCGTAAAAAGCAGAGTACGTGGCCAGATGGACTATATACCAGCTGAAAAGATGTTTGGCTATTTCCCAGAGCAGGCTGGTAAAAAGCGCGGTCTGAAGGGCGGATTTGATATGGATTTTCTTATCAGGGATGATTTTGTAAATCATGAAAAACATGCAGTAACTGAGAATAAAAGGGAGCAGGTACTTAAGCATCCACTGAATCGACGGCCCTATCGCCACAGAAATCCGGCCCTGGAAACTCTGCTGAAATGTGACTGCGGAGCTGAGGACCATGCTCACCAGGAGGAGGGTCCCTGCTATGAGAATCATCAGCAGATCGATGCCTATTCCTCGCAGCATTCCCCTGTCCTTCTCGACCCGGAACACCATACTGAAAGCGATCCGCAGGGATCCAAAGACCCATGTGGAAAACCAGAGCAAACCTGCAAACCCCAGGATTCCCACAATCTGACGGTTCTGGATGACGTCTGTAAGATTTTTCATAATCTTAGGATCCAATGCCGGCGCCATATCCCGGAAATAGGCGCGAATCTGATTGAGGACTTCCTGGTCGTTGTAGAGATAAGTCCCGAGCACTGCCAGAAGCAGCATGATAAAAGGGACCAGATTAATCAGGATATTAAAGGCAATTCCTGAAGACAGGAAAAAACCATTATCTTTGTCGAATTTGCTCAGGGCCTGCTTGAGGAGGCCAAAGCTCTTGAGAATTATTTTAAGCCGCTGGAATCTCATCAAATGAGTCCTCGTGAGGGCGCTTTTAAGGATTCGGGATATTCAAAATTACAGAAAATGGTTCCGCCTATTTTTCTCTGTAGAAAGTTACCATGCTTTGGGGGGTATCTGGAATTATCCAATGGATGAGAGAAGGTTCAGGGAAAATCAATTCTACAAGGAAAATCCTACAAGAGGCTTTGAATATATCTGATGTTTCAATTCTCTTCATTTCTGTTCGGGCCTGCCGCTTGATTTTGTATACAGGTCTCTCTAATGCTCCCGCTTTCGCCAAAATCCTCCATTGGGGACCCACTAATCAGGGAAATGTACCTTCCTTTTAGCTTTTTTCTATGCTCCAGTTTACTTGTACTCCTCCTATCCTTTTGGGTCCGCCATTTTGAATACTCAGGGTGGCAGGCCTGTATGTGGTGATGGTTTCGCCAGATGATATGTGTGATGTATACAGGACGACAAGTCAGGCGCAGGTCTATGAAAAGACACTCTATATATGTTCCGCCATTAGTAAGACGTATATGCCATGTAGCGGTAATTGTGCCGATACTCGCCATGGCGACATCGGTTGGCGGGTACTCCCAAACATCCGCTCCTCCCACGAATATTGCAGCCTTCTATCACGAAATGGTCGGCGCGTGGATAGGTACAGTCGAACAATACACTGATGGAATAAAGGCCGATACCAAGTACTTCCATGGAGTTGTCAAACAAACAAGCTCCGACACCTTTGAGACCTTGTTTGAGTATTACAGGCTTGACAAGGAAACCCATGCACCCGTGCAGGTCGGCGTGACGAGCATGACCACTAAGATCACCCCGGAGGCAACTGCGACAAATACCATCACCGGTAAGGGGGATGTCTTCACCAGTCCCAAGGTTTCAGAATCCGAGGAGCACCTGTTGTCCGAGGTCTTGATCATGTCTCCTTCAGGGGGTTTGAAAGGGAAAGGCAGTGGAAAAATCAGTGTGGGCGATATCGCTCTGGGCAAAGGCAAGAACGGGGAGGTGTCGGATTATACAAGCACATGGTCAATAAGCAACGACATCTTAAGCATAACCGAGCGGCTTAAGATCACGTTTCGCGTACTGATTATAGCGAAGCATTACGACATTGTGTACGATTTCAAGGCCAAACGGGGGAACGATATCATGGGCCTGATGAAGAGCGCGATAAACGAACCGGAAAAGCAGAAGTGAGTTTCACCTTTTCACTCTGCGGCAAAGTGCCGGAAGAACCATTGTTTTATCCATTCCACCGCCAGCAGGTAAGTTATCAATATGGCTGTCAGGAAAAGAAAGAAGAAAGCCGGCGGCGCCACGAAACCGAGGTAAACGCCGAAAGGGGTGAACGGTATGAGGATCGCTGCCGCCACGACCGACAGCGAGCAGGCTATCAGCCATGGGTTCGGAAGACTTTTGAAGGGGATTTTACGGGTACGGATGATGAAAATGACCAGCACCTGCGTGGCCATGGACTCGATAAACCAGCCCGTATGGAACAGGGCCTCCCCCGCATGAAAAACCGTCAGCATGATGTAGAAAGTGAGGAAGTCGAAGATTGAACTGACCGGACCGACAATCAGCATGAAATTGCGGATGAAATCCATATCCCAATGCCGAGGATGACTCAAGTAGTCATCATCTACACGGTCCAGGGGGATCGGCAGTTCGGATACGTCATACAAAAGGTTAT
>JBDKUG010000024.1:0-3343 GCA_039679815.1 Smithella sp.
GGGATTATCCAGCGTTTCTTCAACACGATCGGCAATCCCCTTTGCATCGAAAAAATCCACCAGAATACCATTTGTGCCGTTTTCAATCACTTCGGTTACGGGTTTTGTATTGGAGGCAACAATCGCACAGCCTACGGACATGGCTTCCAGCATCGACCAAGATAGAACAAAAGGTCGTGTTAAATAGACATGCGCCGAAGATGCACGCAGGACTTCCAGGTATTGTGGATAGGGAAGCCTGCCGGTAAAATGCAGACGTTCCCGATCATAATCGTATTGTTCAAGCATCGACTGCTTGTATGTTTTACCGCCGGGCAGACGTTTGCCATAAGCGACACGGTCTTCACCCACAATCACCACATGGCATTTCTTTCTCCGCTTCTGGAGCAGTGACACCATTTCCATAAACTGAGGGAATCCGCGGTACGGTTCCAACCCGCGGCTGACATAGGTGACGATCTCTTTTGTCGAAGATAAATCCAGTTTTATATCCGGTAAAACAAGTGGCTGATTTTGCCGCGGCGAAAAATAATTGGTATCAATGCCATCATGCAGCACTTTAATCTTTTTCGTAAATTCTTCCGGAAACTGGCTTGTCTGCCACGCCGTCGGGCACAGACCGGCATCGCAGGTATATAAATCACTGAGGATCGGCGCATTCTTGATCCGGATGCGCAGCCGGTCGTCCGCTGTCACGGGTTCAGCGGGGTCAAAGCCGACATCCGATCCCCTGTCGCGGTAAAACCATTCAAAATAACAAAGCAGCCTGGCCGAGGGGAAAATATCCTTGATAAACAGAGGTGCACCCCAGCCGGAATGACCATAGACAATGTCCGGCACAAAGCCTTCAGCCTTCAGTTTATCCAGTACCCGATAGACAGCCTGACCCTGCAGCACGGCATCTTCAAGCGGCTTAACGTAATGGTGTGTTTCCTTGTGCGGCTTGCGGGTCTGCGTGTAAACAACCTTGTAAACCCCCTTCATCTGCCCTTCTTTGCGGGCCGTGGCAAAGATTACTCGGTTTTGAGGATCCTGTGCCAGCACCACTGCCAGGTGACGAAATTGAGCCGGAAAATTCGAATGCAGAAAAAGAAAATTCATAATGACTGTTTTAATATTACCAGAAAAAGTAAACAATATTTTTTATTTAAATTTATCATTGATGCCTTTAATAATGGCCTTAATACCTACTCAACAAGAAAAATACGTTCCAGATGGATCAAAGTGCGGTTATCTCTTTTCAACTGATAAATGCCGCGCCATGTACCCTTGATCAGCGGACGCTTAATGGTATTTCTTTTCCCTATATAGCTTATCCAGCTTTTATTACTTTTCATCAGTGGCTTCTGTGAGTCTGCTACAATGCGTTTATCAGGGCCGATCAAGGTAATATGCTCCTGATCACCCTTCAGTGTTCCAAACACATGAACCCAAAATAACAGCGCTGCCAGTTTCTCTGACTTTGCCTTTGTGTCCGCAAACTCTCCCCGCCACAGGGCGTCCTGATCAGGCGGTTTTGATGCAAAACCAGCCCGGATCAACCCGACAGGCATGTAATTCGGCGTTTTTTCCCAGAGCGGATGATGCGCCACATTACAACCGGAATTATTTGCCATACCAGTGAAGGGATCAATAACCCTTCCACTATGCCTTACGGTGAAATGGACATGGGGAAAAGATGTCAGCCCGGATGCCCCGACCAAACCCAAAAGCGCCCCTATTTTCACCCGCTCTCCCTGCTTTACCGCAACGCTTCCTTTACGCAAATGACAATATTGTGTCTGCCAGCCATTGCCATGACTGAGTACGACACCATTGCCACATTCAATGTTCTCGACGACCTTGCGCCCGGTCCGGTCAGCAATGATTTGATCGTCAGCACCATCACGCACACGCAACACAACTCCGGACGCTGCAGCCAGAACAGGCACTCCACGCTTCATGGACTCCATATCCGGTATGCCAAAATCCGTCCCGTCATGTTTATTGTACGTCTGCCGACCGCAACCAAAATCCACAGCGCCCGGGCTCGGGTCCAGATCAACGTAATGCATGATGTAGCAATCTTTTCCAAGGGTACATTTAACCGGCAAATCGAAAACCGGGTCAGAGGATATTTCGGCACTTTCAACAGATAATGCCAGCCCCATCGCAAAGATAAAAAATACAATTATGATCTCATTGTAGATTTTTTTCTTCATCTTTGGTCGTCCTGGGCATTGAAATATCCACAACACCATTGATTGCTTCATAACGGCGCAACATATTGCCAAGGGTAACAGCAATGCGTTTAGCGGTCTTGATGGATACGGCCATTTTGGATTCGATCCGCACCACATTCGGCTCAAGAGATTGATTGCCGAAAATAAAGACGACTTCTTCTCCGCCAAAGCCGATGTTAAAAGCGTTGGCATACTGTGTTTTCACACCTTCTTCGACAAAACGCATCTTTCTTTGTTGTGCGTTTTGCTCGCCGGTAACCGCCTGCCCCGTAACCTGATCTTCGATTTTGTCATTCTTTGACATGTTAAACCTCCTTTTTGTAAGAGACAATATTTTATGATGAACGCGTTGAAACAATCTGATTGCTTCTGCAAGGAAACACTTTTACAGTTCAGCAATCTGCAGCTGTTCAACTTTTTTGCGTGATTGCTGCCGGATGCCTCCGTCTGTATCACAACGTTATTGTTGTTTGCATCAGTGCGATATGGCTGCATGCACCAAATCCTGAACCCGTGATAACTTAATAAAGGTTATGTCAAGGCTCTTTTTATAATAGCCGCATCAGCTTTATGCGAAATGTTGGTTTTCTTTATCGTGATCTTTACTGTGACGCTGGTTATTATTTCTTTTTCACAGAACTGTCAAACTCAAAATAATGTTTGAAGAATTAAAACAACCAGCAGTTTTGAAGTCATGGTTTGAGTTTAAGTGCACAAAATAACTGGATCATCTGATACACATACAAAACCGGTTAACACATTATTATTGCGGTTTTTATTTATCATGATGGTTGATGCTTGATATTCAACAAAAAAATAAATGGCCGATTCCATTGAAGAAATCGACCATTCTTATTTTGGCTCCCCAAATCCCCAAAATAAAAAAGCTTGACTATTACGTATAATTACCCTAGGGTGCGTTTAACTTCGCGGGTCATGGAGTAAAAAAGCGAAGGAATAAGTTGAATGGTTTCATTAAAGCACAAGGTCGGCCGCCTTAAGTACTTTTGATTTGGCGGCCTTTTTATTTCTGCCACAGTGATAGTTCGACTTAGGAAATTTTGAGAAAGGAGGATTAACACTATGTCAGAAGGTAAAGTAAAGTGGTTCAACGAACGCAA
>JBDKUG010000133.1:0-4484 GCA_039679815.1 Smithella sp.
GGGCAGAAGACGAAAGTGTCCTGATTTTTCTGCTGGGATCGGCCTTCGGCGCCCTTTTGCATCAACGAAATATCCTGGTGCTGCATGCGGGAGCCATAGAGGTCGAAGACCGCAGTGTCATTTTCACGGGAGATTCCGGCATCGGCAAATCCACGCTGGCCGCCGGATTCCATAGGCGCGGCTATCCCTTTCTGGCCGACGACGTTTGCGCGGTGGGAATGATCAACGGGCACCCGGCGGTGATTCCGGGATTTCCACGCCTGAAACTCTGGGCTGACGTTCTTACAAAACTTAAGCAGGATAAAGATCATCTCAAAAGCGTCCGCTGGACGAAGGGAATGGATAAATATTTTCTGCCTGTCGATCCTGTCCACAAATCACCTGTCCTCCTGAAATCCGTTTTTGTTCTGGAGGCTGCCAAATCAGATGAAATCAATATCACCCGCCTGACAGGCGCGGAAAAGATCAACTTCATCATTAAGAATACCTATCGTCTGCAGTTCCTCAACGGCCTGGGCGGAAAAGAGGAACATTTCCGGCAGTGCGCAGCAGTGGCATCCCGAACAAATGTTTACAGGGTTGTGCGCCCCGATAAAGGTTTTTTACTGGATAAATTGATGGACGCGTTGGAGGAAAAATTTTAACGCAATAAAGTGCCACAGTCCCTTATTGACAGACTTGCCCGAACATGTTACACGTATTTACGTGAAAAATATTTGTCTTAAAAAAACGGGAGACGTATCATGGAAAGACAAAATATTACCCTGGCCCTGCCCAAAGATGTGATCCGCAGGGTAAAGTCCCTGGCGGCAAGCGAAGACAAATCGATCAGTCAGCTTCTCAGGGAAACTCTTGAAAAAAAACTGAAAGATGCCAGCAGCTTTCAATCGGCAAGGCGGCGTCAAATCACCCTCCTGAAAAGCGGTTTTAATCTGGGCACAAAAGGTAAGATAACAGTAACCAGGGAAACGCTGCATGACAGAAGATAAGATCTTTCTCGATACCAATATCCTGGTCTATGCCTACGATATTTCGTCCGGCAAAAAACATGACCCTGCCCGAAACATAGTTACAGACCTGTGGAATTCCCGTACCGGTGCCATCAGCGTTCAGGTCCTGCAGGAATTTTTTGTCAGCATTACAAAAAAAATCCCCAACCCCCTCGATGTTAAAACAGCCTCGGATATCATTCGCGACTTTCTGCTGTGGGAAATTATCGATAACGACGGGGAATTAATGATTGCGGCAATGGATATCCAGGCACGATACCGGTATTCTTTTTGGGATTCTCTCATTATCGCTGCTGCCGTAAAAATAGGGGCGTCCGTCCTGTTGACCGAAGATCTGAAAAACGGGCAGATAATCGAAGATGTCATGATAAAAAATCCTTTTAAATGATAAAGCATATCGAACAGACAGATTTCAAATCCCCAAATACTTGCATTTTTGCCGTGAAAACTTTTCCCGTTTAAAAGGAACACTGCATGGCTTCTTTAAAAAACACATACGCCAAATGGCGGCGGCGCAGCCGGACCGAGCGCATGCTGCTTTTGGAAGCATTTGTGCTGCTGGGACTAGCGCGTCTTGGGGTACTGGTTCTGCCATTTCGATGGCTGGCCAAATCGATGGGCAATCATATGAAGGAGGCGGATACATCCGTTCAACCCGCTGATCTGCAGCTTGCCCGGATGATCGGCTGGGCTGTCCGTTCAGTTGCAAACTACACACTATGGGAAAGCGTCTGCCTGCCCCAGGCCGTGGCGGCCAAGTGGATGATCAAACGCCGCGGCATCCCAGGAACATTATATCTGGGGGTGATGAAAGACGAGGCCAAACCGGAGAAACTGGCGGCACATGCCTGGTTGCGATGCGGCCAGTTCATTTTGACCGGCGCGGAAGGCCAACTTCAATACACCGTGGTCTCGACATTTTCCTGAAAACGGGGTAACCTCCGGGCAAATGTCCTCCGGTGGCGGAGGTGGCACAAAGTGACGGAGGTGGTAAAACATCTCCCCCTGGCCCCCTGAGGCTGTGTCACAATTCATTCTTATGTCATTTCGAAGCGAAGCGAGAAATCTTGTTTTCAATAAATACAATGCATTAAGATTCCTCACATGCGAGGAATGACAAAAATTGTAATTACGTCACAGTATCTGCCTCTAGAGCGGGACGACAACCTGCGGGGGATATGAAAAGATTGCCGCGCCTTCAACAATGGAAAGCTGAAAAAGAATGTTTAAACAATTAAGCAAAGCAGTCCAGCAATTCAAGTCGCAGCTTCCCTATCTGCCGATGGCCTTTGGCCTGGTATATCGTGCCGCCGGTGGGTTAACTATCGCTTGGCTGGGGCTGCTTTTGGTTCAGGGGCTGCTGCCAGTCGCCATGGTTTACCTGACCAAGATACTGGTGGACGGCATAGCTCAGGTCATCAAAGACAGCGTAGGATTGCAGGGGCTGGTTTCGCTGGCTCCGGCGGCGGTCGCGATGGTTTGCGTTCTGGTGGCGATTGAGGTTTTTCAAAGCGTCAGCCGATGGCTGCGGACGGCTCAATCCGAACGGGTTCAGGATTCCGTCCATGAACTCATTCACGAGAAGGCCATGTCCCTGGACATGTCCTTCTATGACAATCCCGACTATTATGATCAGCTTCACCGTGCCCGGGTCGATGCGCTTTCGCGTCCCACCGCGCTGATGGAAAATGCCGGGACACTGCTGCAAAGTTTCATCACACTTGTGGCCATGGCGGGTGTTTTGCTGACCTTTGGCATCTGGATTCCCGTTTTACTGGCCCTGAGTACGATTCCCGCGCTTGTTGTGGTCATGCACCATACGATGCGATTTCACCTGTGGCGGATGCGCAATACGACGGCTATCCGCAAGACCAATTACTACGACATGATGCTGACATCGCGCGAGGCGGCTGCAGAAATGAGACTTTTTCACCTTGGTTCTCATTTCCGCGGATTGTTCAAGGAGCTGCGCGCAAGACTGCGCCGCGAAAAGGTGGCACTCGCCCGCAATGAAGCAGTCGCCACGGCGGTGGCGGCGCTGATCGGCCTGGCCACCATGGCGGGGGCGCTGGCATGGATGGGCCTTCAGGCGTCACGGGGGCTTTTAAGCCTTGGGGACATGGCGCTCTTTGTCCAGGCCTTTTTCCAGGGACAGCGCATGATGCGTTCCCTTCTGAGCAGCGCCGGAGAAATCTACCGCAACATTATGTTCCTGGAAAATCTGTTTGAGTTTCTTGAGCTCAAGCCCAAAATCACCGAGGCGTCCGACCCGCCGCCCCACCCGGGACTTCAAAAAGAAATCCACCTGCAGGATGTGACGTTTTGTTATCCCGGCAGCAACAGACCGGCCCTTGACAATTTCAACCTGAACATTCCGGCCGGAAAAATTACGGCGCTCGTGGGTGAAAACGGCGCTGGAAAAACCACACTCATCAGGCTTCTCTGCCGTTTTTACGACCCGGAAGGCGGCCATGTCATGATCGATGGCCAGGACATCCGCAGTCTCTCCACAGAATCGATCCGGCAGCGGATCACTGTTCTTTTCCAGGAGCCGGTGCGTTATCACGACACGGTTTTCAACAACATTGCTTTTGGCGACATTGACAGCAAGCCCGATCCTTCACGAATTGAAACCGCGGCACGGGCCGCGGGCGCCGATGCTCCCATTTCCCGCCTGCCGGATACCTATTCTGCGGTCCTGGGTAAGTGGTTCGGCGGTGCGGAATTGAGCGGCGGTGAATGGCAGCGGCTGGCTCTTGCCCGGGCTTTCCTGCGGCAGGCCCAACTGATCATTCTGGACGAGCCGACAAGCTCCATGGACTCGTGGGCGGAAGCGGACTGGCTGGCACGATTCCGCAAACTGGTCGCGGGCCGGACGGCGCTCATCATTACACACCGTTTTACCACTGCCATGCAGGCAGACATCATTCACGTGATGGACAAGGGGCGCGTTATCGAATCCGGCAGCCACGAAAAATTGCTGACTGCAGGAGGGCGCTACGCGCTATCCTGGACGCAACAGATGCGCGGCAGGGTGTCGTAAGAGCGTCCCATGTTATCTCGCCACTCGACCCGTAAACATGCTGTTGACACAGATGGCTCGCGGATTCAAAGACAGGGAAATTATACTTTCGAAACACGGCATCCGGGCTTATCCCGGATGATGACTTCAGGGAGCAGCCGATTATGCAGACACAGACAAAAATTACACACAGGCATTTCATTATTTATCCCTGCAGACGATTGTATTGCTTTTCTTTATATATCCCATCCCTTTCCTGAACGTTTGCGCTCCGGGGTAACAACATCCTTCTGCTTCTGCTTTTTCACAGGGTCCTTTTCAACGTAAATCTTCCTGCCGGTTGCCGGATCAATCCCCGTCCAGTACATGAGCGCGGAAAAGGTTGAGGGGAGAGGCGTGAAGATCTGCACCTGCTGCGGTGTTGTTTTCAATTCACGCGAGGCGAAGGATCG
>JBDKUG010000058.1:0-5671 GCA_039679815.1 Smithella sp.
GGACGGAATTCTCGAGATGACCTCACTGCCGTCCGGCATGATTGTTGTCGGCGGAAGTTTCATCGGCATCGAATACGCCACGGTATTTGCGGAACTTGGTGTCAAGGTTGTCCTGGTGGAACTGCTGGATCGCATTTTGCCCCAGGAAGATAAGGAAGCCACGGAATTTCTCACACAGGAACTGGCCCGTCTGGGAATTGCCGTCCACACATCGACGGAGCTCATCAGTCTGAAAGAATCTGCCGGCGGCGTAGTGATGCAGGTACAGAAAAACAAGGAACCCATGGAGATGCGCGCCGGATGCGCCCTGCTGTGCACGGGAAGAAAGCCTCTGCTCTACAGGGCTGAGCTGGACAGACTGGAAATCGAGTACAGCGGCGCCGGAATCAAGGTGGATAAAAACATGATGACCACTGTCCGGGACATTTATGCCGCGGGCGATGTCACCGGCGGAATGATGCTGGCTCACCGTGCGGCCCGGCAGGCCAAAGCCGCAGTGGGACATATGTACGGCGGAATCGGCAATATTTACAACGAAAATTTTATTCCGTCGGTTGTGTACAGCCATCCGCAGATTGCGCGTGTCGGTTACACCGAGGAACGCGCCCGGGACGAAGGTTTATCCGTTGAGGTCGTCAGGTCGCCCTACAGCGCCAACATTATCGCGCGGACAGAATTGATCGGTCAGGGTTTTGTCAAGGCTGTTTTTCACCGGGATAAAATCATCGGTGCGGTCATACTGGGAGACCACGCAGCCGACCTCATTTCCGGGCTTGCCCTGGCGGTTGCCGGTCAACTGACCCGAAAGCAACTGCGTTCCTGGGTCATACCGCACCCGACGCTCAGTGAAATTTTTGCACCGCTCATCGGTTGAAGGCAGGGTCACTCCCTGGGGGTCTCGTTCTTATCTGCCCGGACAGCCTGATCTCCTTTTGCACATTGTTCAGCGCCGCGTGAATATTTCTACCGGACGGTTTTATTTTGACGGTTTCAGGCGGTTGTCCATACCGGTAAACCCGCAGTCCGGCTGGTAACAGGTTACGTTCAGAAATTCACATTTCTGTTTGCAGGCCGGACAGGTCTGCGGCGGTTGCAACTCCACGACGGTGTTTCCGCAATTACTGCATTTCCATGTATTTTCAGGAATGGTTGTTTTGTTTTCCGGCATCTTCATGTCTCCTTTCTGAATTATGGATAAATTTAACATAAAATCATTGTTTTATGCGAAGTATTTTCGTCGGGACGAATAAACTTGAAATTATTGACAACTTTCGGTAAAGAAATTCACTCTTTTGAGTTCAGGGGAACTTCATGGCAAAAAGAACAAAATCAAATGATGTGAAAGGCTTGACACTTTTAGGGGAAAAAACAAAACCTGTTCGCAAACTGGAAACGTTCCCCAATCATCACAGACGCGACTACACCGTGACGCTTTCCACTGACGAGTTCACCTGTGTATGCCCGAAAACCGGCCAGCCCGATTTCGCCAGCATTTCCATACAGTATATCCCCGACAGGAAGATTGTCGAATCGAAATCACTGAAATTATATTTATGGTCTTTCCGCAGCGAGGGCGTTTTTCATGAACACGTCACCAATATCATCCTTGAAGACCTGGTGGCTGCCCTCCAGCCGCGCTGGTGCAGGGTCAGCGCGGAGTTCGCTGTGCGCGGCGGCATCGCCATCAAGGTCGAAGCGGAATATCAAAGCAAAAAAGATTGAATCTGAAAAACAGTTGAAAGGATCTTATGCCAAAACGTAAAGACATTAAAAAAGTATTGATTATCGGCTCCGGCCCGATTGTTATCGGACAGGCCTGTGAATTTGACTATTCGGGAACTCAGGCCTGCAAGGCTCTGCGCAAGCTGGGTTATGAGATCGTACTGGTCAATTCCAACCCGGCAACGATTATGACCGACCCCGGTATGGCCGATGTGACGTATATTGAACCTCTCAACGCTCAAACGATCACTGAAATCATCGAAAATGAAAAGCCGGACGCTATTTTGCCGAATCTGGGCGGACAGACCGGCCTGAACCTGACGTCGGAATTATACAAGCTCGGTGTTTTGCAGAAAAACAACGTAAAGGTGATCGGCGTGCAGGTTGATGCTATTGAAAGGGGCGAGGACCGGATCGCCTTTAAGGAAGCCATGAACAAGCTGGGCATTGAGATGCCGAAAAGTAAACCGGCCACCTCCGTGGAAGAAGCAGAAAAAATCGCCGCCGAGATGGGCTATCCAGTGGTCGTCAGGCCGGCCTATACCATGGGCGGCACGGGCGGAGGAATTGTATATAACCTCGAAGAACTGAGACTGATCGCCAGCCGCGGCATATCCGCGAGTCTCATCGGGCAGATCCTGATTGAAGAATCCGTCATCGGCTGGGAAGAACTGGAACTGGAAGTTGTCCGCGACGCGAAAAACAACATGATCACCGTCTGCTTCATTGAAAATGTGGACCCGATGGGCGTTCACACCGGCGACTCTTACTGCACCGCGCCGATGCTGACGATTTCTGAAGATATCCAGAAGCGGCTCCAGAAATACTCTTACGACATTGTGGAAGCCATTCAGGTGATCGGCGGAACAAACGTCCAGTTCGCGCATGATCCCAAAACAGATCGCATTGTCGTTATCGAGATCAATCCACGCACATCCCGGTCATCCGCTCTGGCATCCAAGGCCACCGGCTTCCCTATTGCCTTGATTTCTTCGACGCTGGCCTCCGGCATCACCATGGATGAAATTCCCTACTGGCGCGATGGGTCATTGGAAAAATACACACCGTCAGGCGATTATGTCGTCGTCAAATTTTCGCGATGGGATTTTGAAAAATTCCCCGGTGCGGTCGATAAGCTTGGCACGCAGATGCGTGCCGTGGGCGAAGTCATGAGCATCGGTAAAAATTACAAGGAGGCGTTTCAGAAAGCCATCCGCTCTCTGGAGAAAAAACGTTACGGTCTGGGCTTTGTGAAAGATTTTAACACCAAGTCACTCGATGAACTGATGGAAATGCTCAGTGAACCGTCCAGTGAACGGCAGTTTATCATGTACGAAGCTCTGCGCAAAGGTGCATCCGTGGATGCCCTTCACTCAAAAACCTTCATCAAAAAATGGTTTATCGAACAGATGAAGGAACTCGTGGAACTGGAAGAAAAAATTCTGGCCTTCAAGGGCCGGGCCCTGCCGGACGATCTGCTCATTGTGGCCAAAAAAGATGGATTTGCCGATAGATACATCGCACAGATACTGGATAAGAAAGAGGAAGACATTCGCAAGCAGCGGCTGGCCGCAGGCCTCGCCGAACGCTGGGACGCCGTGCCGGTAAGCGGTGTGGAAAACGCAGCGTACTATTATTCCACTTATAACGCCGAGGATAAGGTCGGTGTCAGCAAAAACCGGAAGATCATGGTGCTGGGCGGCGGACCAAACCGCATCGGCCAGGGAATTGAATTTGACTACTGCTGCGTGCATGCAGCTTTCGCACTGCGCGACGAAGGCATTGAATCCATCATGGTCAACTGTAATCCGGAAACCGTTTCCACCGACTATGATACCTCCAATAAACTGTATTTTGAACCGTTGACCGTGGAAGACGTCTTAAGCATTTACGAAAAGGAAAAACCCGAAGGCGTGATCGTGCAGTTTGGCGGGCAGACGCCACTGAACATCGCGGCGGATCTGGCAAAAGCCGGTGTGAAAATTATCGGCACCTCGCCTGAAACCATTGATCTGGCTGAAGACCGCGACCGCTTCCGCGTAATGATGGACAAGCTGGGAATCCCCATGCCCAAATCCGGCATGGCCGGCAATTTAAAAGACGCCCTCAACGTGGCCGGGAAAATCGGGTATCCACTGATGGTTCGTCCTTCTTATGTTCTGGGGGGCCGGGGCATGGAGGTGGTTCATGATGAGGAAATGCTTCGCCGATATGTAACCACCGCCGTCGACGTCACACCGGACCGCCCCATCCTGATCGACAAATTTCTGGAAAACGCCATTGAAGCGGAAGCCGACGCCATATCCGACGCGACGGACGCTTTTGTGCCGGCTGTGATGGAGCACATTGAACTGGCCGGTGTCCATTCCGGCGATTCCGCCTGTGTGATTCCGCCCATTAGCATTCCGGCGCGCCACATTGAAACAATCAATGAATACACCCGGAAAATTGCCATTGAATTCGGAGCTGTCGGTCTGATGAACATACAATACGCCATCGCCAACGATGTCGTTTATATTCTGGAAGCCAATCCCCGCGCCTCGCGCACCGTACCGCTGGTCTCCAAGGTCTGCAATATTTCCATGGCCCGGATTGCCACGCAGATCATGCTGGGCAAAAAGCTGAAGGACCTGAAGCTTAACAAAAAAATATTCCATCATTACGGTGTCAAGGAAGCCGTTTTCCCATTCAACATGTATCAGGAAGTCGATCCGGTACTGGGACCGGAAATGCGCTCCACGGGCGAAGTGCTGGGTTTGGCTGATTCGTTCGGGCTGGCCTATTATAAAGCTCAGGAAGCTACTGGTCAGAGCCTCCCGGCGGAAGGCACCGTGCTCATCACCGTCGAAGAAAAGGACAAGGGGGGGATTCTGGAAGTGGCCCGCGCCTTTGCCAAAATCGGGTTTAAGATAATCGCTTCGGAAGGCACCCATCTGTTTTTTGCCGGTCATGGCGTGGCTTCAGAGCGGATTTTGAAAATGCATGAAGGACGCCCCCATATCGTCGACGCCATTAAAAACGGCGAGATTCAACTGGTGATCAACACCCCGGCCGGACGCTTGAGCAAATACGACGATTCCTACATCCGAAAGGCCGCCATTAAATACAAGATCCCCTATATTACAACGGTTGCCGCCGCGGTGGCTGCCGTCAAAGGCATTGGCGCTTTCCGGCAGGGACACGGCCGCGCAAAATCCCTGCAGAGCTACCATGCGGAGATTAAGTAAAGACCAGGTTCAAGGACCAAGGCAAAAGGATCAAGGTAAAATAAACGGCAACGGTCTTCGACCGCGCCTGTTTATTGTTCCAGAAAGCCTGCTTCTTGTAAAATCTCTCTGACACGTTGGGCCTGGTCGTCCTGAACCAGCAAACGGGCATACGCGCCGGCGGCCACCAGCATATTTGAGTTTTCACCCTGAAAATAATAATGGATATCTTCCGAATCGAGGACAGATTTGATCACTGCAATGTCACCTGGATTGTATGTGGAATAGACCTCTATCATTTTCACTCCTTACTGAAAGGCACAACAGCAAAGGTTTCTCTGATTTGCCCCTCCCAGCCTGAATGATGCCACTGTTTTGTTCACTTTACCACTGAATTTGTTTTGGATATTTCTAAAATGGAAGACAAAGAAATTCCGGCTGATCCGGAAACTGAAGTTCTTCGCGGTTGACAGCAGCGAATTTATTGGTTAAGAGGCGACTCTCGAATCAGACGGATAGGCTGTAGACTATTCGACTACAGGTTATTGCGCAGCATCAACGGTTACTGCCGTTTACACTGCTTATCATCATGAGGTTATTTTGAGTAAAAAACTGCAAAAAGAAATTGAACGGCGGCGCACCTTCGGAATCATCAGCCATCCCGACGCAGGAAAAACAACGCTGACCGAAAAGCTCCTCCTTTTCGGCGGCGCGATTCAACTGGCCGGTGCGGTGAAAGCCCG
>JBDKUG010000277.1:0-3676 GCA_039679815.1 Smithella sp.
ATACGATGTTCAGGGAGAAACGCTGGGGCAGGGAAGTCGAATCGACCTGGGAAACAGGCATATCGAAATCCATGAAACACCGGGTCATTCCTCCTGTTCAATTTCCGCTTACATTCCGCAGTTAAAGGTCTTGTTCCCGTCGGACGCGGCTGCCATTCCCTATCGTGACGAATTCGTCATCGCTGCCGGGTCAAGCTTCCAACAGTATCTACAAAGCCTGGACAAACTATCCGGGCTGGATATCGAAATACTGTGCGCAGATCATTATGGATACGTTTCCGGGGATGAAGCAAAACACTATATTGCAAGAAGCAAGGCCGCAGCGGACCAGATGATTGACAGGCTGCTTCTGGCGCTTCGTCAGGAAAGCAGTGTCGAGCAGGTGGCAAGGCAACTGGTGAAAAGCCATTTTGATCTCAGACCGGATTATTTTGTTGACCCGGACATCCTGCTTGGCACTTATACGCACATGTTAAAACAGTTTATCGACACTGGTGCTGATAGTTCATAGCTCATAGCTGATAGTTCTGCCTGACATCCTAACAGTCTCCCTAACAGCCTACTTGAAACTGTGTTCTTCAGCCGGGAAAGCGCTTGTTTTCACATCCTGGACATAGCTCTTGACGGCTTTCTTGATTTCCAGGTTCAGATTGGCGTATTTTTTGACAAATTTGGGCGTCATCCTGTCATAGATGCCCAGCATGTCGTTCACCACAAGAACCTGTCCGTCACATTGAACGCCAGCACCAATGCCGATGGTAGGGATGGAAAGTGCTGCGGTAATATCTGCCGCCAGTGTTTCCGGCACACATTCCAGCACGAGAGAGAAAGCGCCGGCCTCTTCCAGAATTTTTGCGTCCTGCATGATCTTTTCAGCGGCTTCGTCATTCTTGCCCTGAACTTTATAACCGCCCATCTGGTGGATTGATTGCGGTGTCAGACCAAGATGCCCCATGACGGGTATTCCCGCGTATGTCATTTTATGGACGAGGTCTGCGTATTCCCGACCGCCTTCCAGCTTGACCGCCTGGGCATTGGCTTCTTTCAGAAAGCGTCCTGCATTGGCGATGGCCGTTTCCTGCGATACCTGGTAGGACAAAAACGGCATATCCGTGACCACCAGGGCTTTGCTGGAACCGCGGACGACCGCCTGTGTATGTCGTATCATGTCTTCCATGGTGACGGGAAGTGTCGAGTCGTAGCCCAGTACAACCATTCCCAGCGAATCACCGATCAGGAGGATGTCGACGTCGCTGTCATCCAGGATCGAGGCCATTCCGAAATCGTAGGCTGTCAGCATGGCTATTTTTTCTCCCTGCTTTTTCATTTTTTTGATGTCCAGAATGGTTTTCCGGCTGATTTTATTGTGCGTACTCATGTTAAACTCCCTTCAAAAGGTCTGTAATGATTTTTGCCTGCGCGGCATTCAGGGTGCCTTTCTGACGCGCGAGTTTTACCGCCGTCATTCCCATGTTCGCGTACAAAGACGAGTGGTCGGGAAGATGGCGGACTATTGCTTCAATGTGCTTCTTGACTGTTCCGGAGTCGCCGCGGGCAATCGGCCCCGTCAGAGCGCTTTTACAGCCCTGTTTTTCAATATTATTCAGACTGCCATAAACCAGCGGCAAATAGGCCTTGCGGGCGTCTTTTTCGGAAAAACCGATAGACAAATAAATCGCCTCGACGACACTCATCAGGGAAACAAGGTAGTTTGATGCGATGCAGGCCGCCGCATGATAAAGGGGCTTCTGATCAGGTTTTATATGTATGGGAATTCCCCTTAAATCCCGTACAATGTCCATTGAGAGTTTCTTTGCTCCCTTCGAGGCCGTCACACCGAAATAGCTGCCGGGAATATTCTGTATCGCGCTTTCGATGGAAGAAAAACTCTGCAGCGGGTGAATGCTGGCGACGGCCGCCCCGGCATGGTATGCTGAATCCAGAAGATCCAAGCCTCCTGCTCCACTCATGTGAAATACTTTTTTCCCGCGGACGGAAGATGCCGCTACAATTCGGGTGCAGACAGATTCTATGCGGTCATCCGGTGTGGTAATCAGCAGGCAGTCGGCCAGATCAGCCGCATCGGCGGGGTTCTGGAAGCCCGGTGCGCCGATAAAGCTTTTCGCTCTTTTTAAATGCTCAGGGGAGAGGTCGGCGATAGCCGAAATATGATGGCCGGCTTTTTTCAAAAGGGCCCCAATGGCTGTTCCGACCATTCCCGCGCCGATAATGGCAAACTTGAGCGATTGTTTTTTTTTCATCAGGATGTTTCCTCAAATTCCAAAAAAAAAGCCTTCCGCAATGTGAGGAAGACTCCTATCAGACAGTTTTTCCGTTTACCGTCTCAGTCTGTTGAGCGTGATCCAAGCGGTTAAATATTTTGTAACACATCCATTCATTACCGTCAAATGGTATTTACGTGGACGTGCACTGCTGAGGTTAGGTGCTGCCTGTCCCCTTTGGAAGGGCCACCTTTTGTTTGTCACTCTCTGGAGGGGCCTCCTTTTTCATGTCCCTTTTCCCTGTTTATTCATGTTTCAACACGAACCGATATAAGCTGATGAACCCTGCCGTGGACGTTCCATACCCCGCGCCAGGTGAGTGTGACGAGTTCATCATCCGGCTCCACAATTACTGTGTCCAGAAGCACAGGCAAATCGCCTTCATATCCCCAGCGCCGGACAATCACTCGAGGTATGACACCGGGCAGATCGAACAGGAGCCGCACGTTTTTTGATGCCCCTTCAACCAGCACCGGCTCATTACCTTGCAGGTGCGTTTTCGTCGAAAGGCCCGGTGCGGCCGATAAGTTAAATCGTGTATCGAAGTCTTCCGGTAAAAGCGGGCTGATATACTTACGCCATTGTTCATCATAGGTGCCTGCATACGATATTCGGGGCTGCCAGTAAGGAGCGATCATACCGAAGCCGACGGGTTTGGGCCGTTGCTTCGGATTTTTGATCAGATTGGCCGGGTTTTCGATGTTCGGCAGAAGCTGCCCATCGATATCAATATTTGATTTTGCCGCCATGAAACCTTTGCCGACAGGGTTTTCCTGACAGACTTCATGCTTTGAAGGATCTTCATAACTCGCATCGATTCCGCCAAAGGCATTTTCCCAGAAGAGGGGGATTTCTTCGATCGGTCTGATTTTTATGATCGAGGCACCTCCCAGGATTCCCTTTTGCCACCGTCTGTCGCCGAACACCCGCGCCTGCTTTTTAACCGGCCCTACACCAAAGGTAACATCCACGTAGGCCAAGTGCGGTTTTAAAGCTCGGGCATGGCCGATCAGCACGCAGTCGGTGCCGGGTTTTTCCAGGACTGCATCCGTGTCGCAGATCAGGCTCGATTTGTCCGGTTTGCCGCGATAGACCGGTTCAGAGATAACCGGCATTTGCTCATCAGCGATGGAAAGTTTTCCGCCGCTTCCGATACGCCAGGTTCCCTTCAAAACAAGAAGCATGACCTCGGCTCCGTCTCTGTCCATCAGGAAATATGTTGCAACTGCCATGGGTGAATGGTTGATTATATTCATGGAATGTTGATATTCATGCCCGTCATTATTCTTGCAGAAGTCGTCTGATTTCTTTACGGCAGATATTCTCGATGACAGTAAAGGTGATAAACCGGGCACTGGAAGTACTTAAGATCGGTTCATGGCCGCGGTCGAAAT
>JBDKUG010000191.1:0-51322 GCA_039679815.1 Smithella sp.
GCCGCGGCCGGAGACTACCATGGAGGGTCTTGCCAAGCTCCCGCCGGTGTTCGGACATCTCAGTACCGTCACCGGACAACCGGGAAGTGTCACGGCAGGGAATGCCCCGGGTGTTAATGACGGCGGAGATGTCTGTCTGGTGATGAGCCGGGAAAAAGCCGATGAACTGGGTCTTAAGCCTATCTTTACCATTGTCGATTATGCTGAAGTGTCGCAGCCGACGAAAGATATCGCGACCGTACCGGGATTAGCCATCAAAAAGATTCTGGAACAAAACGACATGACGCTCGAACAGATGGATGTGATCGAGATCAATGAAGCCTTCGCCGCGGTAGCGCTGGTGAGCTGCCGCTCCATTCTGGGGATGACGAAAGAAGAGATGTTTAAAAAGGTGAACATCAACGGCGGAGCGGTGGCCTACGGCCATCCCATCGGCGCGACCGGCGCCCGGATCGCCATGACGCTGGGGTATGAACTGAAGCGACGAGGCGGCGGCTGGGGGGTCTGCGGCATTTGCTCGGGTCACGCTCAGGGCGACGCGATGCTGATTCGCGTAGATTAATCACATAGCGGTTATGATGACAACCCTGTTCACTATTTTTGCTTCTTCCTTTATCATTGCACTCTCCGGCGCTTTAATGCCGGGGCCGCTTTTGACCGCGACGATCAGTGAAAGTTCGCAGCGCGGCTTTATCGCCGGACCGCTGATGATTGCCGGACACGCCGTTCTGGAGCTGGCGCTTGTCATCGCTCTCCTTGCGGGTCTCGCACCGTTCTTTCAGCTGCCGGTTGTATTTGTGGCTGTAGCTCTAAGCGGTGCAGCCATCCTCCTCTGGATGGCCGTCGGAATGTTTCGGGGTCTGCCAACACTTACCCTGTCGTGGGAAGGAAAGCAAAAACGGCTGAAACATCCGATGATCAGCGGCATATTGATGAGCGTCTCGAATCCTTACTGGATTATCTGGTGGGCAACAATCGGTTTGGGGTATATTCTTTATTCATGGCAGTTTGGCGTCTGGGGCATAGCTTTTTTCTTTGCCGGACATATCCTGGCGGACCTGATCTGGTATTCATTCATCTCGGCTGCCGTCTCCGGGGGACGGCAGTTTCTGACGGATCGTCTTTACCGCGGCCTGATTGCCTGTTGCGCTGTTTTTCTGGTGGTGTTTGCCGGCTACTTTGCCTACGCGGGTTTCGCCCGCTTGCAGGCCATCATTTCATAGTTGTGATTTGATCAGGACAAATCATTATTCAATATTAAGATTCGGTTATATCCACCTGTATCTCTTTCGGCAATGGTTCAAAGGTTGCCTTAACCGCCCCCGGAATGGAGCGCAGTGTGCCTTTCCGGGCATCCACGAAAACCCAGTTGGTTTCTCCCTCCGCCAGCACGGCCTTGTCTGCCGGACGCAGGATTTTGTATTTACGCAGCGACTGCACGCGGCGTAAATCGGCAATCCAGGTTTCCACCACAATCCTGTCGCCGGCAAATGCAGGTTTGAAATATTCAATTTTGTGCGCGCGCACCACCCAGGTGGCACCGGCGGCTTCTGTCGCCTGCGTGCACCCGACCGTGTCCGAGTGTTTCATCGCGGCATCCTGCATCCAGCGCAGATATTCAACATTATTCACATGTCCGTTTTGATCCTCCGCCTCTTCCGGCACGGTGAATTCATAACGATAGATCCTCTGCATAGGACTCCTGAAAAACATGCAATTTGTTCAGTGCTGCGACAAAGTATAAGGCTGTCTGGCAGGAGTGTCAAATATATTTCAGCCAACACGTATGCAATCACGGACATGAAAACAAGAAACCGTGTCAGATATATCCGGCACGGTTTCTTGTTCATTAAAAATAATTGCGGGGCCCGACCGGTCTCAATATGACCGGTAAAGATAATTATTTAGATATTCTTTGCGGCCTTTTCGATGGCCTTTCTGATGGTGTCAAGTCTCTCATTGCTCATCCTGACGGAAATTCCCATCACCAGTGTCCGCCCCAGAATATCCTCCGCATGGGGAATGGTTTCCCGCGAATACTGAACCTTGCCTTTGTACAGCGGATCGGTAAACGGATGCTTCCTGGAGTTGGCTGTTGAAAACGCCAGGAAATGCTCCCAGTTGGGAACATAGTGCCACAGGTTATTTTTGTAGCAGGTCGTATCAACGCCTTCGGCGTCCAGCAGTTTCTGGAATGTGAGCGCCGTCTGCTCTTCAGGCAAATTGAATGCCAGAAAAGTCGCGGAATCCCCCTCGGGATCCTGCTTGGCGCGGAATCCCACACCGGGTATGGCGGCAAGCGCATCCATAATAATCTTTTTGTTCTTCTTCTGCTCGCCGATGAGGTAATCCAGTTTCCTTAGCTGCGCCAGTCCTAAAGCGCCCTGAAGTTCATTCATCCGGTAGTTGAATCCGAGAATGGTCCTGCCTTCGAGTGCACGGCCGACATTGGGATTGTGATCGTGACCGTGATCGGAGTACCATTCCGAACGGAGGTAAAGATCGCGGTTGTTGGTGATCACCATTCCGCCTTCACCGGTTGTTACGGTTTTGACATAGTCAAAACTGAAGGTTCCCATATCGCCGAAGCCGCCCAGTTTTTTGCCTTTGAAGCTCGCTCCGCAGCCCTGTGCATTGTCTTCCAGTACCAGCAGGTTGTTTTTCCGGGCAACCTCGACGATCCGGTCGATGTTGGCGGCCAGTCCGCACATGTGGACAGGAATGACGGCCTTGGTATAGGCGGTCTTCTTCTTTTCAATTTCATCGGGATCCAGGTTCAGCGTGTCGTCAATATCCACCATGATCGGAATTGCGCCGACTTCCAGCACCGCTTCGTATGTGGCCAAAAACGTGAAGGCTGGCACCAGCACATCATCGCCGCGCCCGACATCCATCGCTTCCAGAGCGACTTTCAGCGCCGAAGAACCGGACGTAACACCCAATGCGTGGGTGACACCGCAGTATCTGGCAAAATCCTCTTCAAATTGACGAACCTTGTAGACACCCTTTCTTTCTTTGTCAAACCCGTATCGCATCAGGACGCCGGTTTCCAGCACATCCATGACTTCCTTGATTTCTTCCTTGCCGATCAGTTCAGCTCCTGCCATATTCATCTATCCTTTCTGGTTTAAAA
The DNA here is from genome assembly GCA_039679815.1 of Smithella sp. GTDB lineage: Bacteria > Desulfobacterota > Syntrophia > Syntrophales > Smithellaceae > UBA8904. The sequence goes on from JBDKUG010000191.1 coordinate 3,134, forward strand.
AGCCTGCGCGTAAATCGCAATCATTTCTTCTTTTGTCATTTTGCGCGGATTGTTCTCCAGCGGCCGCGCAACGGTCATGGCCACATCCGCCAGTGACGGAAAATCGTCCTCCTTCACGTCAAAATCCCGTATCGAGGAAGTGATACCGCAATCTTCAATCAATGATTCAACCGCGTCCACGGCCAGGTAGGCGGCTTCACGCAGCGGGAGCCCGTCGATGCATTCCCCCATCGCCTCGGCAACGTCGGCAAACTTTTCCAGCGCTCCGGGCAGATTAAACGCCATGACCGGTGCCAGCAGGATCGTATTGGCCAGTCCGTGACCAACGCCAAACTTCCCTCCCAGCGGGTAAGACAGGGAATGAAGGGCGGTGACGCCCGCGTTGGCCAGGCCGATGCCCGCATAAAGGCTGCCCAGCAGCATTCTTTCCCGGGCGGTAATGTTTTTGCCGTCATGCACACAGGTGCGCAGATTCTCGGCAATCAGCGCGATGGCTTCGAGTGAAAACATTTCGCTGAGCGGTGAAGCGTTGATTGACGTATAGGATTCGATCGCGTGGCACAAAGCGTCCAGACCGGTGTACGCCGTGGGCTCCGGCGGGAGGCTGAGCGTAAGTTCCGGATCCAGAAGCGCCAGATCGGGATAAAGATGCGGACTGTTCATTCCTTCTTTCTTTTTGAGGTTCTTGCGAATAAAAACCGCGGTGAATGTCACTTCGCTACCGGTGCCCGCAGTCGTGGGAATCATGATTTTGGGCAGACCCGGTTTCGGGACTTTATTCAACCCCAGATAATCTACCGCAGCACCCTTATTGGTTGCAATCACGGCAATGGCCTTAGCCACGTCCATGGCGGAACCGCCGCCTATGCCGATCACACTGTCGCATTTATTTTTCAGAGACAGCGCTGCGCCTTCATCCGCCAGTTCGATGCGGGGTTCCGGTTCCACCCTGTCAAATAAGGTAAACTTGATGCCCTCGGACACCAGAATGCTGGCGATTTTTTCCTGCAGTCCGGTTTTCGCGAGATTTTTATCCATAACAACCAGAGGATTTTGTGCGTGATGTTCTTTAAGATGTGAAGCAAGGGTTAGAAGCGATCCGTTGCCGAAGATAATTTTTTTGGCGCCGGTAAACGAAAATATTTTTCTCATAATAAACGACCTCCATCGTTACGGATTTAAGGTTTGGTTACTCTTTAAATTTCAAGGTTTTTCTTTCACGCCAAATCAGGCCTAAAGTCAAGTTTTTTTGTGTCTTGCATACCAATCCATCTGACGGCAGACACCCCGGATAATCTTGACTTCGCGCGACAGAAGGCCGGAACGGGCAAAAAACCGGCGCAGGTCCAGCATCCAGTATTCCGGGTTTTCCGGATTTAAAAATCCGATTCCGGACAGCAGATCTTTGATTTGCCGATACATGCCTTCCGTCTCAGACGATAAAGCAAGTTTGGGAGAAGCCTCCGCCGCGGTTGCCGCAGCCGGCGATGCAACAAATATCTCATAGCAGAGAATCATGACCGCCTGGGAAAGGTTCAGCGAAGTGAATTCGCGCGACGTCGGAATGGTGACCACGCTGTGACAGAGGCGCAGCTGATCATTGGCCAGCCCCGTGTCTTCCGGACCGAACAAAAGTGCGATTTTGTTGTTTTGCGAAAGACCGGCGATATTTTGCGCCGCCGTACGTGGAGATACAAACGGCCCGCGGGCCTTGCCGATGCGTGCTGTTGTGCCCACAATGTAATTGAAACCGCCCAGCGCCTCTTCGATCGAACGCTCATAAACGATCCGATCCAAAACGTCTGCCGCAAGATGCGTGGAGCGCTGCTCCATTTCCTCACGATCAAATTCCTTTGCACCCACCACAACGATTCGGGTTATTCCCATATTCTTGGCCGCCCGCGCCACCGAACCGATATTGCCGGCATACTTTGGCCTGAATAAAACAATACTGATATTTTTCGTTTTGGCTTTGAGTGACATCAGCCACCTCCTCCAAACTGGTAGAGGCCTTATAAAACCGCCCGAAAAGAAATGCACGAAGAATTTACGGTGGTCAGGGGAAGTCAATCTTCAACAAAACTCAATCTGACCGAAGCTTGTCGGATCGTGAAAATTCCTCTCCCGAAGCGGTGACCAGGAAAGCCAGTGGGGATGAGAGGTCTCATTGCCGCATTTATAAAAATTAGCTTGCCAGATTTGTCCCGCCACGGCGCCAATCGGCCCTGTGTATTTTTCTAAAACTGCAAAAGGAATTGAAAATTCCAGATGCCAGACCATCGGTGTCGGAATTTCCGGCTCGACCATTCGGGGCAGAGTTGAAAAACGCCGGATTTGCCGGTCATCACTCGATGCCAGCGGCTGAAATTCTTTCAAACGGCCATCCCTACGCACAGGATTGGTCACATGGGAGGCGAGAAGTGCGCCGCCGCCATTAAACTCAAAATTAAAGTAGCCTCCGTCAACGTTCGGCTGCACAAAAAACTCCACACAGCTGTCTTTCCAGACATCGCTTTGAAAACCGGTATGGACCGAGCGCACGTACTGATCTTCCACACGGAAAATGCCATAAATATTCCGGTCATTATACAGCAGTTTACACAGTGTTCGGGGTTGATGAGAGCTCCCTTCAGGCCGGCGGCAATCCACGGCGAGAGGCGGAGCATGACGCCAGACGGCGCCCTGCCATATCCCCTGCATTTCGGGAAGTTGGCGGGTAAATAATATTTTGTAGGATGGCTGATTTATGACATTTATCATTTGCTGCAATGCCTGTTTTTTGCTAATTCAACATTCATGAACCCGGATATGCTCTACCTTCAGCAGAACGCCAGACTCCTGGGCGTCGAACTTGATGAAAAACAACTCGCCCTTTTTGATTTATACCAAAATGAGCTCTTAAAGTGGAACGAGAAAACCAACCTGATCTCTGAAAAAACGACAGGCGATATCGTAAAGCGTCATTTTCTGGATTCGCTGACGGCGGCCCGTTTTATCACTCTTCCACACTCCAGGATCGTGGATGTAGGTTCCGGCGCAGGGTTTCCGGGCATCCCTTTAAAAATTTCTCTTCCGTCCATACAACTTTACCTTCTGGAATCCAATCGCAAAAAGGTATCTTTTTTAAAACAGGTTATACGCCTTTTGAAACTGGAAAACACGTTCATCATCCATGACCGGACGGAAAACGTCACCCGCACGGATGCGTGGCGTGAAAAATTTGAAATGGTCATCTCACGGGCCGCTTTTAAACTATCCGATCTGCTGCCCCTGGGACGGTATTTTCTCGTCCCGGAAGGCCTGTTGATAACTCTAAAGGGCCAGGACGTTTCCTCCGAATTGAAAACAGCTTTAGAAGACGAAAACACATCAAAAATATATCAAATAAATCAATATGATATAAATAAATCGCTTTTGGGTCCGCCTCGCAAAATTATTATTGCCCGAAAGACAAAATAAAGCAAAAAACCCTTCTAAAAAACCCTTTTTTGTGTTACTCATTGCCAAAGTTTTTCAAAAAGAAATTTTCGAAAGACTTACACAAAAATAATGAATAAAATCATATGCATCGCAAATCAAAAGGGCGGCGTCGGCAAAACAACGACAGCGGTTAATTTATCTGCAGCACTTGCTGCAGCAGGAAAGAAAACTCTGCTCATCGATGCCGACTCTCAAGGCAATGCCACCAGCGGGCTGGGCATCGACAGAATCCTTCATGGACAATCTAATTTTTACCATGCCATGATCGGACAGGTAACACTGGATTCCGTAATTGTCGAAACAGCTCTGCCCTATCTGCATATGGTTCCGTCCAATCAGGACCTGATTGGGATGGAAGTTGAATTTGTTCATCTGGAAGATCGTGAAGTGCGGCTGCGCAAGTTGTTGCAATCCATGAACGGATCCTATGATTTTATTATTATTGACTGCCCGCCGTCACTGGGTTTCATGACGGTCAACGCTCTCGTTGCCGCTCACGCTTTGATTGTTCCGCTGCAGTGCGAGTACTATGCGTTGGAGGGTCTGAGCTACCTGCTCAATACCGTCAAGCTGGTAAAAGCGAATTTAAATCCCGATCTGTCTCTGGACGGTATTTTGCTGACCATGTTTGATGCTCGAAATTCACTGGCGCATCGCGTTGCGGAGGATGTGCGCAAACATCTGGGCAGTAAGGTTTTAAAAACCATTATCCCGCGAAACGTCAGGCTTTCCGAAAGTCCGAGTCATGGATTGCCGATTATCCTGTATGACGTCAAATCGCGGGGAGCATTTGCGTATATGGCTCTGGCGGAAGAAATTCTTCGGAGGGGAATGTAAATGGCGCAAAAAAAAGACGCGCTGGGCAAGGGACTGGGTGCTATTTTTCCCGATTTACTCGAAAAAAATAACGGCAAAAGTGTACCAACCAGCACTTGCGGTATTGAGGAGCTGCGCCCGAACCGGTATCAACCCCGGAAAACGTTTAACGACGAAGACCAGAAGAGACTCGTCGCTTCCATAAAGCAAACCGGCATCATTCAGCCGATCATTGTCCGCAAAACCGAACAGGGTTATGAAATTATTGCCGGAGAGCGGCGGTGGAGAGCGGCACAAATGGCAGGTTTAAAGGACGTTCCGATTGTCGTGCGGAAAGCCTCGGATCTGGAGGTGGCCCAATTATCTCTGATTGAAAATTTGCTGCGCGAAGAGCTCAATCCCCTGGAAGAAGCCGATGCCTACCTCACACTGATGGAAAAGTTCAACCTTTCGCAGGAGTCGATATCTGCACAGGTCGGTAAAGATCGTTCGACGATTGCCAATACTGTCCGGCTTTTAAAGCTGCCAGCCAGGGCCAAGACCGCTCTGGTGGAAAAAAAAATCACGTCGGGTCATGCACGCTGTCTTTTGGCGCTTTCCTCAATGGAAGAACAGTTGACCATGTTGGATCTTATTTTAAAACGAGATCTTAACGTCCGGGAAACAGAAAAATTGATAACCCGGTTAAAGCAAAAGCCCGGTGAAAAAAAGGCCATTGTAAAAGATCGTTACATGTCGGATCTTGAAAAATCCCTGACGGTCAAATGTATGGCGAGGGTGCAGATCAAAGGGTCAGCCAATAAAGGTGCAATTGAAATCACATACAAATCCATGGATGAATTAAACCGTCTGGCGCGCTATCTGCTGGATGAACTGTAATAGAGACAATATCAACCTATCCACAGTTGTTGATAGGTTGTTTACTAAAGGGTGAAGATGGAATCAGTTTGGGACAAAGCTACTAAAATCATTCAGGATAAAGTTTCAAAACAGAACTTTGACACCTGGATAAAACCCATCAAAATCATGGCAATGGAAGATAAGTGTATTCAGTTGGCTGTTCCGAATAAATTTTTTAAGGACTGGCTGATGGATAATTATTTATCCATGATTAAAAATACCCTGCACAATGTAATCGGCATCAATGTTGATATTGATTTTATTTTAAGCAGGGATAAGGAAAAAAAGCCGGAAGCAGCGGTATTGCCGTTTGAACAGGACCGTAATCAGGCTGGAAACAGTCACGCCAACCGTAATAAGAACATTTCGTTTTTAAACGGCAATTATACATTTGACCGTTTCGTTGTTGGTCCGTCCAACCAGTTTGCTCATGCTGCTTCCATTGCCGTGGCCAAGCAGCCGGCAAAAAACTATAATCCCCTTTTTATTTACGGCGGTTCAGGGCTGGGAAAAACACATCTGCTCAATGCTATTGGTCTGATGACAACCGCCTCTCATCCCGATTTGAATGTCATGTATGTGTCGGCGGAAGCCTTCATGAATGAAATGATCAATTCCATCCGTTACGACCGAATGTCGAAATTTCGCGAAAAATATCGGAACATCGGATCATTGCTGATTGATGATATTCATTTTCTGGCCGGTAAGGACAGAACGCAGGAAGAATTTTTCCATACGTTCAATACCCTGCATGATTCCGGCAAGCAGATTGTCGTCACTTCCGATAAATTTCCCAAAGATATCCCAAACCTGGAGGGAAGATTACGGTCCCGGTTCGAATGGGGGTTAATTGCCGATATTCAACCACCGGAAATTGAAACAAAAATCGCTATTATCGAAAAGAAAATGCACGAAATTAAAATCGAGCTTACTCCCGCCGTTGCTCATTATATCGCGTCGTATGTGGAGTCCAACATCCGGGAACTGGAAGGTTTCCTGATCCGAATATCCGCTTATTCCTCTTTAACCAACAGGGAGATTGATCTGGATCTGGTAAAAGAAGTGCTGAAAAAACTGGTTAAACACAACAACAAAGAAGAAGTGAGTGTGGAAGAAATTATTAAAGTGGTTGCCGGAAAAATGAATGTGAAGATCGCAGATATCAAAGCCCATAACAAGAATAAAAATCTTGTATTAGCCCGACAGGTTTCTATGTACCTTGCAAGGAAGTTAACGAACTTTTCATATCCTGATATCGGGCAGAAGATCGGCGGACGCGATCATTCAACGGTTATTTATGCAAACAATAAAATCTTAAAATCGATGGAATCAAATTTAAATTTTACAAAAATGGTTCAGGATATTGAAGACAGTATTATCAACAAAGCGTAAAATAATTTTACATGTTTATTCCACAAGGGTTCTTTATTGAAAGAATTGAAATTAAAAAAGAATTTATAGCAATCAACATATCCACAGGGCTTATTACTATTACTAATTATTTATATATGAAAAAAATAAGAGAGAAATAAGAGAATGGGAGGAGAGGATGGAATTTAAAATAAACAGAAATACCTTTCTGGAAGGGATTCAGAAAACTCTGGGAATTGTCGAAAAAAAGACGACAACGCCCATTTTAAACAACGTTCTTTTAAAAACAGAACATAATAAATTGAGAATCATTGCCACGGACCGGGAGATCAGTCTTATTTCCGATTATGACGCGGATATTGCGGAAAAAGGTGAAATTACGCTTTCTGCAAAAAAACTCTATGAGATGGTGAGAGAAATTCAGGGAGAGGTTGTTCATTTTACAAAAAGCGCAAATAATATCGTCAAGGTGACATGTCAGAGGGCCGTTTATAAAATTCCAGGTTTGCCTGCCGACGATTTTCCAAGCGTTGCGGACAGCCAGGATGTCCAGTTTTTTAATATTCCGGGATCATCTATTGTTGAATTAATCAATAAGACATCCTTTGCGATGGCCTTTGATGAAAGCAGGAAGAACCTCAATGGGGTTTTTCTGGAAATGGTATCTGACGGAACAAATCATATTTGGAGGATGGTTGCAACGGACGGGCACAGGTTGGCGGTTGCCAGGGTAAATACGGTGGAGCCTTGTCCGGAAATGACCAAGGGGATTATCATTCCCCGTAAAGGATTGATGGAAGTTAAAAAAATTATTGATGTTCATGAAAATGTCAGTGTTGGCGTCCACAAGAATATGTTTGTGGTAAAAACCGAAAATACTATTTTAAAAGTGAACCTGGTGGATGCCGAGTATCCAGATTATAAAAGGGTGATTCCTACGGAAAAAGGCGTGACAATAAACCTGGATAAGGAAGCGTTTCTTCATGCTTTAAGAAGAATGAATGTTGTTTCCTCGGAGCGTTACAGTGGAGTGATTATTTCTTTTTCCGAGGGAAAGATGACTCTCAATTCCACAAATCTGGATGTAGGAGAAGCAATGGAGGAAATAGACATCACTTATACCGGCGAAGAGATTGATGTGGGATTCAATGTCAATTATGTGATTGATGCAATTTCAGTGATATCTATGGACAGTGTTATCATGGAAGTTGGAGTTGGATTAAAACCGACACTAATCAAACCTGCGGAAGGTGACAATTATTTATGCATTGTCATGCCGTTGAAGATATAAATCAGTCGGAAGAAATTTATTTATCGCAATTACCAGGGAGTTAAACGTTTTTATGACAGAGATGTATAATGCTGACAGTATTAAAGTTTTAGAGGGTCTGGAAGCGGTTCGCAAAAGACCCGCGATGTATATTGGTTCCACAAGCAAAGAAGGATTGCACCATCTGGTTTATGAAGTTGTCGATAACAGCATTGACGAAGCGGCGGCAGGGTTTTGTGACACCATTACAGTAAAAATCCGCGTTGACAACAGTATTCTGGTAGATGACAACGGCAGAGGAATTCCGGTTGATATTCATAAGACGGAAGGTGTGTCGGCTGCTGAAGTGGCAATGACCAAGTTGCATGCCGGGGGAAAATTTTCAAATGATTCTTATAAAATATCCGGAGGTTTGCACGGTGTTGGTGTGTCGGTAGTCAATGCCCTTTCCAAGACCTGTGAACTTGAGGTGCGCCGGGACGGGAACGTTTATAGGCAAACCTATAAAAAAGGTATTCCGGATGGACCGCTGCAAATGGTTGGAAAAACAAGGGGCCGTGGCACCACGGTTGCTTTCCTGCCGGATGACGAAATTTTTGAAGAAACGGAATTCAGTTTTGATATTATTGCCAACCGCTTAAGGGAGCTGGCGTTTCTAAATTCCGGTGTCAGAATTAATCTAATTGATGAGCGAATAGACAAATCTTCGGAATTCTTATACAAAGGCGGCATTGTTTCTTTTGTGGAATATATCAACCGCAATAAAAAAGTGCTGCACAAGGATCCCATTTATGTAACCGGCTCCCGGGAAGACTGTGCCGTTGAAGTTGCACTGCAATACAACGAAAGTTACCTGGAAAACATCTTTTCTTTTGCCAATAGCATCAACACGGTTGAAGGCGGCATGCATATGGTGGGTTTCCGGTCGGCACTCACCCGTGTATTTAATAACTATGCTACCAGTAACAAATTCATTAAAGACGGTAAGGAATCGCTGCGCGGTGAAGATTTACGAGAAGGTCTGGCCTGTGTCATCAGCGTCAAGGTTCGCAATCCTCAGTTTGAGGGACAAACCAAAACCAAACTGGGCAACTCCGATGTTCGTGGTCTGGTGGAAGGCATTGTTTATGAAAAAATAGGGTCTTACCTGGAAGAAAACCCATCGATTGCTAAACAGATCCTCAATAAATGCATGGAAGCGGCTCGCGCCCGTGATGCAGCGCGGCGTGCCCGTGATTTGACCAGGCGCAAAAGCGCTTTGGAAGTCGGCGCGCTGCCGGGAAAACTGGCCGACTGTCAGGAAAAAGATCCGGCGCTTAGTGAAATTTATCTTGTGGAAGGTGATTCGGCAGGCGGTTCCGCCAAACAGGGACGGGATAGAAAAAATCAGGCGATATTGCCCTTGCGCGGTAAAGTTCTCAATGTGGAAAAAGCGCGCTTTGATAAAATGCTGCAAAATGAAGAAATCAAAACCATGGTTACAGCATTTGGAGCGGGCATTGGCCCCGGTGATTATGACGTCAGTAAATTACGGTATCATAAAGTCATTATCATGACCGATGCCGACGTGGACGGTGCTCATATTCGAACACTGCTGCTTACTTTCTTTTTCCGTCAGATGAAGGAATTGATCGAAAGGGGTTATTTGTATATTGCTCAGCCGCCGCTTTATAAGGTAGTGGATAAAAAAAAGGAAATCTACATCCAGAATGAAGAGCAGATGAGAAATTATATTCTGGAAAACGGCATAGAAAAAGTTAATTTATCGATGGGTGACGGAAGTCCCTTTCCAATTACAGGAAATAAATTACTGACCATTATAAAAAAAGTTACGCGTATAAAAGATCTGCTGGATCGTTTTGAAAGGGACCATCGCGACCGAAATGTAATCCGTATCGTTGCAGGTGATCCGACTTTAACGGATGACACGTTTCAAAATGAAAGTGAGCTTTTAAAAATCGCCGCCAGGACTGTTGTCGCTCTGGGCAGTGATGCTCTTACCGACTATCGCATTGACGATGATCCCGATCACGGCGGTTATAAAATGGTGTTTGATCTTAAAAATAACGGAAACATATCTTCCACCTGTGTTGACCGGGAAATATACCGCACGCCGCAGTTTGGCGAAATCAGGAACTTATCAGGGCAGATTTCCGTGATGGGCGAACCGCCTTATCGTGATCAGCCGGAGGAATCAGCCACACCAATTATTATACACACCACCAGGGATCTGGTCGATTATATCATCAGCCTGGGGAAGAAAGGTTTGACGATCCAACGGTATAAAGGCTTGGGCGAAATGAATCCGGAACAGCTCTGGGAAACCACCATGAATCCCGAAAAACGAACACTCCTGCAGGTAGGTGTCGAAGACGCGGTTGTGGCCGATGAAATCTTTACTACCCTGATGGGTGATCAGGTGGAACCGCGCCGCGAATTCATTTTTCAAAATGCCATGAATGTTTCCAATTTAGACATTTAACAGTAACAGGAAAGAAAACGATTCAACCGGCTGTTTTGGCCGTTTTGTTGTCACAAGAGAGGAAAGAAGAAAATGGAACGAGATATCCACCATAAGCAAACCCTGGTGAATATAGAAGATGAAATGAAGAAATCCTACATGGATTACTCCATGAGCGTTATCATTGGCCGGGCGATTCCAGATGTGCGTGACGGCCTGAAGCCGGTGCACCGGCGGATATTGTACGCTATGTATGAAATGGGCTATCGTCACAATAAGCCCTACAAGAAATGCGCCCGCGTTGTCGGCGATATCATGGGTAAATATCATCCGCATGGTGATGCGGCCATTTATGACACGCTGGTGCGGATGGCGCAGGATTTTTCTCTGCGTTATATGCTTATTGATGGACAGGGCAACTTCGGTTCGATTGATGGCGATCCTCCAGCAGCCATGCGTTACACGGAAAGCCGTCTGGCGCGCATTTCCGACGAGGTGATGGCCGATCTGGAAAAAGATACGGTCGATTACGTGCCCAACTATGATGAATCCCTTACAGAGCCATCGATTCTCGCGACACGCCTTCCGCTTTTACTGTTGAACGGGACATCAGGTATCGCCGTCGGCATGGCGACCAACGTCCCGCCCCATAATTTAAAAGAAATCATCAACGGCACCATCGCGCTCATCAACAATCCCAAGATGATTATTGAAGAGCTGATGAAGTACATTCCCGGACCGGACTTTCCGACGGCCGGTTTCATCAACGGCCGTGAGGGAATTCTCTCAGCCTATAAAACAGGGCGCGGCATTATCCGTGTCCGGGCGCGGGCGCTGATTGAAAAGAATGCCCGCAACGACAAGGAAACAATAGTTGTTACCGAGCTGCCGTATCAGGTCAATAAAGCGGTCCTGATTGAAAAAATAGCCGAACTGGTGCGTGACAAGAAAATAGCCGGAATTTCTGATTTGCGCGACGAATCAGACCGGGAAGGCATCCGCGTCGTGATTGAGCTCAAGCGTGATGAGAATTCTGCTATTATTCTAAATCAGCTTTATAAATTCACCCAGATGGAAGTCTCGTTCGGCATTATCATGCTGGCTATTTCTGAAAACCGTCCGCAGGTTTTCAATCTCAAAGAAGTTCTCGAGAAGTTTATTGCTTTTCGCCAGGAAGTAGTTGTCCGCCGCACGCAGTTTGATCTGGCGCGCGCAAAAGAACGGGCGCATATTCTGGAAGGCTATATCATAGCCTTGAACAATATCGATGAAATCATTAAAGTCATCAAGGCGTCCAAAAACCCAAACGAAGCATCGGTGGCGTTATGTGCGAAATTCAATTTGTCGGAGATTCAGGCCAAAGCCATTCTGGAAATGAGACTGCAACGCCTTACCGGACTGGAAAGAGACAAGATTGATGCCGAATATGCGGAAGTGACTTCATTGATTGCAAAGCTGGCCGGCATCCTGGCTGACCCGAAGAAAGTCCTGCAGGTGATTATTGACGAACTCAATGATATAAAAAATAAATATGGTGATGAACGCCGCACGGAAATTGTCGCCAGCACCGAAGACATCAATATTGAAGACATGATCGTAGAAGAAGATGTGGTGGTCACGATATCTCACGCCGGATACATCAAGCGCAACGCGGTCAGTTTATATAAGAGCCAGCACCGCGGGGGACGGGGCAAAGTCGGCATGGGGACCAAAGAAGAGGACTTTGTAGAAAAGATCTTTATCGCCTCCACGCATCATTACCTTTTAGTCTTCACCAGCGCGGGCAAAGTGCACTGGCTGAAAGTGTATCAGATTCCGCAGGCAGGCCGGGCCGCCAAAGGCAAGGCAATGGTTAATCTGGTCAGCCTGGCGCCCGGAGAGCGCGTCAGCGCGACCCTGCCAGTCAAGGAATTTGTTTCGGATAAATTCGTAGTGATGGTAACCAGAAAGGGCATTATCAAAAAGACCGATCTGGCGGCTTATTCCAATCCGCGGGCAGGGGGCATTATCGCAATATCCATAGACGATGATGACGAACTGGTAGATGTTCAGCTGACTAACGGTGATCAGGATATTTTCCTCGCGACGAAACTCGGCATGGCGATTCGTTTCCGGGAAGATGATGTCCGCGATATGGGCCGGACGGCACGCGGCGTGCGCGGCATCAATCTGGATGAGGGTGACGACGTTATCGGTGTGGATATTCCCGCTCAAAACACTTACATGCTGACCATTTCGGAAAACGGTTTCGGCAAATGTACACCGATTGATGAATATCGTGTGCAGTCACGAGGTGGCAAGGGCACCATCAACCTGAAAACGGTGGCAAAGATCGGCAATGTCTCCGGTGTTTTGCAGGTGCAGGGCGAAGAGAACATCATGCTCATCAGCAATGCCGGCAAGGTCATCCGGCTGAAGGTGCAGGAGGTCCCGATTAATCATCGTGTGACCCAGGGCGTCAAACTCATTGACCTGGAGCCGGAAGAAAAACTCGTCGGCGTCGCCCGCACAACGCAGGAAGCCGAAGGCCCGGATGACGGAGCTAACGGCGATGATGAGACGGATGTGACGACAGAAGAAAACAGCACACCGGAAGAAGACTAGACCATCGTTTCATCATTATAAAAAGGGCGCTTCGAGGCGCCCTTTTTTATGGCAGTTTGTGCATTCCGTCCATGTGTGAAGACAAGGCTTCTTGTTGATGCCGGCATAATAGGTTATACTACCTGTATGCTGAACTACACATTTTTTGATCACACCGCGGATATAGGGGTTGAAATATTCGGGCGCACGAAGAAAGATCTGTTTGCCCATGCCGTCCATGCTTTGTTTGATATCATGATTCAGACCGCCGCCCATAAAAGCGGGAAAAGCCAGGAGGCAAAAGGGAGGCAAATCATTAAGAAGGTAGACGGGGCGGACGTGGAGGACCTGTTCATTAACTTTTTGCGCGAGCTTCTTTACCTGTTCAACGGCACGGGATGGGTGGTTGATCACTGTGAGATGATCGAATGCAGAAATACAAGACTCGTTGCGACGTTATGGGTTGAGCCATACAATAAAAAAAAACATTCAATGAAAACAGAGATCAAGGCGGTGACTTACTCCGGCTTAAGCGTTAAAAAGTTTAAATCAGGCTGGATGGCCAGGGTGATTTTCGATGTCTGAAATTAAACTGGAAAAACTCGATGAAAACAGATGGCTTCTTCCGCAGACCGGCTTGATGCGTGTGCCGGGGATCATCTACGCCAACGACAAAATCCACGATCTGCTTCAACACGACGAAAGCACCAGACAGGTGGCCAACGTTGCCCATCTACCGGGCATCGTCAATTTCTCGCTGGCCATGCCGGATATTCACTGGGGGTACGGTTTTCCCATAGGCGGGGTGGCGGCTTTTGATCTGGACGGGGGCGTAGTGTCGCCGGGCGGCGTGGGTTACGACATTAACTGCGGCTGCCGCCTGATGGCTACGGGGCTTGCCCTTGACGATATCCGGGGGAAAATAAAGGATCTGACTGCCGCTTTGTATCAGCGCATTCCGACGGGTGTGGGTTCCACAGGCTATGTCAAGCTCTCCGGTAAAGATCAGAAAAAAGTGCTTGAGGAAGGCGCAAAATGGGCTGTGCGAAACGGTTTCGGATCCCTACAGGACCTGGAAACAACGGAAGACGGCGGCTGTCTGAACGGTGCGGATCCGGAGCAGGTTTCAGCGCGGGCTCTCGAGCGCGGCAAGCAGCAGCTCGGCACACTGGGTTCCGGCAATCACTTTCTGGAAATTGAAGTCGTGCAGGACATTTATGACGAACAAGCGGCCGGCGCGTTTGGGCTGCGCAAGGGGCAGATTGTCGTCATGATCCATAGCGGGTCGCGGGGGCTGGGCTACCAGATCTGCGATGATTATCTGGCGCTTATGGTGAAGCATCAATCGGAAACCGGCATCGCACTGCCGGACAGGCAGCTGGCCTGCACCTATCTGGCCTCGCAGCGTGGGAAGAATTATCTGGCGGCCATGGCCTGCGGTGCCAATTACGCCTGGGCCAACCGGCAGATTCTGATGCACCTCACGCAGGAGGTTTTTGAAAAAACGCTGAGAATTGCGCCGCGTGAACTGGGGATGCGACTGGTCTATGATGTTTGCCATAACATCGCCAAAATTGAGTCGTTCAAAATTAATGGTGTCGAGAAAAAACTGTGTATTCATCGTAAGGGTGCGACACGGGCTTATCCTGCAGGTCACGAAGCAGTGCCCGCAAGATATAAAAGTGTCGGCCAGCCCGTGCTGATTCCCGGGGATATGGGAGCTGGTTCTTATATATTAGTGGGTCAGGAAAAAGCCATGCAGGAGACCTTTGGCAGCGCCTGTCATGGCGCAGGACGGGTCATGAGCCGAACCCAGGCCATCAAGACCAGCCGGGGCCGTTCCATCAGCCGCGAACTGGCCGACCAAGGTGTTTTGGTGATGGCCGGCAGCAAAGGAACATTAGGCGAAGAAATGCCGGAAGCCTATAAGAATTTGAACGACGTCGTCCAGGTGGTTCACGATGCGGGAATTGCCCGTAAAGTGGCAAAACTCAAATCAGTGGCCTGCATAAAAGGTTGACTACCGAAACCGTTATGTTCGATGCTTTAATCCCGCTGCTGCGGGACGAGCGTTAATTCTCCGAAGCTTGCGGAGATATAATAACGTTCATTTCATACCTCGAAAGCTTGCAGCTAGGTGGTTGATTGAAGCAGCCGGATGAGCATACCTTTTGCTCAGCATCCCCTGCAACTGTGGCTCTAATGCTTATTTCGCGACAGTCGAAGACTCGCCCTGCGGGCTCAAACAGTTCGACTGTCTGATGCTCCATTACGCAAAGAGCCACAATGTTTCGGGGATATTCGCTCAAGGTATGCCCATCCGGCTGATTATTTTAGTTTAATTAAATGTTCCTGTTCGAATTGACTTTTTTACAGGCTCGGCATAAGAAGACCATATGAATAAAATGCGGAGAACAGCATGGCCGAAATTATTTTAGACGAAAGTGAAGACTGGGATAAACGCGTTTTGTGCAGTGACGAGTCCTGCATCGGCACGAT
Source organism: Smithella sp. (assembly GCA_039679815.1). Lineage (GTDB taxonomy): Bacteria > Desulfobacterota > Syntrophia > Syntrophales > Smithellaceae > UBA8904. Next base: position 18,514 of record JBDKUG010000191.1, read on the forward strand.
CGGTGCGGACGGAAAATGCAGGGAATGCGGTAAAACTTATGAGGGCGTTCTCCCCCAGGGTCACGATAAAGAAACTGCTGAACCTGTCATCATAGAGAAAACAAATCCTGTTTCATCGGAAGACTTCGCCTCCGATGATGAATGGGACAAAAGGGTTTTGTGCAGTGACGGCACCTGCATAGGCGTGATCGGACCGGACGGCAAGTGCAGGGAATGCGGGAAACCATTATCGTAAATTTTGCAATAGCTCATCATTAAGAGATAAATAGCCATCAGCTGGTTCAGTCATGTTGACTGAACCAGCTGTTTTGTATGATTAAACTTAAACTAAGGATTCAATCTACAAGATTGAACCCGCAAGGATAAAGAAAGAGGCAGGTGGAAATTGCATCTGCCTCTTTCTTTATATCAAGATATTTATGAATTTTTAGCCGGAGCTTTTTTCAAATTTAGCGGACATACCTTGAGGCATTCATCGCAGCCAATCCAGTAATTGTGTCCGGCGATTTGAGTATTCCGCGGGGAACGGTAATGCCAAAGACAATAACGGTTTGTGCATTCCGGCAAACACGGGCCGGATGATGTGCCTCGGGTGCGGCGGCAAATCGATCTACAGATGCGAAACCAAAATCGGTTACCATCGGTTTTAAAAAATTGATAATGGTATGCTTTAAGATAGCACTCATTAAAACTCGTAGAGCTGTGCCCCCGGCACCACCGTAAACTTGTGTTTCAATAAAACGTCTATTGCCTTTTCCGGATCGTCAAAGCGGAAGATAATAACGGCGTTCTGGCCGCTTTTTTCGACGAAGGCATAGAGATATTCAACATTGATGGCTTTCTGGGTCAGGACTTCCATGATGCTGTGCAGGCCACCCGGCTGATCGGGAACTTCAACGGCCACAACAACGGTCTTGCTGACGCGAAACCCTGCGTCCTTGAGGACCTTGTTGGTTTTTTCCACATCGTTGACGATTAAACGCAAAATGCCGAAGTCCACGGTTTCCGCCAGCGACAGGGTGCGGATATTGATATTGTTTTCCTTCAGCACACGGGTGGCGTGTTCAAGTGAACCGGGTTTGTTTTCCAGAAAAACAGAGATTTGTTCGACTTTCATATTTCCTCCAGAATTCTTTCGTTCATGTTGTCGGCAGAAGCCGCCGGGCACCCTTAAAGCATATCGGGCCATTTCCCGCGGGATGCCGTGTTTCCCTGAAAAATGAACAGCATCAAATGATGCGTTTGTCGATGACCTTCCTGCCTTGTTCCTTCAAGGTTTGCGGGGCAACCAGTTTGACGCGTGGAGATATGCTTAAATAATCCTTCATATCTTTCACAATTCTTTTTTCAATGATCTGCAATTCCTTGACGCCGCCCGATTCGCTGAAGAATTTATCGCTGACTTCCACATGCAGTTCGACGGCGTCCAGGGCTCCGACTTTGTCGATAATCAGTTGATAGTCCGGTTCGACGCCCTGGATCTCTTTCAGGATCGCTTCCACCTGTGAGGGATAGATATTGATGCCTCGGATCGTCAGCATGTCGTCGCTGCGCCTGAGTATGCGTTCCATCCGGATATGGGTGCGGCCGCAGCGGCAGGGTTCGGGAATCAAGCGTGAGATATCGCCTGAACGGTAACGGACCAGCGGAAACGCTTCTTTGGTCAGACTGGTAAAGACCAGTTCGCCTTCTTCTCCTTCGGGCAGGGCCTCGCCTGATGCCGGATTGACGGTTTCCACGAGAAAATGATCTTCGCAGATGTGCATACCATGCCGGCCCTCCAGGCATTCACCCGCGAGACCGGGCCACAGCATTTCCGAAAGGCCGAAAATATTGATGGCCTTGATGCCGAATGCGTTTTCAATGGCGTCGCGGGTCTTTTCGCTCCACAGTTCCGCTCCAAAGATGCCGACGCGAAGCTGCAGGGATTTCATATCCACGCCCATTGCCCTGCCTTCCTCGGCAAGATGCAGGGCGTAGGAGGGCGTTGAACACAATACGGTCGGTCCGAAATCCTGCAGGAGGGTGATTTGACGTTTGGTGTTGCCGTCAGACATGGGAATGACGCTGGCCCCGATTTTTTCCGCCCCGTAATGCAGGCCGAGGCCTCCGGGAAGCAATCCGTAGCTGAATGCGTTATGGACGATGTCGTTTTTGGTCAGGCCGGCGGCGACAAGGGAACGGGCGGTTAGTTCTGTCCAGGTATCCAGGTCCCGCCGCGTGTAACTGAACACGGAGGACCGACCGGAGGTGCCGGATGATGCGTGCAGGCGGACGATGTTGCTCATCGGAACGGCAAAAAGCCCAAAGGGATAGTTGTTGCGCAGGTCCTGACGCGTTATAAAGGGAAGCTTTTTTAAATCATCAAGGGAACGAAAATCATCCGGCGATATTTTGGCTGCATCCAGCGACTTTTTGTAAAAACCGACGGAGTGATAAACCCGCTGCAGGACCCGCTGGAGTCTTTTGACTTGCAGTGCCTTCAGTGCCTCGCGCGGCAGGGTTTCAAATTCTTCATTATAAATCATAAATAGCGTCTCCCTTACTAGGATAATCAATGCAGGCAACGAATGTTGCCTGATCAAATCGGTTTTCCAGGATGAATGAAAGTGCAGCCTTTTTCCTGAAAGAAGCTTAACAAAACTTTACGTTCGTGGCAAGAAGCTTTCCATTTTTCAAAAAAGGAAAAAATCCGGCATTAAAATTAAATTATTCTTTACGGAAACACACCGGTTGTGTTACGGAGAAACAAAGGGTGCGGTGTGAATATCATGACGCAATTACAGAAATTTCCACAGGTTTTAGAAAATTGAAACTCACGATCAGCCGCAAATTGTTGCTGGGTTATTTGTTCATGGCTTTTTTGACCATACTGGCCAGCGCTTATGCGTTGTTCAGCCTGCAGCGACTCAGTGGTGTGGCGTATAATCTTGCCACACAGAAATTTGTTCTGGTTGAAAATTCAAAAACGCTGATGGATACACTTTTGGCCCAGGAAGGTGTTGAAAAGAAATACCTGATCCTGAAAGACCCCCTTCTGGAACAGATCTTCTGGCAGCGCAGCAGTGAATTTAATGAGGTGCTGACGGGGATGCACAATGGAAGTCTTGACCCGAAAACAAAAAAAACCGTTGATGAACTGGACAAACTGCAGAATCGCTTAAAGAAGTTGTTTTCAGAAGAAATTGTTTTGCTGAAAAGCGGCAAAATGCCGGAAGCGCAGGCCCTTTCCGATATGTCGGCCAGAGCCACGGTTGATGAGATGGCGTCAAAGATCAGATATATCCAAATCAATGTGGATCAGGCCATCACTGATGAAATGAACAGGATTGCCCAGCAGGGTATAAAAGATACGCACATGACCATTGGCATTGCCTTGTTCAGCTTGATCCTGGGCATTGCCTTCGCGCTGATCCTGACTCGCAATATTTCCAAGCCTCTGAAACAGCTGCAAACGGCCGCGGGAATCATTGCGGAAGGCAACCTGGATCATAAAATAGAAGCAAGACGGGATGATGAGATTGGCGCGCTGGCCAAATCTTTTGCCGAAATGACCCAGAGGCTCAAAGAGCTGGAAGAGCTGAACCTCGATGCCAGCCCGCTTACCGGTCTGCCGGGAAACCTGGCTATAGAAAACAGGATCGAACAGATGATGGCGGAGGGGAAAAGATTCTCTCTGTGTCAGGTGGATCTTGATAATTTCAAGCCGTTTGCCGATAATTATGGATATGCATGGGGCAGCGAAGTGATCAAAGAAGTAGCCAGTTTGCTTACAGGATACATCAGCGACGAGCAGATGAAAGGAATATTTATCGGCCATATCGGCGGAGATGATTTTGTCGTCATCGGCAATCCGGATCAGGTCCAGAGCATCTGCCGGAAACTGGTGGTTGATTTTGAAAAGAGCATCATGAGTTATTACGCAAGAGAGGATGCGGAAAACGGATATTTTATCGGGAAAAACCGTCAGGGAATGATGCAGAAATTCCCGCTAATTACCATTACGGCGGCGATTGTCACAGATGATGGATCGCGTTTTAAAAATCCGCTGGATATGGCCAGAATGGCCGCGGAGTTGAAGGAATACGCAAAAATGTTGCCCGGCAGCAATTATGTAACGGAACAAGATGTAGAAAAGAGACGATTATTGCAACCGAAGACCCTGCAAAGCACGCTGGAGCTTGACTCATGATCATCCATTTGAAAAGATTGATTTGTTTGGCAGTGCTTACCGTAATTTTACTGGGTTGCGCAACAACCGGCGGAATCAGTAACAATACAGATCAAAAAGATACCAATCAGCATTCAAACGGCTTTTTCAGCATAAAACCCTCAGACAAAGAAATCTTCACGGAGGCGCTGTCCTTTTTGAGCAATGACGGAAAAGAACCGCAATACAATGAGGCAAAAATAAGACTGGAAAATTTGATCCAGCAATATCCAAAAAGTAAATGGACCGACGCCGCGAAGGCTTTGCTTATCAGTCTGAACAGGATTTCCGAACTGGAACTAAAACAGGAACAGGCAGAACAAAAGCAGGAAAAACTTACGCATGATTTGGCGGCGTTAAGCAACAAAAGCAGACAGACGGAAGAAAGACATACATCTGAAATATCAAGATTGCAGCAGGAAAATGAAGAACTTGCAAAAGGGCTTCAGCAATTGAAGAACCTGGAAATTCAGCTGGAAAAAAGAAAAAAGAGACGGCGTTGATCTTTCAAGCCGGCCAGGAAAAATTCACGACGTTGTTTAGATGGTTGCGGGCCAGCATGATGCCCAAAACCGTTTTGGCGTCATTCAATTCGCCGCTTTTCAAAAGTTCGGCAGCCCGTGCAAAACTGACCGGTATGACTTCAATGCATTCGTCTTCATCCGGCGTCAGCGGTGCGTAAACCAGATCCTGTGCCAGGAAAAAATGCATAAATTCATTGCAGTAACCAGGCAGAAGGTATCCGGCAAAAAGCTTTGTCAGTTTCCCGGCCCGATACCCTGTTTCTTCGGCAAGCTCCCATTGTGCGCAGTTTACAGGCGATTCGCCGTCGTCATCAAACGAGCCGGCCGGAATTTCCAGAAGGTTTTGTCCCGTCGGGACACGGAATTGTCTGATCAGCAGAAGCTCATTGTGTGCGTTGACTGCAACAATTGCGACGGTTGGTTTATGGTCAATCCAGCTTTGCCGCGTTTTTTTACCCGTGGCAAGTTCAATTTCTTCTTCCCAGACGGTGAATATTTTACAGGTATAGGATTTTTCCTTGTGCTTTCCCATGGACAGCTTTTCCACATTAGTTTGTTTTAATGATGGCGAGAAGATGCTTCTCAATTTCCTGTTTCGGTTGGGCGCCCACAAGGCGTTCCACGAGTCTTCCTTCCCGGAAAAAAAGCAAGGTGGGAATGCTGCGAATTCCATACTGGGTTGCGGTAACCGGATTTTCGTCCACATTCAGTTTGACGACTTTGACGCCGTTGGCATAATCGGACGCGAGTTCGTCAATGACAGGAGCAAGGCTTTTGCAGGGGCCGCACCAGGGGGCCCAGCAATCGACAAGAACGGAAGTTTCAGTGGTCAGCACTTCACGGGTAAACGAATCATCGGTGACATCGACAGGTTTGATGTCCTGCTTGGCGATAACAAGCGGTTCACCGCATTTGCCGCAAAGCGGTTTTGCATTGAGGCGCTCTTCAGGCATCCGGTTTTTCGTTCCGCATTTCAGGCATCGGATAATCAGGTCATCCAGGGGAGCGTGGCAATTGCCGCATGTTGGACGGCCCTGAAACTTCTGTTTCGGTATGCGATTTTTGGTACCGCAGTTCAGGCAGCGGATAATGACATTGTCCGGCATAAATATCCCCTCAAAACTATTAAAATATTATCTCTTTTTTTATCCAAAAAGGCAAATTATATCGCAACACTGACTTCACGGGGCTCCAGAATGCGAACCAGCTCGGAGGGCGGCATTTTTGCGAGCAAACCCCGGGATCCGGCATTGATAAATATTTCGGACAAGTCAGCGATGGTCTTTTCCATGCAAACAGTCAATGGTTTCCTGGTTCCGAACGGGGATGTCCCTCCCACCATGTAGCCGGTGTGTTTGTGAGCGGTTTCCGGTTTACAGGGTGTGATGGATTTTACTCCCAGTACGCGGGCCAGCGCTTTTGTGGAGACTTCCTTATCCCCGTGCATCAGGATGATAAGCGGTTTGGCGGTTTCATCTTCCATTACCAGAGTCTTAATTATGAAATGCTCATCGACACCAAGTCTGGCAGATGATACCCGGGTTCCCCCTTTATCCTCATATTTATAGGAATGCAGTGTAAAAACTGCGTTATTTGCTTTTAAGGCCAGAATAGCCGGTGTTGTTGGAATCTTCTCCTTCGACATAAAGTAATTATAATGATGGTCGATTAGAAAGGCAAGAGGGGAGAAAAGAAGGATAAAGAATCCAGGTGCAAGGTTAAAGGTTAAAGGAGCAAGGTAAAAAAGAAAGGCGCTAAAACGCCGTCAATAAAAAAGCCGCCGCTCCGAAGGAGCATGCGGCTCACAAAGTAATCCTTGTTCCTTTTCCCTTTTCCCTTGATCCTTGTCTTTCAGACCTTGAATCTTTTTAATCCTATAAAATCCAGTGTTGCAAAATAGTCCTTCACCGTTTCGGCACGGCGTATGGGTACCACGGACCCGTCTTCTCTGAGAAGCAGCTCGGCGGAACGGAGTTTGCCGTTATAATTGAAGCCCATGGCATGGCCATGCGCTCCCGCATCATGGATTACCACAATATCACCCGGTGCAAGTTTGGGTAGCTTGCGGTCAATGGCAAATTTGTCGTTGTTTTCGCAAAGTGATCCGGTAACGTCATACATAAAATCATAGGGATGCTTTTCTTTGCCCAAAACGGTGATGTGATGATAAGCGCCATAGAGAGCCGGCCGCATCAGGTTGGCCATGCAGGCACCGAGACCTGCGAATTGTTTGTAAGTGTCTTTGATATGCAGGACTTTTGAAATGAGATAGCCATAGGGCCCTGTGATGTAACGTCCGCATTCGGTGAAGATTTTCAGAGGTGCAAAACCGCCTCCGACAATAATTTGGTCATATTTTTCCTTGATGCCCCGGTTCATGGCCGGCAGGTCAATGCGATCCTGCTCGGGCCGGTAGGGGATGCCGATCCCTCCGCTCAGATTGGCGAATTCGAAACGGATATTCAGAGAACGGGAAATATCAACAATCACTTTAAAAAGAATATCAGCTGTTTCGACAAAATAGTTCGGATCAAGTTCGTTAGAGGCCACAAAGATGTGAATACCGAAACGTTTGATACCCTTATCCCTGCAGATGCGGTAGCCCTCAAAGAGCTGGTCGCGCGTAAATCCGTACTTGGATTCTTCAGGATGGCCGATAATCACATTGCCTTTCTTAAGCGGGCCGGGATTGTAGCGGAAACAGATCATGTCGGGAAGACCGGCATTTTTTTCCAGGTATGCGATATGGGAAAAGTCGTCCAGATTGATCGTAGCGTTCAGCTTCCTTGCTTTAACAAATTCTTCGGCCGGAGTGTCATTGGAGGAAAACATGATTTCCTCACCGGTGAAGCCGGTTTTTTCCGCCATCACCAGTTCCGCCAGTGAACTGCAGTCCGCGCCGAATCCTTCGGCATGAAGAATTTTCATGATATATGGATTGGGACAGGCCTTGACTGCGAAGTATTCTTTGAATCCCTTATTCCATGCAAAGGCCTTTTTGAAGTCGCGCGCATTCTTCCGGATGGCTTTTTCATCATATATATGGAAGGGAGTCGGATATTTTTCGATGATTGTGTCCATCTGTTTTTTGGTAAAGAACAGTCTTTTTTCCGGCATACATTTGTCTCCCGCATTCAATTTGTCATGAACATTTACGGTAAAACCTTGAATTTATCAATGGTATTTTTAAAAACGACCGAAAGCATATTTATTGGAAAAAATAATGAACGGAAAAGTAAATGGCTGCGGAGATAACGGCGGAGATGGGTATGGTCAAAAGCCAGGCCCAAATGATATTACCAGCAACGCCCCAGCGGACGGCGGAAAGCCTTTTAGTGGCGCCGACACCGACAATTGCGCCGGTGATGGTGTGGGTGGTGCTGACCGGAATACCCGCCACAGTTGCACCGATGATTGAGCAGGCAGCAGCTGTTTCGGCGCTGAAACCGCCGATGGGTTCAAGCTTGGTTATTTTAGTTCCCATTGTTTTCACGATTCGCCACCCGCCAAGCATGGTGCCCAGAGAAATCATCGAATAGCAGACGATAATCACCCAGACGGGAATATGAAAGGTATTGCCAAGCAACCCTTTGCTGAAAAGCGCCATGGCGATGATCCCCATGGTTTTTTGCGCATCATTCATACCGTGTGATAACGAATAAACCGCTGCGGATAAGAGCTGAAGTTTCCGAAAAATAAAGTCCGATTTAGCAATAGTGGAATTGCGACTCAGATTCATGGCCAGAACCATGAAAACAAAACCCAACGCCATGCCGAGTGCCGGTGAAACAATGATAAAAAGCGTTGTTTTCGTAATGCCCGACCAGACCAGAGTTCCAGTGCCGGCTTTGGATACCGCCGCTCCGATCAGGCCGCCAATCAATGCATGCGACGAACTGCTGGGCAATCCGTAATACCACGTCACAATATTCCAGATGATTGCCCCGCCCAGAGCGGACAGAATGACAAGATTATCGACAATGTCGATATGGATGATGCCTTTGCCGACGGTGTGGGCGACCTCCGTGCCTACAAAAAAAACGGCAGCAAAATTAAAAAAAGCAGCCCAGATGACAGCATGTTTTGGTGAAAGAACACGAGTGGACACAACAGTGGAAATGGAATTGGCTGAATCATGAAACCCGTTTAGAAAATCAAAAATCAGCGCAATTGCCACCAGGACAAAAACAAATGCCATCGAATCAAGCATGTTTCAGGACGATCCCTTCCACGGTGTTGGACACATCTTCACAAACATCAATTGCTTCTTCGATCCGCTCAAAGATTTCTTTCCACTTAATCAACTCAATGGCGTCTTTTTCTTTGATGAAGAGATCGGTAATGATGCTTCTTAAAACAACATCGCCGGCATTTTCCAGGGTGTTGATTTCCACGCAACCGTCAAGAATCATTTTGGAGTTTTTCATGTCGCGCAAACCGTGAATGATCTCTTTGATTTTTTTTATGGCCTGAAAAAGGATTTCCGCCTGCTTGATGATTTCATCATCCGGCTTTTTGACCTTATACATGTGAATGCGGATGGCGGTGGCTTCGATGACGTCCATAATGCTGTCCATCTTATTGACCAGGGCATAAATATCTTCACGGTCGATCGGCGTCAGGAAGGTCTTGTGCATTCTTTCATACGTTTTATGCGTAATGCCATCCGCTTCATGCTCAATTTCTTTGAGACGGGAAACTTTTTCGGCGGAATAATCGCGATTTTTGGTCATTTCAAGAAAGAATTGGCCGCCTTCTTCAATTTTGTCGGCCAGCTCTTCAAAGTAATTAAAGAAATTTTCTTCTTTAGGAAACAGGCGCATAAGCAGATTCTCCTTTTTTCCTCAGATATGCATTTGGACATCTTAAAGTCAGGAGTGCTCTAGCGAATTATCGGGGAAAATGCAAGGACTTATGAGAATTCCAACGGGGGGTTCCGCCTTAATATTTGTTATTTAAGGACTTTGGAGTAAATAATTTTACTGTCACCGGGAGCATAAAAGTCTTTGAGAGTTGCTTCGGCAATATATCCGCAGTTTTGATAAAAACGCTGAGTAGATGCGTATTGAGAGCGCGAAGATGTTTCTGCATACAGGCGTTTGCCGTCCATGCCGCGGATGAGGTCTTCTGTTTTTTGCAGGAGCATTGTGCCCAGTTTTTTGCCGCGTGAGACTTCAGACACGGCAATCCAGTAAAGATCGTAGCTGGCAGCGGTGGCCGGTATCAAGCCGTAACAGGTATATCCGACAACCTGACCATGATTTTCGGCAAACAGGAATTGATAGGAACTCCGCTGTCCGTTTTCAAGCCGATCTGTGGCCAGTTCACATGCCAGTTCCACTTCCGCCGTGGAAAAGAAGCCGCTCGACTGAACGATATTTAAGATAGCCCCCAGATCTGAAGGTACTATCTCCTGTCTGTAAAGCAGGGCGATCATAAGGATCCTCCGTTATTGGGAATACGGATGCTATTGGATGGCGCTCCGAATGATTTTATCGATCGCATCAACATAACCGATCGAGGCCTGTTCCAGGGCGGCGGCAAACCCCGCATCCGGAGACAGGCAGGGATTGGCATTAATTTCCAGAACAAGTGGATTCCCCTGTTGATCAATGCGGAAATCTATGCGGGCGTATCCGCGCAGACCGAATAGATGCCAGATCGCAAGAGCAATATCCCTCAAGGAGCCAACGAGGGCGGTATCATGAGGACCCATATCAAAAGAGCGTATTGTATTGTCATATTCAAATGAGTCTTCAACCCATTTGGCACGGTAATCGAGAAATTTTAATTTTCCTGCCGGGAAATTCTGAAAAAGGATTTCCGCAGCCGGCAGAATCTGTACATCCCCGCCGGCAGCCATAAGGGTGATATTGAATTCACGGCCGTCAATGTAGGCTTCGGCAAAACAGTCCATGCCGAGAGTTTGCCCGCGATTCTGCAGGGTGTTGAGCAGGATTTCACGGTTTGTTGTCTGAAGGACGGCTCCGCCATCAAGACCCACGGAAGCATCCTCCCAGGACGGCTTTACAATATAAGTATCGGTATCGGTATGACCGATAGCGATGCCTTCGGAGGTCAGCCATGGCGGTGTGGCAATGCCGGCACCCTGCAGCATTTGTTTCGCGAGCGGTTTATTGGATGTCAAAAACATGGCATCCGTCCTGCAGCCCGTGTAGGGAATCTGCAGGAAATCCAAGAGCGCTGTGGCGAAGTAAACCATGCTGCCCCTTCCGGCAAAGGTTTCTACAAGATTGAACACGACATCCGGCTGAAGAGCGCGGAGTCTGGCGATCGTTTCATTGAAATCCATCCCAAAGGGAAGCATGACTGTTTCGTAGCCCAGCGAGAGCGCCGCCTCGCTGACGCTTTCGGCCTGCTTCAGGCAATCGAGCTCGTCAATGCCCGCGTTCGGGGCCACGTCTGTATGCAAAATGACAATTCGTTTCATGAGGGATTCTTCCGTCCGCCGGAATTTTGAGTTCGGCCTTTCATGTCATAATGATTCCGGCGCGCTTCAGTGCTGAATTCAGGATGTCGGTAATGAGACGGTCATAGGGGATACCTGCAAGTCTGCAAAGAATGGGCAGATCAGAGCGGATTGGATTCAGGCCCGCCAGAGAATTGACTTCCATAAAATGAGGAAGGCCGTCAGCATCAGAGCGCAGATCAATGCGTCCCCCGTCTTTCAACCCGAGGCCCCGCCAGGCCCGTAGTGATATTTCCATGGCCTGCCTGGCTTCGGCATCATCCACGGCGGCATATTGCACGAGGTTTTCGTAATGCTCCTTGTTTTCGTAGGAGTAAGCATTCTGTTCGGCATCGGGGTTCAGGAGAACCTCCATGGCGCCGAGGGCTCTGGCTTCTTTTCCCGTTCCAACGATTCCCACGGTGAACTCCCGTCCGGGCAGAAAGGTTTCCACCAGCACCGGCTGACAAAATGTCTTGAGAAGGTTTACGCAAACCCTGTGCAGGTCTTCGGTGTTGTTGATCTTGGAAAGAGCTGTGATGCCCTTGCCCGTTCCTTCCGCGACGGGTTTGGCAAAAAGGGGATAGGGAAGTGAAACGAGGCCGATATCCTCCGGATCGGAAACAACATCAAAGTCGGGTGTGGGGATTCCCAGGTCGCGCACAACATGCTTGGTCATGCCCTTGTGAAGGGTCAGGGCCTGCCCGAGGGCGTCGGAGAAGGTGTAGGGGATTTTGTAGGCATCCAGAAGCGCGGGAACCTGCGCCTCCCTTCCGAAGCCGTGAAGGCCCTCGGCGATGTTGAAGACAAGATCCCAGCGATCGCCTGCGGCAAGACGACGGGTCAATGATTGAATATGGCCGATCCGGTCGGTCGCATAACCGTTTTTCAAAATGACTTTTTCAATGGCTTCGATGGTATCAGGCTTGTCGAACTCAGCAGTTTCTTCCAGGCTGTAGCCTTCATGCAGATAGTCGTCGCGCAAATCGTAGGTCAGGCCGACCGTTATTTTTTGAGGGGTGCTGGTTGACGAACAGTTTATGTTACCGGACATAAATATTCACGATCCTAATGGATATCTTTCGATTCGGCGTGATTGTCCGGATAGCGGAAAATATTACCTTCGTAATTGCGCATCATCAGATCGCCCTTGTCCCAGCCGATGGCATATTCGGGAAGAAGCGGAATCTTACCTCCTCCGCCGGGGGCATCAACGACATAAGTTGGCACGGCATATCCGGTTGTGTGACCCCGCAGGCCCTGGATGATTTCCAGACCCTTGCTGATAGGTGTGCGAAAATGAGAGGAGCCGGGAATCGGATCGCATTGATACAGGTAGTAGGGGCGGACCCGAATCTGCAGGAGGCCGTGCACCAGCCGGGTCATTGTGGAGACCGAGTCATTAATGCCGGCGAGCAGAACCGTCTGGCTGCCCAGGGGAATGCCGGCATCGGCCAGGCGAATGCAGGCGGCGCTCATCTCGGGGGTCAGTTCGTCGGGATGCGTGATGTGGATGCTCATCCAGAGAGGGTGATATTTTTTTAGCATGGAAACAAGCGTCGGCGAAATGAGCTGCGGCATGACAACGGGTGCCTTGGTGCCGATTCTTACCAGATCAACATGTGGAATGTCCTTGAGCCTTGAAAGCAGCCATTCGAGCTTATCGTCGGGCAGAGTGAGGGGGTCGCCGCCGGACAGCAGCACATCGCGAATATTCGGATTCGATTCGATGTAGGCCAGGGCTTTTTCCCATTTGGCCGTGTCAATAAAACATTGATGCTGCCGTCCGAAGATTCGGGATCGGGTGCAATAACGGCAATACGTCGAGCAGATATCAGTAACAAGGAACAGAACGCGGTCGGGATAACGATGGATGATGCCGGGAACGGGAGAGTCGGCATCTTCACAAAGAGGATCTTCTTCTTCGCCTTTGGTATGCAGGCATTCGTCAACCACCGGGACGACGGTGCGGCGAAGCGGATCAGAAGGATCCTGCACGGAAAGGAGACTGGCGTAGTAAGGGGTAATGGCGACAGGAAGATCACCCGACGGGTGCATCATTGCCTGTCGTTCATTGTCGGAAAGATGAATAATGGCATCCAGAGAATGGACAGCGCGGATCGCGTTTTGAAACTGCCACCGCCAGTCAAACCATTCAATACGGCTGATCTCAGGATAATGTTTTTTGCGGAAGGCGCGTGATCGGGGTGAATCTTTGAAAGGGAAATAAAGTCTCTCCGGCTTTGATTTTGCCAGGGAAGGTTGCTGTCTGTTCATGGGCAACGAAAACAGCCTCGTTGCTGAGTCTTGAATCGCAGCAAGGTCGGTCGTTGGACCAGGAGGTTCCGCCTCCTCATTAAACAGCGTTTCGTTCTCCATTCATTCTCCTTCCGGAACAATGTCTCCGTAAAAAAAACCAACCAAGAAAATACATTGTTTTTTTTGAATTTACGCACACAGAAAAATTTGTCAACAATTATTTTGCATTTTGGGGGAAAAAGTGAAAAAAATTTTTAAGAAAAAGTCGAAACTGTATCTGGTGATGCAAATGATGCGGCATAATGTTAAGAAGCAAAAAGAAAAGAGTCCGGAGAAAATCTCATTGTCACCGCAGCGGGAAGCATCAGGCGCAAAGGTAAGTGACGGTGATCTTCTTCATGGTCAAATGCAGGCGGGCAAAGGATATGGCGCGACGCATTCTCCAGGAGGCCCACTGGAAGATTTGAAATAAAGAAAAGCAGGAGACAGCAAATGCCCGAACTTCCGGAAGTAGAAACGCTTTGCCGTCAGCTTCGTCAGAAGGCAGCAGGAGCAAAAATATTACGGACAGCCGTCTATGATAAAAAACTGACAGGGCAGGAAAGCATCAGAGGTTGTGTCATTCAAGACGTACGTCGGTGCGGGAAAACAATACACATGATCCTCAATGACGGCAGAAGCGTCTTGATTCATTTGCGCATGACGGGGCGGTTGTTCTGGCGGGATCACGAACTGAAAGAACCGCATACCCGATGGAGGATGACGACAGACTGCGGAAATGTTGATCTGATCGATCCGCGACGCTTCGCAACGGTGAAGATTGAGAAGACGCGACCAGAAAGGGACAATAAAGATATTCTGCTGAACTTCAGCATGAAGACTTTTCTGGAGAGGCAGGCTAAAAGAAAAGTCAGCGTCAAAATATTACTGATGGATCCGCAGGCTATATCCGGCATCGGTAATATTTACGCCTGTGAGATTTTGCACAGGGCGGGTATTTCACCTTTTCGCCAGGCAACGGCGATAAGCGACGATGAATGGATACTGATTTTCCGGCACGCGAAGCGTATTTTGAAAAAAGGAATTGAAAACAGGGGAACATCCATTTCCGACTGGCGTGATCTTTACGGATGTTCAGGAGAGAACCAGAAACAGCTTAAGGTTTACGGACAGGAGGGAAAGACTTGTCGTACATGCGGAAGCATCATTGAGAGAGTCAGGCAATCCGGTCGCAGCACTTATTACTGTCCCCTTTGTCAGGCATAGAATTTTATAACATACCAGGGACTTTTTGTCTGAATGACTTTTCCTTTTTACTAAAACACTACACTAGGCAATTGGAGTGTTCCAGATTGTCCGTCGTGGTAAGTTGCAAGAAGAGGAAAGCAAGTTCCACGACAAGAATGTTTCTTAAAAAACAACAATAATATAATAAAATCAATAAGATAAGAAAAACAGAAGCTATCGGTAAGTTTAATGCGTATAAAAAAATCATGGATGAAATAATGAAAATTCCCTTATAAAACGACAAAACAATTCTGTATCACACTTGATGTTTGTGTTCGTATCAGAGTGAATAAAATGGGTTTTCAGCAACCCTTCTGGGGGAAATTATGGAGGAATCTATGCCGGATATCAAGGGAAGAGATTTTGAAAAACAAGTGCGGTGGCTGTAGTGGTTACATTAACATGTCTTTGCGGGTTAAAATGAATGGTACTCCACTTAAAGAGCGTCGCCGCTTGCAGAAAGAGAAACAGACAATTAATGAACAAAGATAGGATTGGAAAAGATCCAGGGCCTGAATATGCCGGCTGATTTTAAGAAAATTTCGACACGATAGACCCCGGCTTCCTCAACCGGTGCAGAAAAACGACTGCCAACCCCATGAAGCCATTCGCGTCCGTTTCTAATAATCCGAATCAATGCTTTTTCCGGACATGATACCGATAAGTGCGCGGTGTTCGAGAGCTTGAAAGAGTCTCCCTGATAAAATTCCTGATTTTCCTGTTCAATGGAAAATTGAAACCCCTGAGCGGGGCGGAAATATTCCAGGGCAAAATAACAGCGTCCATGAATCAATGATTGAAATACCATGTCGGTGTCCTGCCGGCTGTTGCCGGTGAAACTCTCCGCAGTTAAGACATGTGTGCGTATAAACCGGAAAGCCCGGTCGAAGGGAAAGGCTACAAAGGAAATGCCCAAGAGGGTTTTCACGCTGGCGTGATTGTCCAGTTCTCCTATACCCACAGTTTTTTTAATCCGGTTCAGGGCGTCCCATCTTTCCAGGGTAATGCGGCTCGGCCCTTTTAGAAAATAGGCCGGAAAAAGAAAACACATAAGACCGCTTATGTAACCATGCAGGCTTTTTTGCCAGTCCGTCATAAAATCCCAGACGCTTATTGCCTTATAACCATTGACTTTCCAGTCATTCCAGCAATAATGTTTCACGTGAAACATTTTGGTTCCTTCGTGATCTGGATGGGCAATAATTCCAAAACCTCCCTGATCCCTGACGGCATCGATATATTTTTGGGGATTTTTCCCTTCAGGATCGTCAGAACAAACGATAGGTTCCTTGATGTTAAATGCAAGGTAATGGTTGAAGCGAGGTGCTATTTCTTCTCCGACAATGATCAGTGTTTTTCCTTGCCACCCCTCCCATCCCTCATTTCTGGCTTGCAGGTTATCATGATCGGTGAGCATTAAAAAATCAATGCTGTTTTTTTGAGCGGCGGAAAGGATGTGTTCCATCGGGGCATGGCCGTCAAAAGAATATGAAGAGTGCAGGTGAATAACACCTGTATAATCGTAGAATTTCATAAGGATGGTATTAGATTGTTTCATCCGTTTTGTCCATAAAAAAGGGCAGACCGGTTGGCCTGCCCTTTTTTATGGTTTAAGATGCTCTAAACTATTGTGTCCGAAGTGCTACAAAGAAGCTCGCCCGGCCGCGTTTGACCAACAGGGTGACACTCTTCTTTTGAACCGCTTTTGAGATCTCCCGGTTATAATCATTCATCGAAGATACTTTCACCCGGTTAACTTGAACAATGATGTCCTGCGGCTGCATGCCGACTTCATCCGCCGGGCTTCCTTCCTGTATATCTGTAATGATGACACCTTCAGATTTGATGCCTAATTGTCTCGCTATTTCCGGCGTGATTTCCTGAGCTGAAATTCCAAAATGACCTTTTTCCGACTTTTCAGCTGTTACCGCCACATTGTCTTTTCGTTCCGCTACCGTTACCCGGAAAGTCATTTCTTTGCCATCTCGAATGGCTTTTATATTCATTTTCTGTCCAACTTGCAGCGCTGCAATGGTCAGCAATAACTCATGAGTGTCTTTTATGGGTTTTCCGTTTATTTCCGTGATAATATCACCAACTTTTATGCCGGCCTGATCTGCAGGATCTCCTTTGAAGACATCCGATACCAAGGCTCCGCCCTTGTTTTGATGATTCAGATTTTTAGCGATATCGTCAGAGATATCCTGAACGGAGATTCCCAGCCAACCGCGTGTGACTTTACCCTTTGTTTTCAAGTCCGCTAAAATACTTTTTGCCATGTTGATGGGTATGGCAAATCCGATGCCCTGACCCTGAGCGACAATAGCCGTATTGATGCCAATGACTTTTCCCTCCATGTTAAACAGCGGCCCGCCGCTGTTGCCGGGATTAATGGAGGCATCGGAGTGAATAAAATTGTCGTACGGCCCGGCTCCGATAACACGGCCTTTGGCACTGACGATGCCGGCTGTCACGGTAGCATCTAAACCGAACGGGTTGCCGATAGCAATCACCCATTCACCGACTTTTACTTTTTCTGAATCTCCGATTTCCGCGACCGGAAGGCTATTGCTCGGATTGATTTTAATCAGAGCGATGTCCGTATTGGCATCTGTTCCGATCACCTTGGCTTCGTATTCCTTGCCGTCAGATATTTTTACAAGAATTGTATCAGCCTGTTCCACAACATGATTGTTGGTAAAAATGTATCCATCATTACTGATGATGAACCCGGATCCGAGGCTGCGCTGCTTAAATTCGCGTCGCGGCATGTCTCCGAAAAACCGATCGAAAAAATCATCTCCGAAAGGCGATCCCCCGAAAGGTGAGCCTCCAAATGGCGATCTTCCGAAGGGTGTGCCAAAACTGCGGCCCTTATAAGTCTTGGAAGTGCTGATGTTGACGACTGCGGGTTTAACACGTTCTGTCAGCTCGGAAAAAGAAAGGGGTGTTTTGACGGCTGCATCCGGAATAGCGGGAACGGCTTGAGCAACCGGAATTTCCGGCGCGCCGGAAGTGGTAAACGATGATCGCAGAACTCCCACCAGGGATACAATAAAAAAAGCAACAAGAAATGCCATTAAAAACATGAAAAATGTTTTTCGATTTGAATTTTTCATACTTATCCTCCAAAAAGAAATATGCTTAGCCTTCTTTTCATTCCAGGCAAGAACATATTATATTGTAATAGAATATAACGATATGATCTTATTTGTCAATCAAAAACGTTTTAATAATGGCCGTTTGAAGTCTCTTTCATCCTGTGTTAGGATAAATACCTGTTCGGAGATCGATAGATGAAAAGCTTCTGGGAAAAACTGGGGCGTGCCGCCATCGGAATTTTTGAAGATTCCGCTGATACGATTGTATTTGCAGGCAGGGTTTTTGCGCGCATTTTTCAACGTAAAACATATTCCAGCGCCATGCGTGAAGTCCTGGTGAACCAGATCTACTTTACCTCTGTGCAGATTCTGCCGGTTTTTATCGTTGTTTCTGCCTTTTTCGGCTCACTGCTGATCGGCATTGTTTTTACAATGCTCAAGGATCTGGGTCTTACCGAATTCATTGGCCATGTTTTGATGGGACTGATCGTAACGGAATTATCCCCTTTTTTGACAGTGCTGCTCATCACATTGCGATCGGCCTCTGCGATCAATACGGAAATGGCTGTTATGAAAGTGAACCGTGAACTGAAAACACTGGAGACGTTCCGGATTGACATTGTCGATTATCTTCTGGCTCCCAGGGTTCTCAACGGGATCATCTCCATCGTATTATTGAGCAGTCTTTTCTCTATTGTGCTGCTGATCAGCGGGATTCTTTTTGCCAAACTTATTTTTGGTATGAATATCAATGTTTATACAAATATGGTGTTAAATTCGACCCGTTTTTCTGATATAATATTAATGTTATTCAAATGTGCGATTTACGGGTTTTTTATCACTTTGATCCCGATACGTTTCGGCCTGCGGGCATCGCACGAACTGACCAGTATTCCCGTTGCCGTTTCCAGAGGTATGGTTAACGTTTTTGCAGCCATTGTGATTATCGAGGTGCTGTCATTACTAATAAAATTATATTAAATTTTTTTGAAAATGATCAGGCGCTCAATCAGTCTCTGGAGGGGTTTATGCGAGAATTTGCCACGCAGGCGGCACCGGTGTCCGTGGACGTTCCGTTGATTTCCAATCAGGATGTGTATATGAATATAGCCCTGATTAAAGAATATCACGAGAACATGCCCAGGCAGCAGGCCGAGCGACTGGCTGTTCATTGTCTCGGGAGAATAGGTCTTGAACACATTGCGTATAAACGTAATCCCTCGTTGACGTTCGAAGAGAGATTTGGTGTAATGCTGCTGCGGGCCGCCATGGTAAAAGATGCCATGATTCTGATTGACAAGCCCTTTGAGCTTATTCCCCATTTGCAGGATAGTCAAATGATCACATCCATGCTGAAAACCATAGGTGATTTATACTTGAGTTGTCATATATATGATTATCAATGGATGCAGGAAAAGTATGGTGAACTATGACCATGAGCCGCGAATATAAAGTCGGTCTTTTTATTGGCTGCACAGTATTCATTATTGTGACAGCCCTGCTTTATCTTGCGTTCAGTAAGGGGACTTTTGAAAGAATACATACCTTTACCCTTTCATCACGATCCGGTGAAGGTTTTATGGAAAACATGCCGGTTGTTTTTTCCGGATTCAATATCGGGTATGTGCATACGCTGGAACTTAACGAAGAGGGAGTTGTTTTGATATATATCAAGATCCCTGACCGTCATGTAAAGTGGATTCGAGCGGACAGTTCTTTTGTTCTGTATCGTCCCCTGATCGGGTCAGCCAGAATTATAATCAATACGGATAATCTGAAAAGCCCTCCGCTCGACCCGCAAAAGATCCCGGAAGTCATCACGGTAAATGATATTAATGATGCTATTGCGAAAATTGAACCGGTTCTGGACAGAATAACAGAAATAGCTGAAAATATTCATGTACTTACGAGCAATCTTTCCGATCCCAAAGGAGATTTTCATCGTGTGTTGGGCAATGCTGAAAAAATTACAGCCAATTTTGCATCCAAAAAATCATTGGTGGAAATGGCTGTGTCCGATAAAGAAAGTGTCGAAGCCCTGAATGAATCCCTGAAAAAACTAAAAGATATTACAAACAATATCGATCGCGTTCTTGTTAAAGTCGATAAGATAGCGGATAAAACAGACAAGGAAATTTACGGAGAGAACGGTGCCCTGCCGCAGATCAACATCATCCTCAAGGATATTGTCATCAAGTTGAAAAAACTGGATAAAACCGTTGATAATATTAACAGCATCAGCACGGATGCGTCGCAAGGGATGAAAGATCTGCACATTCTGCGTTCCGATATTGATGACGCTGTCAAATCAATTGATGATGTCGCGAAAAAACTTGACGCGATCATCGGCTCGAAAAAAGCTCCGGAGTTTAGAGTTCCATGAAGAAAACGCTGCCAGTCATGTTTGTATTACTAATATGCGCCTGCGGGTCGCTTATGCCGGTACCCGACTGGAAGGACAAAGCCGGCAGGTATCTGGAGGAATATACAACCGCTTTCCTGACCGGCAGAGAACTGTCCACCGATCCTCACTTTGTTAAAGCCACAAGAGAAATTGCGGCTGGTAATGATATGCGGCTTTTAGCCATTGCCTACCTTACAAAATATGCCCTGCACACTGCATCGCTCGAGCGTTTTGATGACAGTGAGTTTCTCAAAATAGAACGTCTGGAACCTGATGCTGCCGATATGGCCTACTGCCGTTTTTTACAGGGTAATTTTGCAGACGTAGATGCGGCTGCTCTGCCGTCTCGCTACGCCGGTGTACTGAAAGCCGCAGCGCGCAGGGATGTGGCGCTCGCTGCCCATGAAATTTCCGCTATGGGCGATCCGTTGTCCCGGCTGGTTGCAGCGGGTGTCTGGGTAAACCACATGCCTTTTGATGAAACAATTTTACAGACAGCCATTGACACGGCTGCTGCCAACGGCTGGCGTAGGCCGCTCTGGGCCTATTTGGAAAAATTGCATGCCTTTTATCTTGAAGGCGGGGATCAAAGTAAAGCCCGGGCCGTCAAAAACAGGCTGGAACTTTTGAAAAAGGGAAAGGATAAAAAGTGAATCGAGACGAAATTCTGGAATTCCTGAACGCAAATCCCGGCTGCCATCTGGCTACGATGGAAGGTGATCAGCCGCGTGTGCGCGGAATGTTCATGTACCGGGCAGATGAAAAAGGCATAATTTTTCACACCGGCGCCTTCAAGTCACTTTATTCCCAACTGCAGAACAATAAAAATGTCGAAGTTTGCTTCAACAGTCCGGATAAACAGGTGAGGGTTGCCGGCGTTGCTGAAGTATTACGTGATGAGGATTTGAAAAAAGAAATCCTTGAAGCCAGGCCCTGGTTAAAACCGTTGATGGGGCAGCAGGGTCAAGATGCTCTGATCGTGTTTCGTATAACCGCCTGCACGGTCTCCGTATGGACAATGGAAACCAACCTGGAGCGGACAACTTACGTGAGTCTATAGGAGGTCATCATGAAAGCAACCCGGCAGTTAAAGGACGAGCATGAAGGCGTCCTGTTGATGCTTCGTATTTTAGGTGAAGTCAGTCGGCAACTGCAGGCCGAAGGCCATGTGGAGAATGAACATTTTGAAAGCATCCTTGAATTCCTCAAGGTCTTTGTCGATAAATGCCATCATGGAAAAGAGGAAGAACTTTTATTTCCTGCCCTTATGCATGTCGGCATTCCCCAGGACGGGCCGATTGCTGTTATGCTTTTTGAACACGAAATGGGACGAAAATATATCCGGGTGATGACAGACGCATTTGAACGCTATAAACTGAGGGATGCATCGGCGGCTTCAGCGATTGCGGAAAACGCCAGGGATTATATCGAGCTTCTTACCGATCACATTGATAAAGAAAATAACATTCTTTTTGCCATGGCCGATGATCGGCTGGTGGAAAAAACCCAGGAAGAGTTGTTTGAGGGTTTTGAAAAAATTGAAACTGCCCGGATCGGAGCGGGGAAGCATCAGGAATTTCATGATCTGCTGCATCATTTGAGCGATATTTATTTAAAGGGGAAATAGTACATCGTGTAAGTAGGCATAGGGACGGCAAATGCCTATCGCAAAGCGCCACCCGGCGCTATGGCCGCATCCAGGGGCAGCGTTATGACCTCTTTGCACAAAGGCATGGTTCGCACCATGAATATGGCCCGGTGTTGCTCAGCTATGCGCAAGAATTCATCGAATTTTACCATGGGGAGAAATGACATACCGTCCTTAAGAGGATGCCTGTTTTCCCGTCAGTGATGAACATGCCGGCGGTACCCAGCCAGGTCATACGCACACTGCCCTGCCGCAGGCCGTTTGTATCCAGAAGCAGGCTCTCATAATGATTATTTGGTGTCACTGTCTCCGCCTGCGAATTTTCCTTCCGCTTTCAATTTTTTGATTTCCTCCTCTTCAAGAACTTTGAACGCTATCTTGCCGACAAGGGTCTTCGGCAGCTCTTTCACGAACTCCACCTCTCTCGGACAGCTCCATTTGATCAGGTCTTTCTGGGCGTGGTTAATTATCTCTTTTTCCATCTCCGGACAGGCTTTGGAAGGGTCTTTTAGAACGACGAACGCTTTTACCTTTTCCACCTGCTGAATATCCGGCACTCCAATGACACAAACTTCGGCCACATCGGGGTGAGTATAGATCTGATCTTCGACCTGAGCCGGATATACGTTCATTCCGGAAGATTTGATCATCCGTTTTTCTCTTAATTTAAAATAGAAGAAACCGTCCTGGTCCATATAACCGATATCTCCTGTATGGAGCCATGATCTTCCGTCCGCGTGTTTTTTTATGGTCTTCGCTGTCTCTTCAGGCTCGTCGAGATAACCCATCATGACAGCCGGACCCTCAACGCATATTTCCCCTTCTTGTCCGGGTTCGGCTTCCTCAATCGTATCTTTTTTAACAATTTTTGCACGCATGTCGGGGAAAGGCACACCGATGCTGTTTTCACGATATTCATTGAGTGGCATCGCCATGATCGCGGTTACCGCTTCCGTCAATCCATAGCCTTCGAGGAGTTTAACTTTTCCTCCTCTTGCCTTGACAATGTCTTCAAATTCCTGCTTGACCTTCCTGGGAAGAGTATCCGCTCCGCTGAAAGCGGCTTTGAAGCAGCCCAGATTCGCTTTCTGAAAATTTTCATTTTTATTCAAAGCGGCATAGAGGGTCGGGGGGCCGATCAGGTAATTGGGTTCTTTCTGCTTAATTAATTTTGCAACATTGTTCGGTTCAAATATCGGGACCATGATGCATCTCCCGCCTGCCATCAAAACGGCGTTTATGCATACCCCGAGTCCGAATCCGTGGAAGATCGGGAGTACGGCCAGCATCTTTGGATACTTTCTGTCGATGCCGCCCCATTGAGCGACCATTTGCCCTTCCGCAATAAAGTTGTAGTTGGAAAGCATGATCCCTTTCGGTTTGCCGGTCGTTCCCCCGCTGTAGAGGATTACTGCAAGCTCTTCTGCTTTGACATCAATCTTTGGATGTTCAGGGTATTTCGTTGTCATCATGGTCGACATTAAAATTACTTTATCCGTGTTTGTAACTTTCGGATTCTTCCTTCCCTGTTTGAGCCAGTACAGGATTTTCAGATAGGACGGGAGATAGTCGGGTATTTTGGCGATAATCAGTTTTTCAAAACCGGTTTTTTTCTGAACGGCAATCAATTTATCATAAAAAATATCAAGGGTGAGGACCATGCGGCTTTTACTTTTTGTCACGTAAAATTCAATTTCGCTCTGGGTCGATAAAGGGTGGATCATGCTCGCGATGACCCCGATTTTATTTGCGGCATAAAAGGCGATAACCCCCTGGGGGGATGTGGGCATCGATATGGTGATCGTATCGCCTTTTCTCAATCCAATTCCGTAAAGCGCTCCGGCGAACTGATCAATATCCGTTATGAAATTTTTGTAAGTCCTGCAGGTTCCCATGAAATCGTATGCGATCTCATCCGGATATTCGTCCGCAGTTCTTCTCACGCATTCATACATGCTGATTTTCGGATAATCGATGCTCGCCGGCACATAATCGTAAAACTTCAACCATGGTTTGCTTTCTGATATTGACATATCTTCACCTCGGCTTTCATGAATTCGATCATTTGGCGTATGATACAACATTCAAACCAGGAATGCATACAAATTTATTCATTTTTTATATGAATCCGTAAGTATATTCTTGCAATATTCTGTTTTCTCAATATAAAATATAATCAATTATACCGGCAATTTCAGATCATATGAAATGGAGCTATTTATTCATGGAGAATGCTTTCACCAAAATGACCAGAAGGCAATTACTGCAAACAGCGGCGGCAACCACCTTAGTGTTGGGAACGTCGAATATAAGCGGTTGCTCATCCATTCCCAAGTATCAACCTTCGGGAAGTGCTAAAGGCAAAGCACTTTATCTCACGCATAGCGATGTTGTTGATGTTGCCCATGGCGTAATTCTTCATGACCGGACGATTGCCATCCGGAACGGCATCATTGAAGCAATTTACAATCAGCTTCCTTCCATGCGGGAAGGCGATATGATTCTGGATTTGAAAAATAAATTCGTCATCCCCGGCTTAATTGACGCGCATTGCCATGCAACCATGCCCGGTGAATCAGCGTTCAATCCTTTGGGC
This sequence comes from Smithella sp., assembly GCA_039679815.1. Classification (GTDB taxonomy): domain Bacteria; phylum Desulfobacterota; class Syntrophia; order Syntrophales; family Smithellaceae; genus UBA8904. Next base: position 43,012 of record JBDKUG010000191.1, read on the forward strand.
GTTTTGACAACAATGAATCAACTGAAAAGAAATTACGTTCAGCAGATCAAACATGGCGTAACCACCGTCCGCGACATGGGTGCGATGCCGAAAATACTGCATGACTTTATCGCGCAAATCAAAAAAGGTGAACTCACCGGTCCGCGCGTTGTTTACTGCAATTCTTTCACCAATGTATACCGCGGCCATCCTTCCATTGATCCCGCGGACGTCAGTATTTTTCTGCCGATGGGTGCGGCGCTGACCGGCGATATGAATTTATGGTTCAAAGACACTAAAGAACTGGCAGATAAGATGCATCAAAACAGCTCCCGGGGTGCCTCATTTATTAAGTTGACCATGGACAAAAAATCCTGCCTGGCCGGGAAGTCCGAGATTCCTGTGTACGCGGATGAACACTTAAACATGATATTTGACTTTGCGCAAAAAAACAATCTGGCGACCTCCGGACATGTTCATACGAAATTCGGGTTTGACCGCGCCCTGCAATATGGCATCGGCTCGATGGAACATTCCATCGCCGATGCGGTGCTGACCGAAAAGGACGTAGCTGCCATGGCCAGAAAGAAGATCGCCATTGTTCCAACTATGATTATCGGGCAGATGCTTGCCGCACCGGAAGCCTATGATGAACTGCCCCAAAAATACCGCACCGATTTCATTGACCGGGAAATGAAGCTCCGGCAAGAATACATCAACTCTTTATTGGATGATTACACGGAAAGATCCATTCATGAACGTAATATCGCTTATCTGAAAACCTATCGAAAATACGGTTTGGATAACTTGTACCAAAAAGGCAAGTATATGGCCAATCCGGAAATCTATTTCAATATTCTAAATGTTGGACCCGGTAATTTAATGGCAATGAAAGATCAAGGCATTTTGATTGGCTGCGGTACGGATGCCGGGGTTCCTCTAGCTTATCACGGGACATTGTGGCGTGAAATGGAGATGCTGGGACGCATCGGATTTACAAACGCCGAAGTCCTGCAATGTGCCACGATCAACAATGCGAGAATCATCGGAATGGCCGATAAGATCGGTTCTGTGGAGGCAGGGAAATACGCTGATCTGACGATTCTGCAGGAAAATCCTCTGAAAAAAATCGAGACGTGCCGCAACCCGCAGATGGTCATCAAAAACGGTGAGATTTACGATGTCGGCAAAATTAGATTTAACATGTAACAACGCCGCACTCTTTTCCGCTTTGCCGCAGGCTGCAATCATCAAGACAGCAACCAACAGGATGACTCCTATGCACAAAAGCTTCATCAGCCATGTCACAGGCCGATTCGACAGAACCGGAAAACAACACCAGCTTGGGCTCTTCATATGTCCGTCCGGCTTGCTGAAATGTTTCGTTCCACACATCTTCGGTTTCGGCCAGCACGACGGCAACAAAATTGCGCATGTCATCATTGGGGGGGGAGATGTCGTCTGTTCTGTGGACACAGAGGAGGATTGCGTGCTCTGTCCGACGACCTGCAAAAGGGCAGTCGGATCGACGCCGAGAAACATGCTGATGACCACAACCGCTACAAGGCCGAGGCCGCCTATGCTGCCGACTTTTACGCCGCGGGAAACCGACATTCCTCTGCGGTCTTCAACATTGTCGCTTTGCCGTTCGCCTCGCCAGCGCATTGCAACCTCCTAGTCTTCTGGTTTCAAATCAGCCGTCATTTCCTGCTTCTTCAGCATAATCAGCACAGCTGAGATCGCGCCTTCGGTCATGCCGGGGATTCGCTCCATCTGGCCGATAGTGGCGGGTGCGATACGGGTGAGCTTGGTCTTGAGTTCATTGGAAAGGCCCGGAACCTCGGAGTAATCGAAATCCGGGGGAATCTTCTTTTTTTCCAGGTCCTTCAGCTTTTTTGTTGCTTCGAACTGGCGCTTGATATAGCCTTCGTACTTGGTTTCGATTTCTATCTGTTTTTTGACAAAAGGATCAGGCTCGGATTCCCATCCGGGAAAACCGCTCAAATCATCATAAGCAATTTCATGCCTTTTCAGAAGGTTATACAGATTCGTAGCCTGGGTAATCGGCGGCGAAGATAATGCATTGAGCTTTTCATTGATTTGAGCCGAGGGTTTGACGGACGAAATCTTTAGGTGCGTGATGCCCTGATCGATTTTCTTCATTTGATCCTGAAGATCCAGATAATACGCCCGGTCGATCAAACCCAGTTCACAGCCCTTAGCCATCAGGCGGATGACGGCGTTATCTTCCCTCAGAATCAGGCGATATTCAGCGCGTGAGGTAAACATCCGGTAGGGTTCATCCACGCCCCGCGTGACCAGGTCATCAATCATTACCGCCATGTATGCTTCAGAACGATCCAACACAAAAGGCGGACCTTCCTGCAGGGCGCGAACGGCGTTGATTCCCGCCCAGATCCCCTGTGCAGCCGCTTCTTCGTAACCGGATGTGCCGTTGATTTGACCGGCCAGATACAGGCCGGATACTAATTTTGTCTCCAGCGTCAGCTTGAGCTGGCTGGGCTGAACAAAATCATATTCGATGGCATAGGCAGGCCGCATGATCTCTGCCTGTTCCAGGCCCCTGACGCTGTGGACAATCTGATATTGGAGTTCCAGCGGCAGGGAGTTGCCCAGACCCTTGGCGTAAACTTCCTGGGTTTCGAGGCCCTCATGTTCCAGGACCACAGGGTGACTCAGACGGTCGCCAAAGCGCATGACTTTGTCTTCCAGAGATGGACAGTAGCGGGCGCCGACTCCTTTAATAGCGCCGGAATAAAGCGGAGAATGCTGAATGTTGTTTCGGATCACCCTGTGCGTTTCCGGAGATGTCGCTGAAAAATATGAAGGCAGACGCTCCGGCCGCAAATTTCTGGTAGCAAAGGAAAAAGGTTCCGGCGCGGGATCACTATCCTGCCGCTCCAGGCAGGAAAAATCAATAGATGAGGCGCGCAGCCTGGGCGGTGTTCCGGTTTTCATCCGTCCCATTTCAAAGCCGAGGCTTTTGAGATGGTTGGCAAGGCCTTCCGATGCCAGCTCTCCCGCGCGTCCCGACGGGGTTTGTGACGAACCGATGTGAACCAGCCCGTTCAGAAAAGTTCCCGTGGTGATAATGACTTTTTTTGCACCATAGAAATAGCCGCTGCTGTCCCTTGCACCTTTGACTGTGCCGTCTTCGATGACAAGGTTTTCCACCATGGCCTGGCGCAGGTGAAGATTTTGCTGATTTTCCACAGTGGCTTTCATGGCCAGGCGGTAGAGCTGTTTATCGCACTGCATTCTCGTCGATTGAACCGCAGGTCCCTTGGAAGCGTTCAACAATCGGAAATGCACGGCGGTTTTGTCTGTCACCCTGCCCATTTCACCGCCAAGAGCATCAATTTCCTTTACAAGCTGGCTTTTAGCCAGACCGCCGATGGCCGGATTGCAGGACATGAGTGCTATGGAATCGAGATTGATGTTGAACAGCAGCGTCCGGCAACCCATGCGCGCCGCGGCAAGCGCAGCCTCGCAGCCGGCATGCCCGCCGCCGATAACCAGAATGTCGTATTGATCTGACACGTCTTTCTCCACAACCTATTGCTTGCACTTGTTCTGTTTTAATAGTATTCCGGCTCAAAAAACACAACACAAAAAAAGAGGCGACTTTGGCCAAACCGGATTTCTGGAAAAACAATAAACGGTATTACGATCTGAAAAATTACTGGCGCAACCTGTTTGGCTGCACCGTCCACAAGCTCCAGATCGATGCGGGATTTACCTGTCCCAACCGCGACGGGTATGTGGCCACCGGAGGCTGCATTTACTGCGACGGCCGCGGCTCGAAGCTGCGTCAACAGGGGCCGTTGCCCTCCGTAACCGATCAGATTCTTTCCGGCAAAAAATATTATTCACCGTCCGCCTCCAAATTTATCGCTTATTTCCAGACCTTTACCAATACGTACGCGCCCGTGGAGAAATTGAAGGCGCTTTATGATGAAGCACTGGCGCAGGAGAATGTGATCGGCCTGTCCATCGGCACAAGGCCGGACTGCCTCCCGCCGGAAGTTATCGACCTGCTGGCAGGCTATGCGCAAAAATATCACGTTTGGGTCGAACTTGGCCTGCAGTCCGTACACGACAAAACTTTGAAAGTTATCAACCGGGGCCATACCTGTCAGCAATTTCTGGACGCAGTCAACAACCTGTCCGGAAGAGGCCTGAACATTTGTGTACATATTATTATAGGGCTGCCGGGCGAAAGTGACAAAGATGTATTAGTTACTGCAAAAACCCTGGCTGCTTTGCCGGTGAACGGCATTAAAATACACACTCTTCTGGCGCTGGACGGTACGTTGATGGGAGAGATGTATAAAAAAGGATCAATTCCTATAATCAGCAAGGGAAAATACGTGGCGCTGACAGTGGATGTTCTTGAACTCCTGCCGCAGGACTTTGTTATTCAGCGCCTGACTGCCGATGGATACCGTGATATCTTTCTTGCCCCTGCCTGGGCGGCCAACAAACTGGATGTGCTCAATGCCATTCATAAGGAATTGGAAAGACGGAACAGTTATCAGAGCATGCACTATAAGTAAAAACGCGAATTCGGGACGGTAAAATGGTCCCTTCGACAGGCTCAGGGACCGAATAATAATGGAGACGGTAGCTGAGCTTGTCGAAGCTCCCGCTGGTTCAGTCATGTTCGGGCTGTTGCCCAAACGATATCCCTTTGAGTGGCCATTGAAAGCGTTTTGTTTCATAACTGAAGGCCTGTGGCCTTCCCGGTAAGGAATATACGAATTATTGCGCTTCGCAAATGCTGCGCGCTTCCGGTCAAGGCGCAGTGAAAGATCAGTAATGACAACTGTTTGAGCCGCAGGCGAGTTTTGTCATTACCTTTCGCAAGCTTTAGATTTATTCAAAACACTTTCAGGCGAGCGAAAAGGATATTTGGGCAACAGACCGTGCAACGATTGAACCCGCAAAGATAACATAATAAAGAATTGCGACGCAGTCTCTCCGCCAGAATGGCATTATTTAAGGTTATATCGGAGTAATAACTTGGTCAGTAAATCGGAAGAGATGCGTTTTACGGTAAACGAAAGCCAGAGGGCCTGCGGATTGATGTGTTTGTGGTAGTGAGTTTTTTGACTCGCGATTGCGCGCATGTTTTAAATTCTGGTATTGATGTCTTTGTAGACAGATTTTCGATGCTTGATGCCTAGGATCCATACTTCAGACGCCAGCAATTTGAATACAATCCGATAATCGCCAACTCGCAGCTTCCAATAGCCTTTAAGCGACTTACGCAATGGTTCTCCGTAGTCTTGTGGCGCAGTTTGCAATCTTTCCTCAATTGCCTTGCGGATTCTGTTTCTTGTTTTTTGATCGATCAGCGGTAAATCTTCCGTGTGTACGGCCTGATGATAACGCAAAGTGAAAAACATAGATTATTTCCAAACGTCTTCGTGTGATAGAGCCGATTTTTTATGGAATGTTTTTATCCGTTTGTCGGCAAGAGCCGCAAGTGCAATATCTTCACGCAATTCAAGTGCCTCACGAATCAGATCTCGGGCAAGAGTGGACATAGAGACACCTCCATTAGCTGCCAGATCGGACATAGCTTTATATAGTGGCGGTTCAACGACAACATTTACCCTGGGGCTTTTTGTAGGCATATTTTTATCTCCTTTGAAAACAAGTGTAACACTTATGATACACCACGTCAAGGCGAAATAATTTTCTCCGGGCTGGTTCAGTCATATGACTGAACCAGATGTTTTGCATGATTAAACTCACAACCAAGGGTTCAATCTGCAAGATTGAACCCGCAAAAATTTCTCCCCCTGATCTTAACTCACCCATGGGGTGATCCCCTCCTCAGATAAATTCCCGTCACTCCCCTTATATTTCAAAGATCTATCCGATTTGCAAGATCCTCAACTGCTGTTTTTAGGATTAAACGCGCCCTTCGACAAGCTCAGGGACCGGACGATAATAGAGAGGGTGCCTGAATATAGCGAGGGTCGCTGAGCCTGTCGAAGCGTCGAAGCCCCTGTGTAAAAAAATATTGGCGCTTGAGCATAAAAGTTGCTAGTAAAGCTTTGGAAACGTTTATGACTGTTACCGAAGGATTTAAAGACATGATCGCCATTATCAATTATAACGCCGGAAATATTACCAGTGTGGCGCGCGCTCTGCACAGCATCGGGCAGGAGTATATCATTACTGATGATACAAAAATGCTCAATTCGGCGTCGCATATCATTTTTCCGGGTGTGGGTGCGGCGGGTGAGGCGATGGCTTACCTGAAGCAAAAAGGCTTGGATGCGTGGTTGAAAATCTGCTTCCAATCCGGAAAGCCGCTCATGGGTATCTGCCTGGGCACTCAAATTATCCTTGATCACTCCGAAGAAAACGGTACCGAGTGCATCGGTCTGGTTGCAGGTTCGACCAAACGATTCCCTGAACAGTTAACATCATCCGGCCAGGTTTTGAAGATTCCCCACATGGGTTGGAACAGCGTAAATTTCAGACGGGCACATCCGGTGTTCGCAGGTATCGATCCCGCGGCAGAATTTTATTTTGTGCACTCCTACTATCCTTCACCTTCTGATGACGCGGCGGTTTTAGGCACAACGGATTACGGCATGACCTTTTGTTCTGTGCTGGCAGTCAAGAATCTGGTTGCCATGCAGTTCCACCCGGAAAAAAGCGGCAGACCCGGTTTGCAGATTCTGAAGAATTTCTGCTCGTGGAGGGGCAATGATCTCTAAACGAATTATTCCCTGCCTGGACGTGCGAGACGGCAAGTTGACAAAGGGCATTAAATTTAAGGGCAATATCGATATCGGCGACCCGGTGGAAGCCGCCCGTGAGTACTATGAACAGGGTGCGGATGAAATTGTCTTCTATGACATTACGGCATCATCGGATCAGCGCGACATCATGATTGATGTGGTGAGACGCGTGGCGGAAACCATTTTTATTCCCTTTTCGGTGGGTGGCGGGATCCGCAATCTGGAAGACATGCGCAGGGTCATTGGGGCCGGGGCGGAAAAAGTAAGCGTCAATTCGGCGGCAGTGGTCGAACCGGACATCATTGCGCAGGGTGCCAGGGCGTTCGGCAGCCAGTGTGTTGTTCTAGGCATGGACGTTAAGAAAGTTGATGTCTGCAGCCAGACCCCTTCGGGTTATGAAATCGTGATTGAAGGGGGCAGAAAATTTACCGGCATCGATGTGCTGTGGTGGGCAAAAGAGGCTGAAAACCTGGGCGCGGGAGAAATTTGCCTCAATTCGATCGACGCAGACGGCATGCAGGATGGCTATGAGCTTGATATGACAGCTCTTATTTCAGATAATGTGCACATTCCAGTCATCGCCTCCGGAGGCGCGGGAAAGCCCGGACATCTGGCGGATGTCCTGACAAAAGGAAAAGCCGACGCCGCACTGATTGCCTCAATGGTGCATTACCGGACCTACACCATCCGGGAAATTAAAACATACCTGCGCGGACAGGGTATTCAGACTCGGATGCTCTGGTAGAGAGCTAATTATTATACTTGACGAAAATCAATTTGTATTCTTAATATCCGATGATTAAATTATATTATATTTCTTCGAACCATTAGGGATTATTCTTTATAAAGTCAGGAGGCGTATTGAAAGTGGATGCAAAAAGATATGAATTAAATATCCAGCTGGCGCAGATGCTCAAAGGCGGCGTCATCATGGATGTGACCAATGTGGAACAGGCCAAAATCGCGGAAGAAGCGGGAGCTGTTGCCGTGATGGCTCTGGAACGCGTGCCGGCTGATATCCGTAAACAGGGTGGAGTTGCCCGAATGTCCGATCCGGCGATGATCACCGAAATCAAGAAAGTCGTATCCATTCCGGTAATGGCCAAGGCCAGAATCGGCCATTTTGTGGAAGCACAGTTGCTGGAAGCCATGCGCATAGACTACATTGATGAAAGCGAAGTTCTGACTCCGGCCGATGAAGAATGCCACATTGATAAAACAAAGTTTTTGATTCCGTTTGTCTGCGGAGCGCGCAACCTGGGCGAAGCCCTGCGAAGGATTGCCGAAGGCGCGGCCATGATCCGCACCAAGGGTGAAGCAGGAACAGGAAATGTTGTGGAAGCGGTCCGCCACATGAGGACCATGAATCGGGAAATCCGCCAGCTCGCACAAATGCCGGTGGAAGAAGTCACAGGATTTGCCAAAACCAACGGTCTGCCTTATGAACTGGCTCTCAAAGTGAAAGAACTGGGACGCCTGCCGGTTGTAAACTTCGCCGCAGGTGGCATCGCGACCCCGGCCGACGCGGCGCTCATGATGCAACTGGGATG
>JBDKUG010000098.1:0-14290 GCA_039679815.1 Smithella sp.
ACTGATCATTGCTTCCTTTGCCGTTATCGCTTATGGACTGCTGCTGGAGCTTGAGTATTTCAACATCATTCCCACCCTTTATTCCGTCGGCCGTGATTATTCAGTCATTACAAGAGACGTTTTGGTAAGAATAGTCGTTCACATTTTTTCTTTTTACCTTCTGGCGTTTCTGGCCAGCTTTGTGGTTGAACAGGAGAAGAAAACACGATCATTGCTTGAAGAAAAGGAGTCCGCTTTTAATCAACTGGATCTTCTTTTCCGCAGTATCATTGAATCGGTGGATACCGGTATTATGACGACTACGCTGCAGGGTCGCATTAAGACGTTTAACAGGGCTGCTGAAACGATTACTGGTTTGAAGTTTCATTTAGTGCAAGATCATCAGATTCTTGAAATCTTTCCGGAGTTCAATTCTTTCTTTGACGCAAAACAATTCGAACTGAATCAAAACAGAAGAGAAGTGACGATTACGCGCTGGGGAGGTATACAGGTTCATTTAGGCTGTTCAATCAATCCCTTGAAAGACAAATATGGCAAACAAATCGGTCATATTCTGATCTTTCAGGATTTGACGGAAATAAAACGAATGGAGGAACATCTCGAAAAAAGTAAAAGACTGGCTTTGATTGGTGAAATGGCCGCAGGCCTTGCCCATGAAATGAGAAATCCCCTGGCGTCTATTACAGGTTCAATTCAATTACTGGGACAAACTATAAAGCTGGAGGACACAGACAGGAGGTTGATGCAGATCATTATGAGGGGTAAAGATCAGCTGGACAGTTTTGTGCGCGATTTTCTGCTGCTGGCCCGTCCTATTCCGGAAAAAAGGGAATCTGTTAACATCGATGAGATTGCCGATGAAATTTTCGAAAATATAAAAATGGCCCATCAGCAGGCGCAGACTATTAAAATGACTAAAACATCTTCTGGAAATAACCGGGCATCCGCTAACGAAGGACAGGTCCGTCAAGTTATTCAAAACCTGATCCTCAATGCTGTTCAGGCCGTGGAAGAAAACGGCAACATATCGCTTGAAATAAGAACGCTGAAACTGGAAGACAGAAAAGACTATGCGGAGATTAAAGTTACGGATGACGGATGCGGCATTGAAGAGAAAGATATCAAAAAAGTATTTGAGCCTTTTTTTACCAACAAGGAAAAGGGGACCGGGCTTGGTCTGGCAATTGTAAGCCGGATCGTTGACGGTTATGGCGGGAAAATTGCGATAGAGAGCAGAATCAATCATGGAACTTCCATTACGGTCTGGCTGCCCTGCAGCTAAGATCGAACATCGATAAAAAAAGGAGTCACGGTATGGCAAAAATTCTGGTTCTTGACGATCAGGACTATAGATATGTTGTGGAAGAGGTCTTGAAAAGAGAAGGGTATGATGTAATGACCGAGGACAACCCCCAGAAGGCGATTAATCTCTTCCGTAAAACCAAATTTGATCTGGTTATCACCGATTTGAAAATGCCAAAGATGGACGGCATTGAGTTTCTGAAAACGATCAAGGATCATCGGCCGGAGACCATCGTTATTTTAATTACGGCCTATGCCTCCGGTGAAACAGCCGTCAACGCAATGCATGAAGGCGCTTATGATTATGTGGAAAAGGGCGGCAGCATAGAAGAATTAAAGCAGATTGTTCGGCAGGCACTGCTGAAAAACGGCCTGGTCAGCGAAAATCAGGCTCCCAAGAAAGAAGTGCAAGAAGGATTATTCTGCGGCATGATCGGCACCAGCAGGGAAATGGGGAAAGTGTTTGCAACGATTCAAAAGGTAGCCAACACACCGGCGAATATTCTGATTCTGGGAGAAAGCGGTACTGGCAAGGAACTGGTTGCCCGGGCTATTCATTCCAATTCCTCCCGTTCTAAAATGCCGTTTATGGCCATTAACAGCGGGGGCATTCCGGAGAATTTGCTGGAGAGTGAACTGTTTGGTTATATGAAAGGATCTTTTACGGGCGCTTACGCTGATCGTGCGGGACTTTTCGAACTGGCTAAGGGGGGGACCGTTTTTCTGGACGAGATCGGAGAGTTGCCGCCGGTGCTCCAGGTAAAACTTCTCAGGGTTGTGCAGGAAAAGACATTTCGCCGTATTGGCGGTTCTGAGGATATCAAGGTGGATGTCCGTATTATTTCTGCCACTAATCAGAATCTTCAGGAACGGGTTAAAAAAGGGGAATTCCGTGAAGATTTGTATTTCCGTTTGAATGTGATCCCTATTCATATGCCGCCGCTTCGGAAAAGAAAGGAAGATATCCCTCTTTTGACGAAGCATTTTATTGAAAAATATGCTGCTGAATTCGGCAAGGAAGTAAGGATGATTTCCTCTTACGCGATGGAGTTACTGATGGAATATCCGTTTCCGGGAAATATCCGCGAACTGGAAAACATCATTGAACGGGGAGTGGCGATGGAAACATCGAATATCATTTTACCCGAGAATCTGGTGCTGCTGGCTGAGGAGGACGCGGAACAGAAGCAGATTGATTTGAATATCCCTGATTCAGGACTCGATTTGAATGCCGAACTGGAGAAGATCGAAAAAAGAGCCATTCAGAAAGTTTTGCAAAAAACAAACGGCTCAAAGACTAAAGCCGCTGAAATGCTTCACGTGACGTTTGATTCATTGCGCTACCGCATTGAAAAGCTGGGCGTGGAATGAGAAGACGGTTTCAAAAAGCAATTTTAAAATTCGGATAATCGCCTGTGAAGGGTTCTTCCTCAACAATGACCTGATCAACACGGGCATGAGGCGGGCCGGTTTGGCACCAGGCAAGCATTTTATCGATATCCCGGTCTTCTCCTTCGAAGACGGCTTCCACGCGGCCGTCTTCCGTATTGCGCACCCAACCCGTTAGATGGAGACAGACTGCGGCGCGCTGCGTTTCGGCACGGAAGAAAACACCCTGCACTCTGCCGCTTATGTAAACGTGAACTTTTTTCATGAAGTACTACTTTCCGATAAGTTTTAAAAAATCTTTCTCACTAATTATAGTGATGCCCTGCTGGCGGGCCTTATCCAGTTTCGACCCCGGTTCGCTGCCCGCGACAACATAAGATGTCTTGCCTGTGACAGACGACTGGACAACGCCGCCGAGTGATTCCACCAGCGCTTTTGCTTCATTCCTTCCCATGCTTTCCAGGGATCCGGTGAAAACGAAGGCTTTTCCCTGAAGAATCGTGTCGCTCGCCATATCGTCAGACCGGGGGGACACACCGGCCAGTTGGAATTTTTCCATGACTTTCCTGTTTTTGTTTTCCGCGAAAAACTCGACGATGCTTTGCGCTATTTCCGGACCGATTTCATTGAGCGCGGTTAAATCATCCGTATGGGCTTTCATCAGATTTTCCATGCTGCCGAAATGTCCGGCGAGAATTTTGGCGGTCTGTTCCCCGACATGACGAATGCCGAGGGCAAAAATGAATTTATCCAGGGAAGGGGTTTTGGATCGTTCAATGGCATCCAGCAGCTTTTCAGCCGATTTATCGGCCTGACGGTCCAGCCCCAGCAGTTGTTCTTTCTTTAGAAAATAAAGATCGGCGGGATCGTTAACTAGTCGTGCGTCGAAAAGCTGCGCGGAAACTTTTTCACCGAGTCCTTCGATATCCATCGCGCCGCGTGAGGCGAAATGACGGATGTGTTCTTTGATTTGAGCTGGACAGGAAAGGTTGACACAGCGATGCGCGGCTTCACCCTGCAGGCGCACGATTTCCGAACCGCATTCCGGGCAACGAGACGGCATGCGGAATATCTTTTCCTGTCCGTTTCGTTTTGCTTCAATGATTTTTATGACCTCGGGGATCACATCTCCCGCCCGCTGGATGACAGCGGTATCGCCTATTCGGATGTCTTTTTTAAAAATTTCATCTTCGTTATGCAGCGTGGCCCGGCTGACCATGACGCCGCCTACACTGACAGGTTCCATAATTGCAACCGGCGTCAGGGTGCCCATTCTACCCACCCCAACCACAATGTCGCGAATCATAGTAGTGGCCTGCTCGGGTGGAAATTTACAGGCCAGCGCCCAGCGGGGGGAACGCGAAACATTGCCCAGTGTTTCCTGGACGGAGAGATTGTTTACTTTTAAAACAACGCCGTCAATTTCATAGGGAAGGCCGGGCCGGATGGAATGGATATGCTCAAAATAGTCAATACAGGCCGTAATGTCCTGTGCCTGGCAAATCAGCGGATTGACAGGGAAACCCCATTCTGCAAGAGTCTGCAGGATTTCCCAGTGGCTGGCAAAGCGAATGCCCCGTACCGTGCCGATACCGTAGAGAAAAATATTCAAGGGCCGCCGGGCCGTGACTTTTGGATCCAGCTGGCGAAGCGATCCGGCAGCCGCATTCCGCGGATTGGCAAAAGGGTCTTCGCCTTCTTCCTCGCGGCGACGATTTAGTTTTGCGAAAGGCTTCTTTTCCATGTAGACTTCACCGCGGACTTCGATGAATTCCGGGACGACGAGAGAATCTTTTTGCTTTATTCTTAAAGGCATTGATGAAATGGTTTTTAGATTCTGTGTTACATCTTCTCCCGTGAAGCCGTCGCCGCGTGTCGCGCCGTGCTTGAAAAGGCCGCCTTCGTAAATGAGGTTGACGGCCAGGCCGTCCAGCTTGGGTTCTGCCACGTAATCTATCCTGTCTAGTTTTGCCAGACGCCGGATACGCGAATCAAAATCGAGAATCTCCTGTGAAGAAAAAGCATTGGCCAGGCTCAGCATGGCCTGCGGGTGGCTGAAAGGAGCATATCTGGAAAGCGGCGCGGCTCCCACGCGTTGTGTTGGCGATGACACCAAATCGTCGTCGGGATAGACAGCTTCAAGATCCTGAAGCTCCCGCAGCAACCGGTCATATTCCGCATCGGATATTTCCGGCGCATCCTGCTGATAGTAACGCCGGTTATGGTATTCGAGAACAGTTCGCAGTTCATGGATGCGTTTTGCCGCGGAATCTTTGTCCATCATTTAACCAGTCGCAGGTTTGGTTTCCCGGGTTTTCGTTTTGGTGGCGGTGTGTCTTCCTCAGTCTGTTGTTTTATTAATTGTTCATTAAAAATGGCGTTTTTCACACGGATGGAATTGATGATTGAGAAGATCACCACGGCTTTTTCCCATTCCGGAGAAAAAGAGAAATGTTCCATTTTTGTTTTATATTTCTCCCAGAGCGACATCAGGGAAGCCTCATCAAGGCAGAGGATATTGCCTGCGATTTTATTTAAGGATTCTTCAAGCTTATTCATAAAGTATTATATTATATTGGCTTGTGTTTAAAGTCAAATTGATTGTAAGGGATCTATAAATAACACTTGTGTTTTTTCGATCTTACCGCTAATAAATCAAAAAATATGATGAATGAAAAGAGAGTCAAGATAGGCGTATTGTCGGATACGCATGTTTCCGGTTTTGATGAAAACTTAAAGAGAATTATTGACGAAAATTTTTCTGATGTTGATATGATTTTTCATGCCGGAGATTTAGTTGAATTATCAGTCCTGACACTTTTCGGCGATAAGGAAGTGCGGGCTGTTTGCGGAAACATGGACAGCCGGCGGGTAAAAGAGGAACTTCCTGAACAGCTGCTGATGGAGATTAACGGGTTTAAAATAGGACTCATCCATGGCTGGGGATCATCCGAGGGGATTGAGAGAAAAATCGCGGCAAGGCTTGGTCCTCTCGATTGTATTGTCTTCGGTCATACGCATTATCCGGTGAACAGGAGTATAGACGGTGTTTATTTTTTCAATCCGGGATCGGCGATCGATAAGCGCTTTGCAAAATCCAGAAGCATCGGGATCCTGGAAGTGGGCAATGATTTAGCAGGCAGGATCATCACTGTCAAATGATCCTATTCGATCCCGGTCACGCGGGACGAGCCTTGATTCTCCGTAGCTTACTACGGAATGGTAACATTCATTTCATGCCTCGACAGCTTGCTGCGAGGTGGTTGATTATGATCAGGAACCGAAAATATGGAAACAATGTTTGCGCCCTGGCGAATGGAGTATCTCGTGTGTGAAAAGCAGGAAGGTTGTGTGTTTTGCAGATGTTCGGTCCGGTGTGACGATTACATCGTTTTTGAAGGAAAGACGTGTTTTGTGATGCTCAACCGATATCCCTATGTCAATGGTCATTTGATGATCATTCCCGAGCGTCACCTGGATGATATCGCAGAATTGACTGCGGAAGAGCGCAGGGAGATATTTGCCCTTCTGGATACCTCCGTCAAAGTGTTGAAGGATGCGATGAGCCCGAACGGCTTTAATGTCGGCATGAATCTGGGAAAAGCTGCCGGTGCCGGCATCGCCGAACATGTTCACGTTCATGTGATACCGCGCTGGGAAGGTGACACCAATTTTATGAGTGTGGTCGGCAATGTTCGCGTTGTCCCGGAAGATCTGGCCACAACCGCCGCAAAACTTGCACCGCTTTTTAAAAAGTATTCTCAGGAGGTTTGAGTGCCATGAAAATATTTTATTTAATTCTAACGATCCTCTTTGCATTTTTTATTGTGACTTTTTCCCAGTTCAATGCAGCGCCTGTAACCATCAAATACTACTACATCCAGGATATCGTTGTTCCCGCCTATATGCTCATTTTTGTTGCCCTGCTTGTGGGGGTGATCATTACGGGCCTGCTGGGTGTCGTGGAAAGATTCCGCCTGAATCGCACGATCAGCCGACTGAATAAAACGGTCAGGGACCTGCGCAAGGAACTGAGAGACCACGAAGCGCCGCCCATGATTGAAGAACGCAAGAAAACACCCGAACCTTCTCCGTCTCCATGACTGCACTGCCGGAATTTATCACCGACGCCTCTCTCGCGGGGCTGGCTAAATGGCTCAGGCTGCTGGGGTATGACACCGTCGTTTACAACGGTCACGCCGGCCGTCCGATGATGCGGCAGGCGCAAGACCAGAAGCGCATCCTGTTGACCCGCAGAACAGATATGCTCGAGCGGCAGTTTTCAGGGGATATGTTTCTGTTGCCGGCGGCAGGCACAGGCCGGCAGCTCAGTTTTGTTATCCGTAAACTATCATTAAAAATCGATTACGAAAACATGTACAAAATTTGTCTGATCTGCAATTCAAAGCTGCATCCGGCCAGGCGATGGGATGTTCATGATCTGGTTCCGCCTTTTGTTTACGAAAATTATGACCGATATAATCGTTGCGAGAGCTGTGGAAAGATTTACTGGCCCGGAACGCACATTCGGAACGCTCTACAGTTTCTGAAAGACAACGATATCACCATGCCGGTGAATGATCACACGCAGTAAATCGACCACGTTCCCATCATCTGCCGTAATATCTCAGGGAGGCGAATGCCCGCCGATAATCGTTTTCTATGGCGATATAGCGCAGTCGCGGTCGTCACCTTTTATTTTTTCGATCGCATGTGGAATTGCCGGCAGGACAACAGCAAGATTCTCCGTGGCGCCTTTGGGGCTTCCGGGGAGGTTGATGATTAACGAATGACCCCGAATGCCGGCTATCGCTCTGGAAATCATGGCATGGGGCGTAATTTTCATACTGGCGATGCGCATGGCTTCTGCCATGCCGGGAATTTCTTTATCCAGAACTTTCAGCGTGGCATCCGGTGTGAGGTCCCGGGGGCTGACCCCTGTTCCGCCCGTGGTCAAAATCAAATCCATTTTTTCCACATCGGCAAATTGAATAATCGCTTTTTGTATCTGGTCTACTTCGTCGGGAATGATGAGGGTATGTTTTACTTCAACAGCGGCTTCCGCAAGCATTTCTGCAATTGCGGGGCCGCTTAAATCCTGCCTTTTGCCCTGAGAGCCTTTATCGCTCACTGTTATCACGACTGCATTGAACATGAAGGATTACGCTTCTGCTTCTTTTTTGGATTCGGCAATAATTTTATCCGCGATGTAGGAAGGAACTTCTTCATAATGCGAATCGGTATAGGTGAAATTGCCGCGGCCGCTGGTCATGGAGCGCAGATCAGGGGCGTATTTTAAAATTTCCGCAAGGGGGACCTGACCTTTAATGATTTGGTTGGTGCCGTTCGTGTCCATACCCAGAACTCGTCCGCGTCGGCTGTTGAGATCACCAATGACATCGCCCATGTATTCATCCGGGACTTCGATGGCAATATTCACTATGGGTTCCAGAAGAATCGGCTGACATTCCATGACGCCTTTCTGAAACGCCATGGAGCCGGCAATTTTAAAAGCCATTTCCGATGAATCGACTGTGTGGTAAGAGCCGAAAACCAGCGATATTCTGAAGTCTACCACGGGGTAACCGGCGATCACACCTTTGGCTGCAGCTTCCTGAATGCCTTTGTCTACGGCCGGGCGGTATTGCCCGGGAATAACGCCGCCAACGATCTTATCCAGGAATTCATAGCCTCCACCGCGCGGCAGTGGTTCAATGTCGATCGTACAATCACCAAACTGGCCGCGTCCACCGGACTGTTTCTTGTATCGTCCCTGTACGTTTGTTTTGCCCTTGATCGTTTCCAGATAGGGCACTTTCGGTGTGTTCAGGTTGACTTCAACGCCGAATTTTCGTCTCATTTTCTCCACGTTGACTTCAATATGCACCTGTCCCATACCAGAGAGAATCATTTCCTTGGTCTGAACATTGCGTGAGAAAACAATGGTCGGGTCTTCTTCCGTCAGGCGATGGATGGAAGAAGCAATCTTGTCTTCGTCGCCGCGTGATTTGGGTTCTACGGCAAAAGACAT
This sequence comes from Smithella sp., assembly GCA_039679815.1. Classification (GTDB taxonomy): domain Bacteria; phylum Desulfobacterota; class Syntrophia; order Syntrophales; family Smithellaceae; genus UBA8904. The sequence continues at coordinate 8,723 of JBDKUG010000098.1, forward strand.
GATCGGCGGCGGAATGGCTACTTTTTCGAAGACAATGGGCGCTTTTTCGAAGCAAAGGGTATCGCCGGTAACGGTTTCCTTCAATTTGGCGACGCCGGCGATGTCTCCGGGAATAAGTACTTCCGCCTGTTTCTGGTTTTTGCCTTCCAGAAAGAATATATGCCCGAATTTTTCAGTGATTTTTTTAGAAGAGTTGTAAACAGCGGAATCAGAATTAAGTTTGCCGGAATAAACCCGGAACAACGTCAGGCGTCCGGCGTAAGGATCGGCGATGGTTTTGAAAACAATGGCGGAAAAAGGAGCATCTTCCGACGGCTGTCTTTCTTCAACGCTGTCCGTGCCCGGTTTATGACCTTTCACAGGTCCGCGATCAACGGGTGAAGCGAATGAACTGACGGCCAGATCCATCAACATGGTAACGCCGATGCCTTTGACGGCTGAACCGCATATTACAGGAATCACGCTGCCAGACAGGACACCTTTTTTCAATCCGGTTTTAAGCTCATCGGCGGAAAGTTCACCGGCTTCCAGATATTTGTTCATCAGTTCGTCATCGGCTTCCGCGATATCTTCCACCATGGATGCTCGAAGCGTATTTGCTTCATCCATCAAATCCGACGGGATTTCGGATGCTTTGCCGACGCCTTTGTTGTCGCTGAATGTATAGGCTTTCATTGAAATGAGATCGACAAGCCCCTGAAATTTATCTTCCGCGCCGATGGGCAGGCAGACGGGGGTTGCCTTCTTCTTGAGTTTGGTTTTGATGCTTTCCAGCACCTTGTTGAAATCGGCCCTTTCACGGTCCATGCGATTGATGAAGATCATACGGGGGAGGGAATATTCGTTGGCCAGTTCCCAGACTTTTTGCGTCTGGAATTCGACACCGCCCACTGAATCCATCACCACCACCACGTTGTCCACAATGCTGATCGAACACTTGATGTCAAAGGTAAAGTTGGAGTCGCCCGGCGTATCGATGATGTTGATTTTATGTTTATCCCATTCAACAAAATTGGCCGCGGACGATATGGAAACACGTTTTTTCTGCTCTTCCGGTTCAAAGTCCATGGTGGATGAACCGTCATCAACGCGTCCCAGGCGCTCATTTTTCCCGGAAACATATAACAGGGATTCACAAAGAGAGGTTTTGCCTGTTCCACCGTGGCCGATTACAGCCACATTTCTGAGAGATTTGGATTCGTACTTTGCCATGAAAACTCCTTTCGATATCTCAACAAGATCAGCAAAAAGATCTGCTGAAACAGGTTCATACAGAATGCGGGGATGTTTAGCCTATCCGGCAGCGAAAATCAAGGTAATTTTCCACTTCTGTCGATTTCAGGAGATTTGGAAACAGGCTGGCGGACATCTATCTTTTGAGCAGATGTTTTTCACCCAGTTTCATGGGGTAAAATACCGCAAATATGCAGAGAAACAGAGCAAAAGAGAAGGATAGAACTAACCGGATGATTTGCGGCAAGGATAAGTTTTGGCCGTGCAATTTGGCCATAAAGATTCTATAAACCGGCCCCGCCTCAAGGATAATGACTAAAGCGATCAGGCCGAAACTGAGGAGCATAAAAAGCAGTCCCCCGAAGCTGGTAGCCGACATTGCAGGATTTTCGGATTTGAAATCAGGGTAGCGCGCACCCAGTCCAACAGCCAGCGCGACGATTGCCGGAACCAGGCAAAATATCGTCAGGACGGATAAAAACATCATGAATGGTGTAACCCTCAACAGAATATTCGATGCGATGATGAGCGTTTCCGTGAGAAAAAGCAGCGGCAGATAGTAGAGAAAAAACTTGATCCAGAGAAATGTTTTCATCGAAACAGGCGCCGATTGAATAATCCAGAAGGCTTCACCTTCCATGCTGACTGCAGGAAAGACAAATCGGGCGGCGATTGCCGAAAGAACAAAGGCCGAAAGACCCACATTTAAAAAAGAAAATACATTTTGCAGATAGACGGTTTTGATCGGTGAGCGATCCAGGGGCAGGACGGAGAAATTATACAGGTAAATCACGATCAGCGCGCAGATGAGAAAAAGCTGCGGCCACTGAGTGGAATCCCTGAAGAACGATCGCAGCTCCTTGACGGCGAACGCCCTGGCCGGTCTTGAAAGAAAATTAAACAGGCCTTCCCAGCTGTGGCCGCTGAATGTAACCGGTTTGAAAAGCCTTTTGGCTGTCGTTTGAGCGCGCGAGAAACCGCGGAAATAAATGGCACCCGCAGTTGTTTCGTTTATGAAGAGAAGGAACAAAACACAACTGGCCGAAAGTGCCAGGTTCAATACAGAGCCGCTCCATTCGCTTTTCAGTGCAAAACGAACTGCATCTGTTATCCAGGTTGTCGGCAGATAAGGCAGACTGAGCGCCTGCATGGAATTCAAATACAGCACAACTGAAGCAAAACTATCCGGATTGACGAGCTGTTCCGGTTGGATCATTCTCAAAACAACGACGAGCAGCACCGCCAGCAAAACTCCCAGGATGACAAAAAGAGTTCGTATTTTCCCTGCGGGAAGTATTGCGGCCCCCAGCAAAACAACCATGCTGCTCAGGCCTGAGGCGATCAGGCACATGCAGACAATAGCGGCAAACGTGATCAGATAATAAAAAATGCCGGCATGATAAACCAGACCGTAGGATAAAAAAACGGGAAGGCTGAAAGCAACCACCATCCAGGATGAATCAAAGGCGCTGATAAGCCACCTTGATCTGAAAATATCCACCATCGAAACCGGCAGGGAATGCAGCAGAGACAAATCGCGGCTTAAATACAGATGGGACAGGCTGTTGATGATACTGCTGAAAAGAAGAAGGGTGAAGAAGGTAACGATCATCATGGAAAGAAGCTTGATGGCCAGAATATCGCCAAAATCCTGTACGCTCTGGAAATAGGTCAATACCCGGTAAAAGATCAGGAACGCCCCTGTCCAGAAAATCAGGCCGATGAACAAAAAAAAGAAAAAACGTGACCGGCGGTTGTTTTGCACACCGGGCCTCGCGGAAAGCAGTCGGGGGGTCAATAATGTCCATGCGGTATTTTTCATGGGACTATACTTCCCTTACTAATGTCAGAAAAACTTCTTCCAGCCTGGCTTCGCCGGTTTTTGCGGCCTGGTTCAATTCGGCAACCGTGCCTTCAGCGATGAGAGTTCCTTTATGGATAACGCCGATTGTATCGCACAGATCCTCGGCCAGGCTCAGGGTATGTGTGGAGACGAAGACAGTTACATTTTGTGCGGCCAATCCTTTGAGAATATCCCTGACCATTCGTACGGCTTCGGGATCCAGACCGACCATCGGTTCATCAATGACCATCACTTTTGGATCATGGAGCAGCGCCGCCGCAATAATCAGTCTTTGCTTCATTCCGTGAGAATAGGCTTCAATGATTTCATTCGCCCAGTCCCATAGAGAGAATTGTTTTAAAAGCTCTTCCGATTTTCGATAGAGATGCTGAAGGTCGACATGATATAGATCGCCTACAAATTTAAGAAACTCCATGCCGGTCAGTTTTTCATACAGAAACGGTCTGTCCGGTACAAAACCGATAATCTTTTTGGCGGCAACAGGTTCTTTGTGAATGTCGATACCGGAAATCATGATACGTCCCGCTGTCGGTTCGATAATACCGCCCATCATGCGGATGGTTGTGGTTTTGCCGGCGCCGTTAGGCCCGATAAATCCATAAATTTCTCCGGCAGCTACACGTAAACTCAAATTATCGACAGCCAGCGTCGTTCCATAATCCTTGGTGAGTTGTTTGAGTTCAATCATTATCTTGTTGATATAACCTCCAGTTTTATTTTACCCATGACGCCCAGCAAATCCAGTTGCTGGCTGCCTTCACCGCGCACCAGGCGGATATGTGTCACATCGGCGGGAATCTGGTTGAAAACAGCATCGGCGGTCACCCATTGTCCAGCATAGGCAAGGTTCCAGGCATGATAATAAAAACGGCCGTTGAGATAAACCAGCCCTGTTTCAATCTGGGCCGGTACTCCGGCGGATCGCAGCAGGGCGGCGGTTAAAACCGCGTGTTCATTGCAGTCGCCCGTCCTGTTTTTTAAAACCTCCAATGCGTTTGGCACGGATAACACGGGCTTTTTCTGGATATTTTTATAGACCCAGGCAACGATTTTACGCATTTTGTCAGAGGGGGAATCCCCGGGTGAGACAATAGTCTCTGCCGCGGCTTTTATTTGCGGGTGGTCACTCTGTACTAAGGGTGAGGGTTGCAGAAATTGCTGGAAAAAAGGCGGCATTTTCGTATCGGAGGCAGTCTCCGTGGGAATTGATTCCCGCGAAATGGTCAGAATATCCTGATGAAATCTTTGACGACCGCCGTTGAGCATCAGACCAGAATGACTAATATTGCTGATTTTGATTGATATTTCAGTTAAACTTGCCGGGTCAGTAAGTTTTTGATTGGAAGGAATTGAGGCGACTTGCGTAAAATCAACGGCGTTGTCCATTGCAAATCCTTCACCTGCCTGTTCGGCGCTGACCTTTTCCATGGATAGATCCAGAATACCGGATTCTTTCAATACATCGCCGTCTTTGGCCAGCCAGGCACAATTTTTGGCACCCATAAAATCGGCGCAGAATTTTTGTGTCAGGACACGCTTTCCCATGATCGGGATTACTTCATCCGCGTTGCGGGTCACTGATATTTTGCGGATGCCCAGAGTGGATGGATCAAAAATGCTGAAAGAAGAGGTTTGATCTTTCTCAAGGCCTGCCCGGAATGCTGCTTCATAAATGTTGCCGCTGATATGGGGAACGTCGCTAATCGGGAGAATGGTTTTTTCTTCTGCGTCGGGAAGTCCGGCATATAAAATGAGTTTATCTTTGTTGATGTATCCGCGGGCGTTGAAACGGAATAAACTTGAGTTGAGTTGAAAATTAAATGAGGAGAAGGTCATGTCGGGATTAAGTTCCGTTTCCGTGGACAAGTTAAACGCTTGGGTAATGCCCATCGTATTGACCTGCATGGTGACGTTTTCCGTCGTCTGAAAACGGCCATTTTCCAGTGCATGGAATGTGCGGCGAATAACGCCGATTTTTTTCCTGTTTTGATAAATATTCATCCAGGATTCGGGCTGACGTGCAATTTCAGCCTTTGGACTTAATGGGACTGTTATGGGGGGCTGATCCTTAAAAAAATCCAGCCGAATGGCCAGCAGGACAAGAAAAACTAAAGTGATTCCAATACCCCAGACCATATTCCATTTTATTTTTGCCATGTTTAACAATCTTTCTATAATATCAGGGCAATTGCCTTATTGTTAATTATATAGACGGGATTGCCTGAGGTCAACAGACAGTATTATGCTATATGAAGATATCAAAAGGGTCTGCGACAAAAAAGTAGTGCGAAAGCGATAAAAGCATTGACAATATTGATAGGACCTCCTATAATCTGTATGCAGTATAAGCAGACAGATTATAGGAGGTGTACAATGCAAGAAACTATAGAGAGTTTAGAAGAGAAGCGTGGACATCTTTATGAGAGAATGAGCAACCTTGGCGATTTTCGTCGTGGAACGATTTCCGTTCT
>JBDKUG010000151.1:0-21162 GCA_039679815.1 Smithella sp.
AGGCTTTGATAGACTGTTTTGACGGACTGCGTCTGGACAAGGAATTCGCCGGCCAGAGCCATGAGCCTGTTCATATTTTCCGAACGGACGCGAACCAGACCCCCTTCTCCTTTATCCTGCACTACACCAGGACGGGAAACCGGCTGGATGGCAGGAAGGCCCGGGCAGGCATCCTCTGAAGGGGAAGCTGCTGTCACCGGCTCGCAAGGAATGTCTGTTTTAGCAGTGTCAGGGGAAACGGCAGGCGTTGATGCGGATATTGCTGAATCCGCACTCCCTCGTTTTGTCTCCACAGCGGTGGGTTTCGCTGCCCCGGTTTCCTGGCGGGCTTCGGGAGGCATTGACAGCAGGGCTCTGAGTTGACCTGACAGAGACTGAATCTCATCGGTTCCCTTTTCCAGGGCGGCGATCAGTTCACTGACTTCCAGGCGAGCAAGCGCCGCAAAAAAATCATTTCCCTTCAGGAGCCTATCGACCGCATCAGCCGTCAACGTTATTTTCCCATGCTGGGCTGTAGACAGGACATCCTCCATGGCATGAGCTAAAGTGACAGCGGCATTCAAACCGACAATCCGCGCGGCTCCCTTGATGGAATGGGCCGCCCGCATGAGGGGTTCAATCCGCTCCGGTGTCTGGTCCCGTTCAGCCGTAACCAGACCGGACTCCAGGGTTCGGGTGTTGTTTTCCAACTCCACACGGAACAGATCCATCATGAGGGGATCGACAGAAATAGTTGCTGAAGCGGTCATTGGTTGAGACTCCTCGTCATGGCGGGGAAAAGCCTGTCTTCGTCCAGAAGACCTACAGGACGGCCATTGAGCAGGAATATTCCCCTGGTCAGCGCCCTTGCGGAACGCGACAGTGTGGCCGGGACTTCTCCCAGATCTTCCAGGGCGATCCGATGGACTCCCAGGATCTGCTCGACGGGAAACACAAAGCGCTGTCCATCACGCCCCACCACCAGCATTCTCTCATAGGTTACAGGCGCTGAATCGGCGGGACTGTCAAACGTCAGCTCCAGGAGGTGTGCAATCGAAATACAAAGCAAAAGCTCGCCGTTGATATTGGCAATTCCCCGGAACACACGATTAACCTTCAGCGGCAGAGTATGGTAACGAACCGGTTCCGCCGCTTCCTGGAAAAAAATGGTCTTCAGGGCAAAGCGCTCCCCGGACAGACGAAAAACCATGACGGATATGGTGTCCAGTCTGACCGACTCCTTGGGCTGAGCCATAACAGACGTCCGTTCTTCCAGGAATCCGCCCGGCATCTCCTGATCCAGATGCTGTCTTCCTACGGCAGCATAGACCGGGCACCGGCGGCAATGGATCAGGTGCACCAGTTCCGGGCACGATCCGTCACCAAAGATTCCTTTTTCCTTCCAGCAATATCCCGCGCTACTTCCCATGTTTTTGATCCATTCTTCCTGCCGTAACGTTTTCATCCGTCTGTGCTATGGAATGTGTTTTATCGTTTCCCATGTTGTTTTCCCGGCGGTCCGCCTGTCTGCCGGCCCGGTCCATGTAGAGAGCCGCTTTCCCCTGATCCCCTTTTTGACGATATAGAAAGCTGATATGGATAAGGCTCTCGTAGTTGCCGGGATCAAGATAAATTGCCTTGAGAAAACAATCTTCAGCTCCTTTCAAATCCTGCCCGGCCATGTGGATGATCCCCATCAGGCAGTAAATATCTGCCGCCGGCCCGCTCTTTTGCACACATTCCTGACAAAGATGCATAGCGCGCTCCATGTTGCCCTGATCGGCCAGACGGCGCGCCTCCTGAAACTGCTCGTCAATGAACGGTTTAACGCTTTCCCTGACAGGGCCAACCCCTTTCTTTTTCTCGGCAGCCACCGCCGCTGCAGGAGAAACATCCGGGGCACCGGCTTCCGGCATCCTGTCTGCCGAAACCCTGCGGGGCTTCATGGGGACATGGATATCCCGCGGGCGGGCAGACGGTGGAAACGACTTCGCAACACTGGCTGTTGGCGATTTTTTTGACGCCTTCGATGAAACGGGTTTGGTCAAAGCAAAGGAACGGTCCCAGGGAAGGGGAATGTAGCCCTGCTGATGCCAGAAAATGGTTTCCGTGTGGCCGGAAAAGAGGACTCCCCCGGGCAGAAGGAGCCGGTCCAGCCGATCGAAAATCTCACGGCGGGCCCCGGAAGTCATATAGATCAGCAGATTCCTGCAAAAGATGACCGAGAACGGTCCTTGTCCGGCAAGGCTTCCCGGCAACAGCAGATTTGCATGATGAAAGGTTACCTGTTTTACCACCTGCCTGGACAGCAGACGGCCGTGAGGCGTCACTTCAAAAAATCCGGCAAATTCCTCTCCGAGGTTTCCCCGAAAGGATCCGCTTCCATAAGAGGCGCGGCGGGCGCTGTCCAGCGCACGGGTGCTGATATCCACACCATCGACGCTGAAAGATGCCGGAGCCAGACCGGCATTGAAAAGCGTCATAACAATAGAATAAGGTTCCTCACCGGACGCGCAGGGAACAGACAGGATCTTCAGAACGTTGACTGATAGATCATTTTGTATTTCCCGGGCGTGGCGCGCAAGACTGGTGAAGGGACCCCTGTCACGAAAGAACCAGGTTTCCCCGACGACAACGGCATTAATGAAGCGCTGGCGGACATCCTGCGATGACACAAATAACTTTTCATAGACGTGCGGGTCAGAGATGCCTTCCTCCCGCATGGCCTCCTGAATGGCGCGGCTGACCGCTCCTTTCCCCACTGCATCCTCATCCATTTTGAGGGATTCATCGAGGAACCGTCCGATGGCAGGTGGCGTTTTCATCCGTTTGCTACCTCCGGCGGGAAAAGGATAAACAGCAGATCCCGGGTGAACAGCCGCTCCATTTCCAGGACCTGGATGGAACCATGCGCGTCAAAAATCATGTCTCCCAGATAAGGGGCGCCGCTGACGCGGACAACCGGCTGCTGGAGATCTTCTTTCTGACAGCTGATCATTTCCGTAACCGCTTCGGCCAGCAGCCCCAGCGTGTGCGGACGGCCGTCGTCTCCTTTATACGCAACAAGAATGATTCGCGTGCTCATCCTGGGGCGGGAAGGAACACCGGTGAGAAGCGCGGTCATGTCGACGACGGGAGTGAGCGTTCCCCGGTAATTGAAGGTTCCGGCAACTTGAGGCGGCGCATGGGGAACGGCCCTCAGGGCCACAAGGGAGGATACTTCGATCACCTGTTCAATATCAAGGCCGTAGCGATCCGTCCCGGCTTGAAACTGAAGTAGCAGCATGATAATTTCCGATCAGGAGCTGATTCTGAACCGGGAGACCTCTGACTGAAGGCCCGCGATGGCCTCGTTGAGCTGCTCCGTCGCCAGTTTGAATTCATGAAGTGATTCCTTTGTCTGCTGGGCCGCAAGGGATAAATGTCCCATGGCATCGCTGATCTGCTGGGCACCCTGGGACTGGCCGTACATGCCGTCCTTTACAACGGTAAACTGCGGACCGTGCAGGCGCACCTGGTCGATGATCGTGGTCAGCTGACCGCTCTGAACCGCCACGGTTTCCACGCCGCGCCTGACTTCATCGGCAAATTTTTCCATCTCCATCACACCGGTGGCAACAGAGGACTGCATTTCGGCCACAACCCGCTCGATGTCCTGTGTCGCAATGGCCGTCTGGTCGGCCAGCCGGCTGATCTCGCGGGCGACAACGGAGAATCCCCTCCCGAATTCACCGGCCTTTTCCGCTTCGATGGCGGCGTTCAAGGACAGAAGGTTCGTCTGATCGGAGATTTTATTGATGGTGGTGACTACATGGGATATCTTGTTGGCCCGATCATTAATAACCGATAATTTTGAGGAGATCGATGAGGTGGCTTTAACCAGTTCCCTCATGGCCCCTTCCATGTGGGTGAGGTCCTTGCGGCCTGATTCAGCCATCCCGATGGTATCATTGAGAGAGACATTAACCTTGTCCATTGTCTGGGCAAGATCGTCTGCCGTAGCGGATATCTCGCGGCTGGTGGCCGTTACCTGGGTCGTGGATGCCGCCTGCTGGGCGACGGTGGACTCCAGTTCCCGCGCCGAAGCGGCAATTTCCGTGGCAGATGTTGTTACCTGGATACCCGACCGATGGACCTGGCCGATCAGGGAATCCAGATTACCCGTCATGGTCTGGAATGCGCTGAGGAGCTCCCCTGTTTCATCTCCTGATTGGATAATCCGTGCCGCCTGAGCCCCTGCCAATTCCTCCCGCGTTTTTTGAATGTCTCCGGTTGCAATCTTCTGTGCCAGGCTTGTTGTCAGCTCCAGGGGATTGGTGAGGCGCCGCGCCAGAAACACGGCAAGCAGCACCGAAACGAGGATAATCAGCAGCCCCGCCAGGATCAGTTTCACGAATTGGGATTGAATCATTTTATGGACATGGCCGATGGGCCCGAAAAAATCATCTTCATAGGTTCCCGCCACGATCACCCAGTCAAAGGGCTCGAAATAGATCACGGATGAAACCTTTTTTCTGGGCTCGGGGTCACCGGGATTCTGCCAGATGTATTCATGATAAAAGACCTCGCCCTTTGGCTGCTTCAGGGCATTGGCAACAATCGTCTGGACGGTGTTGTTGCCGTGTATGTCTTTCTGGTCCCAGATGCTTTCACCGTCGCGTGCGCCGTCCTTCGAAATAACGTAACGGCCTCTGTGCTCACCCTTGCCGCCGATGACGCCCACGTAACCTATCTTTCCCACTTTCATTTCCATGATTGCTTTTCTGAGCGATGCCACGGATTCCAGTTTCTCGCCCACGTAAAGCATGCCGATAATCTTTCCCGCTTTGTCTGTAATCGGTTCATAAGCGGTCAGGTACCAGGTATTGACCACATAGGCGAGCCCGCGGTATGACTGACCCTTCAGGACTGCCGCGGTAACCGGGTTGTCTGTTCCATCCGGTACAACGGCCGGTATGTAAGTGCCGATGGCGCGTTTTTTTTCAAGGTCTTCCACGTTGGTTGCAACCCTCAACATGTCGCCCCGATCGTTCATGCGCTGAAAGATCGTGCAGGTAACGCCGACAAGTTTTTCCACTTCATCAACAATGGGGGTGGGGATTGCCAGATCACGGTTCTGGCCAAGCCAGACCCCGCCTGCCATCAACCTGGGCAATTCAACCTTCTGTGTTTGCCGGGTCACCTGATTGACGGCATTCCAAACGACCGTTTCTTTTGCCGATTCTATGCCCTTATGCTGTTTCAGGATGTTTCCGGCGATATTCAGGCCGTTGTTGATTTTTTTCTGGATGAGGTTATTTGACGTTTCGCAAAGCGCATAAACATCCCGCGCAATCTGGGCCATATTTGCCCTGGCGACATCGCTTAACTCTTTCGATGTCATCTCCGAGATGGATGCTTCGAACGATGCCATGAGGATCATCATGACAACAACCGGTAAAACGGCCGCCAGTACGGCAAGGCCGATAATCTTTCGCTTGAGAGTCATTTTCGTCATGTCAACGCATCCTTATTCATGTACGCGAAGTATAGGAAAGGTGCTTTGGTGTGTCAAGGCAATCTTGACCACGAACTATGAAGTTTTTTCTGACAACGCTCTCGTCGTCTATGATAAGAACCTTCATGAAATTATGTTTTTCCTTCCAGGAGGTTTAATATGCCTTGGGTTAAAACACTCATATCCATTAAAGGCTTTCTAAAAATCTGTTCGTTCTTTACGCCGATTTCTTCGAGCGTTTTTGAAATGAAATAATTGATGGAGCCGGTATGAATGATAAACTTTAATACCGGCTGAACTTCGTGTGCTTTGAGAATGAGCGCATCTCCGTCTATTCCCGGAAGCCGCATATCGATAATGGCAACATCAATTTCTTGTTTTAAAAGAAGATCCAACGCTTCTTCCCCGCTGACAACGGAAAAAACAGTAAATCCCTCGTCCTCCAAAAAAGCGGCAATGTTCGAACAAACCGAAATTTCATCATCGACCACCAACACTTTGATATTTGAGATGTCCATTTGACCCCCCTTAATGTGAGATGGGTAGTTTGATAATAAATGCCGATCCTTTATCTTTCTGTGATTTTATTTCTATCGTGCCGCCATGATTATTTGTAATGATGAAATAAGATACCGAAAGGCCGAGTCCCGTGCCGATGCCTACATCCTTTGTGGTAAAAAAAGGCTCAAAGATGCGCTTGCGCACATCTTCGTCCATACCGGGGCCATTGTCTTCAATTACCACAATTACCATATCATTTTTTTGAAAAATGGAGATTTTAATGTTCGGTTTATCATTAATATAAGTTTTATGGGACATGGCTTGAGCGGCGTTTTTTAAAAGATTCAGGATGACTTGCTGGATTTCAGTGGCAATGCATGTAACTTTGGGAAGCAACTGCGAATACTCTTTCTTAATTTCAATGTGCCTGAAGTCAAATTGTTTTTTCAGGTCATAATCTTTTGCTGCAAGGTCAATTGTTTTATCGACCAGATCGACAAGATCCTCCGGAACCATTTCGGATTTACTCTTCCGGCTGAAGTTCAGCATATTGGAAACGATTTTTGAGGCACGATCAGCCATTTCCATAATTCCACCTAACATGGAAGTAATCTGGCGTTTCTCCATATATTTAGCGATAACATCGATATTTGTGCCTACTTCTTGAGCGGCCTGAATATTTGTATTGAGCTTATTGGAAACGCGTCTCAAAATATTCTGGGCAGCCATCATGATACCGCTGATGGGGTTATTGATTTCATGCGCCATGCCCGCCGCGAGACCGCCAACAGATGCCATTTTCTCCGACTGAATCATCATCTCTTCAAACTGCACGCGCGACGTGATATCATCCACACGTATAACCGCCCCTTGAATTCCGTTGGCAATGAGCGGATATACAACAATATCGTATAATCGGGTTTTACCCTCGACTGTATAATTCACTTTTTCAAACTTCTTGGGGCTCTTTTCCTTGATGGCTTCCTGGATGTTCTGGAGATAGGCGGAAAACTGGGGCATAATTTTTTCGATGTCATTACCACAGGCTTCTTTTTCGCTTAATTGGGTTACTTTTTCAGCTTCCATGTTCCACTGTGTTACCTTTCCGTCTGAATCAACACCGATTAGAATGGACGGCATGGAATCAAAAATATTTTTCAGATAAAGACGAACCTCATTTAATTCGAAATTAGATTTCTGAATAGCATTTACCATCATGTTGAAAGCACGCGCAAGGTAGCTTAATTCATCGCCTCCCCGGATAGATACTTTGACGTTTAAGTTGCCGATGTAAACCTGACGAAGCCCTTCAATAAGCACTCTGAGTGGATAGAGCAACGTACCCAGGAAAAAGATTCTAAAGACCAATAATATAAATATCAGCAGGCCTATGAGCATCAGAATCAATTCCGTTGCGGCGGGATGAATGTATTGACGATATTTTACATAGTCAAACCCCAGTTCATATATGATGTTCTGTGACGGTTCCTGATACATAAAGGCAACTGAATTATCTCCTTCAGTCTGGAGTTTCCTGTAGAATCTTTTTCCTGATGAATGCAGCGGCTGAAAATATTGCAGGATTTCATGCTTAAGAGCTTTTCCGTTTAATGAACTTGAATCAAGATGATTAATGATGACGGTTTTAAAATCACGCATGGATGGGTCAACAGATGTCAATAATTTCATTAACTCAGCCCGGAAATTGTCATCCGTCAGTTTCTGGATCCTTCGATTATAGTAAGATACATAAAAATCAATCCTGGTTAGATATGCTTTAAGATCATCACCCATATGATTGCCGATATCGTTGTGGGTTATAACGTAGTGATCCAGTGATTGCGTGTATCCCTTCAGATGAGGATATTTCTGCTCAGACACCCTGAGGAATTGACGTAATGAATTGGTATCGATACATTCATTCATTTTTTCAATGAAATATGTATTCTGAAAATTTCTTTTTATCAGACTGGCATCGATGCCTTTGGTTTGAAGATCAGCCGGTATATTCATTACATCCGAGTCGGCATGGTATAATATCACATATGAAAGATCCGACGGTCTGTATTTTGAGTCTGAAATAATACGGTATGTTTGCTGGCGGTGGATTTCATCAAAGGCAAATTCTTTGTCGGTCAAAAAGAAATAGCTGATGCCTTGTAGAATCATTAGAAAGGTGACTAAACTAATACTAATGACTTTAGTTACCAGGGTCGTTTTATCACGGGTGCTGTTGATATAAATAATGGAAACGAAGAAAAACCCCAAAACATTCACCATTGCCCATGTCATTTGAAAAACTTCCCTGTCTAACAACCCCTCCCGGCTTAGAACATTGGTGACAGAAGGAATAATCGTTCCGGCAAGATATGCCAGACCGATTAACAAGATGATCAGTCGTTCCCATCCTTTTACCAGGACTATTTTATAGATAAAAACAATGGCGAATAAAAAGATATAGAACATGATGATAAGACCAATGACTTCACTGATCTTATCGGCTGAAAAATCCCAGTAATGACCGTCAAAATGATAGATTTTTTGTGAATGAATGGTCACGTAAAAGAATATGGCCGTGACAATAAAAGAAATGATGTACAGAAGGGAAAGGAGTGTTTTGGCTGTTTTGGGATCAGCATCCTCCGGATAATGTAAAAGAAAAAGAATAGAATGCGTTTCCGCCAGCAAGATTACCCCCACCGTTGCCCACCGATGATAAGCGCCAAAAGGATGATAAATGCTGGCGGCAAAGAAATAGGCAAAATTAAAAATAGTGAGGAACAAAAAAGCAAGGCCCAAATGAAATGTCGCCTTGGATTTGTCGGGAATATTGAAAAGAAAAATCACAATGGTCAGATGGAACAAGGTGGGGATTAGCGCGCCGATGGAAAAAAAATTGAAATAAATATTCTCAAAAATTCCCATGAGGATTCCCATTTTTGAAAAGAATTTACTTTCGTAAAAACTATAGGAAACGCGGCCCCTAATGTCAAGAATATCTTAGCTGCAATAAGTACCTGTAATGGAATTAAAATTCTGCGCTGCGGATAAAATTTATCGCGTTTTGGAAAATGGCCAATCCCTGGCCTTCTTCGGGAAGGGATTCCCGTGTCCAGCGGGGGTGGTTTGTGCGATGCAGGAATGCTTCGGGATGCGGCATCAGTCCAAAGAGTCGGCCTGTTTCATTGCAGATGCCGGCAATGGCATGAGTTGATCCGTTGGGGTTGTCAGGATAGTCCATTGTGATAGAACCTTCTCCATTGCAATACCGAAACACGACAAGGTTTTTCTTTTCCATCTCTGCCAGCACGGATGCGCTTTCCACAACAAACTTTCCTTCGCCGTGACGCACGGGGTAATACACAAGATCAATTTCTTTGGTGAACACGCAGGGAGTTTGCATGTTGGCTTTGAGGTACACCCAGCGGTCTTCGAAACGTCCTGAATCATTGAAGGTCAGCGTCGTGCTCTGTTTCGTGAAATTGCCGTCAAGAGCGGGCAACAGTCCCAGTTTCACCATCAGTTGAAAACCGTTGCAGACCCCCAGGATCAGGCCGCCCGCATTGATGAATTTCAGCAACTCTTCGATGAGCATTTCATCAGCACCTGAAATGGGCGCATGCAGAAAGCGGTTGGCCCCGGCCTTGGCGGAACCCAGATCGTCGCCGTCGAGAAAGCCTCCCGGAAGATTTAAAAAATTATAGCCGGAAAGTTTCTTCTCTCCGAAAAGCAGTTCGCTGATATGCACAATATCAACCATGTCGGCACCGGCCAGCTTGCAGGCATGCGCCATTTCCATTTCACAGTTGGTGCCGTTGCCGGTCAATACGATGGCTTTCACTTTGCGGGACATATCGTTTCATCCTGTCTTAAAAATTAAGCGGCTTTTGCCAGGCTTCTTTCAATCTATTGATTTTGTCTTTAACAATCGGCCGGCCTTTGATTCCTGCAACCTCAAACAGTCCGTCGGCCGAAACAAAGCCGATTTCCGAAAAAACATTTCCGGCCATGATCTTTTCAAACCTGTTTTGATCCTTGGGATGAATGGTCACGACAAATCGGCTGGCCGTCTCGGAAAATAAAATGTAGTCGTTGCGCTTCTTCCCCCGATAGGGAACGTCTTTTAAGTCGATGTGCATTCCCATCCCTCCGGCAAACGCGGTTTCGGCAAGCGCGACGCCCAGGCCTCCGTCAGAACAGTCGTGGCATGAGGCAACCAGGCCCGCCGTGATCGCCTTATGCAATGCACGATAAAGCTTCATCGCTTTTTTAGCGTCCACCTGCGGCACTTTGCTTCCCACCGAGCCGTTTTGAGCAAACCATTCAGATCCGCCCAGTTCATCCCGGGTTTCGCCAAGGATATAAACCAGGTCCTGCGGTCGCTTGGCATCCATGGTCACGGCTTTTCGCACGTCCCTGATTTTACCGATCACGGAGTAGAGCAGTGTCGGCGGGACGGAGATTTTCGTAAGGCCTATGGAATAATCATTTTTCATGCTGTCCTTGCCGGAAATGCACGGCACACCATAAGCCGTGGTGTAGTCGTAAATCGCCATGTTGGCCCGGACCAGCTGAGCCAGTTTGTATTCTCCGTCCGGCGTTTTGGCGGACTTCACAGGATCGCACCAGCAGAAGTTGTCCAGCCCCGCCAGATGATCCAGATCCGCGCCCACCGCCACGGCGTTTCTCACCGCCTCGTCAATGGCACAGGCGGTCATATGGTAGGCATCGATGTCGCTGTAGCGCGGGCAGATGCCATGCGCAACAACAACGCCCTCCATGGAATCCAGAAGCGGCCGGACAATACCCGCATCTGACGGCCCGTCGTTTTGAACGCCCACCAGGGGTTTCACCACTGAGCCGCCCTGAACTTCGTGATCATACTGGCGGACAACGGATTCCTTTGAACAGATATTGAGCCTCGAAAGCATCCGGGTAAGCGCTTTCCCCAGATCTGCGGGTTCGGCAAAGACCGGCTCGGGGTTTTTCGGCGCTTTCCATTTTGCGGCAAGCTTCATCTGCGGCACACCGTCGTGCAGAAAATCCATATCCAGATAGGCCACCGTCTTTGAGCCGAAGCGGACATGGAATTTCCCCGACTTCGTGAATTTGCCCAGCACCGTGGCTTCCACGCCCATCTTGCGGGCCAGGTTCATGAACGTTTCAACCTTTTTCGGATCGACGGCAAGCGACATGCGTTCCTGCGCTTCGGATACGAGGATTTCCCAGGGCTGAAGGCCCGCGTATTTCAGCGGGGCCAGTGACAGATCGATTTCGCATCCGCCCGAGTAGGTCGCCATCTCCCCCACGGAAGAAGACAGGCCGCCCGCTCCGTTATCGGTGATCGCGCGATAAAGGCCGCGGTCCCTGGCCACCAGCAGGAAGTCTGTCATTTTCTTTTGCGTGATCGGGTCGCCGATCTGCACGGCCGTCACCGGCGAGCCTTCGTGGAGTTCTTCCGAAGAAAAGGTCGCGCCGTGAATGCCGTCTTTGCCGATCCGTCCACCCGTCATGATGACAATGTCCCCGGGGCTGATCTCTTTGGTGTGCGAGGGCCTGCCGTTGATTCTGGCGGGCATAATGCCTGCGGTGCCGCAGT
Source organism: Smithella sp. (assembly GCA_039679815.1). Taxonomy (GTDB): domain Bacteria; phylum Desulfobacterota; class Syntrophia; order Syntrophales; family Smithellaceae; genus UBA8904. The sequence continues at coordinate 11,577 of JBDKUG010000151.1, forward strand.
AAACGAGAGGTTTGCCCAGGTATCGCTCGTCAAAGACAATGCTGCCGTTGACGGTCGGGATACCGCTTTTGTTTCCGCCATGCTCGACGCCTTCCCGCACGCCTTCATAAATCCGTCGCGGATGCAGGATGCGGGGTGGCAGTTTCTTTTTGTGGAAAGGCGAGGCAAAGCAAAACACATCAGTATTGAAAATCAGCTTCGCGCCGATGCCCGTCCCGAACGGGTCGCGGTTGACGCCGACAATGCCAGTGAGCGCGCCGCCGTATGGATCAAGCGCGGAAGGTGAATTGTGCGTCTCCACCTTAAAAACCAGATTATACTCATCGTTGAATTTGATAACGCCGGCGTTGTCCACAAAAACAGACAGGCAGAAATCCTTCCTGCCTTTGGCCTTACGGATTCTGGCGGTCGAGCCTTTGATATATTTTTTGAACAGAGAATCAATCTTCAATCGATGGATGCCGTCGGTATAATCGATTTTACTGTTGAAGATTTTGTGTTTGCAGTGTTCCGACCAGGTTTGACCCAGGCATTCCAGTTCCACATCGGTTGTGTTTTCATCCAGACCGAATTTCTTGCGGGCCTTGATCACAGCGGGATTCTGATAATAAGCCTGTATCTTCCTCATCTCTTCCAGGTTCAGGGCCAGGAGCTTTTCCTGGCTGATTTTCAAAAGACCCTGCGCGGAAACGGCAGCCAGATTGATTTGCGCCACCTGCGGTTTGTCTTCGCTCTGTACCTTGGGAATAAAAGCTGGCAAGCCCTGGTTAATATCAAAATCACTGGCGGCAAGCACCTGATGACGTTCAATCAAATCGTTTGCCAGAAGTCCGGAGGCGATTGTTTCGGCACCCGATCTGGATATTTGCCCTGAAATCAGATACTGGCGCGAAGTATAAACATTGATTTTCCCGGGGGCAGCCGCGCCACCGAGCAAAAGCTCAATCGCTTCTCGTGCCGTTTTGCCGACGTTGTCGGTGACGCCCGGACGGAAGCCGACTTCAATGAGCCAGTCAAAATTCTTGGCCAGCGGACGGTTGATGGAAAATTCCTGGATGACCGGATCGGAAAGCGGCCCTGAAGCGGCTTCCTTCAGTTCGGCAGCGCTCAATTCACCGTCAATCGTATAAACTTCGATTGTGGCAACGTTTGACACTTTAAGCGCCAGCGTATCGATAATACGCTTTTTTGTCTTTTCGCCAAGCGCGTCCCGTATGCCGGTCTTAAACCCAACTTCAATTCTGTTCGCCATGATTTATCCTGATATTTCTGACATTTTTGATCCGTCTTCCACAAAACAGACGGTGCGTTTATACCCAAAAGGTTCCAAGAAAGCAACTTACAAAAATGTACCGGAAATGACGCGATAATATGAATTGATAATGTGCAATAATGATACTAAAATACAATTAATTAAGATATTCAAAGTCAGATATAGGCGGAAACGTTTTATCAGGAGGCTGTAAGGGCATGGAATCAACGGTTTATTTTAAGGGTCTTGTGACGATCCTGGCTTGCGCGGGACTCTTCTTGCTTTTGGCCATTCCTCTCATTTTGCGTAAGATCCCAAGAAACAGCCTGTATGGGTTTCGTACGCTGAAAACGCTCAAAAGCGACAGAATATGGTATGAAGCCAATTTCTTCTTTGGATGGGGAATGGTTTTTTCGAGTTTAACCAGTGCTGCAGCAATCATAATTCTATATAAGTTGGCGGTACTAACACCGGACCAGTATATCAATTCAAGTCTGGTCATATTGGCAGTGCCCATCGTGATTGCCATTCTTCTTACTTTGCTCCGAATTCAAAAAATCAAGGATACGCCATGATGAAAAGATCAATGCTTTATGCAGTGGTTCTCCTTTTGATTGTCAGTTCATATGCGTTTGCAGGCGTCCCTTATGTTTCAGAATAATGCAGCACAAATTTGATTCACAAGGTGAACGGACATGAAAAAGGATTTTATTGTTATCGGCGGAGCAATCCTGCTGGTGATCCTGCTTGTCGGCGGATGGTGGTTTTTCAGCCGTCCCGAACGGGGAATGACCGGCTCGGTAAGCACTCAGTTTCGGTGGATCGGACCGAATGACAAGGTCGTGGTGGACGGTTTTGACGATCCCAAGGTCCAGGGTGTGGCCTGCCACATCTCGCGTGCCCAGACCGGCGGAGTCAAAGGCGCCCTCGGTGTTGCGGAAGATACCAGCGACGCCAGTATTTCCTGCAGGCAGATCGGCCCGATCAAGTTCCAGAGCGAGCTCGTAGACGGCGAAAAGGTCTTTGACGAACAGCGCAGCCTTGTATTCAAATCGCTTCAGGTTGTGCGCTTCTTTGACCGCAAGCGAAATGTCCTGGTCTACGTGTCCTACAGCGACCGGATCATATCGGGCAGTCCGAAGAACAGCATCAGCACGGTGCCCATCATGGGGTGGAAGACCCCCTGATTTTTGAATTTCGGCGCAACATCGGCACGAAGAAAATGTTTTACTGCCGGACAAGGCAAAGTCGGTGGGCAGCCTGATGCCCATTAAAAATTTTATTCCGCAACCGTGAAGACTTCTGTGTATCCGTCTTTTTGCAGCATTTTTTCATATTCGGCAGCCTGGTTGAGATTTTTGGACCGTCCCACCCTGACCCTGTAAAAGATTTTGTCGCCTCTGTCATACGTCACGATATGCGCGTTCGGGTATTTCCCGGCAAGCCTGGTCTTGAGTCTTTCAGCGTTGTTTTTATCAATAAACGCCCCGACCTGAAATGTGAAATTTCCCGATGAAAAATCCACAGGAACCACCCTGCCTGTGCCCGGCCTGATCGCCTGTCCGATTGCCACAATCTCGACCCTGGCAGTCCCGGAACCCATCATGCCGATTCTCTTTGCCGCCTCACGGGAAAGATCGATGATTCTGCCCCGAACAAACGGGCCCCTGTCGTTGATCCTGACTTCCACTTCCTTATTGTTTTCGAGATTGCACACCCTGACGAGTGTACCCAAAGGCAGGGTTTTATGGGCAGCCGTCATGCCATCCATGTCATAAGTCTCGCCGTTGGCGGTTCGTTTCCCGTGAAAATCAGGCCCGTACCAGGATGCCGTTCCCTGCTCGCGAAACCCTTTTGCGTCGCCCACAGGCTGATACCATTGCCCCAAAACTTTGTATGGCTTCGGGTACCCCGGTTTGGCCACAGGCGGTCTTTTGGCGCAGCTGCAGCACAGGAAAAACACGAGGATAATCAGCGAACAATATTTCAGGCCAGTTGAATGTTTTTCAATTTTCATAAGATATTTTAATCAAATATTTATTTATAAAAAATATATGGAATTCAGACAGGGCTGTCAACGAAAAACAGGATGCAGGATTGCCTTGACACAAGACAGGTCTTCATATACTTCATTCCACAACAAAGGATGCGCTTATCAATAATATGGCACCGGATATTAATCATCAGCAGCTTCGACAAGACTGAAACTTTAAACAAATGACCCGGAGGATGAAATACATGAAAAAAATTTCCATCATTTCGACGACGATATTGCTTTGCCTTCTGGCAACAACCCTTTACGCTGCACAGACGGATAATGCCAAGTGCAAGGACCACCCGCTCTTTACCAGGATGCCGGGCTCCTATATTTACAACTGCGATCATAAGCAGTTCGACGGTCGTGATTTTATCATGGGAAAGGGGCAGACCATCCATGTCGAAGGACAGCTGTGGTGGATGACCTACTATCCGCAGAGTGATCTCAAATCAAAACCAAGCGAACTCCAGATCCGTCGCAATTTCGAGAATGCCATTGTAAAACAAGGCGGCACACTGGTTGGCACGGCCACCAACAAAAAGCAAATCTACAAACTGAATAAGGACGGCAAGGAAATCTGGATCGAACTGTGGGCGGAATTTACCGGCAAATACGGTTTCACCATCATCCAGAAAGACGCCATGGCCCAGGATATCGTTGCCGATGCGAAAGTTTTTTCCAACGACATCAGAACCACGGGCCACGCAGCGGTCTATGGCATCTACTTCGACACCGGCAAATCTAACATTAAACCGGAATCGGCACAGGCCATAGCAGAGATCGTCAAGCTTCTCAATTCAGATCCCGGTCTCAAGATTCACGTTGTGGGGCACACGGATAATGCTGGCAGTGTGGAAAGCAATATCAAGTTATCACAGAGCCGTGCTGAGTCCGTAGTCCAGGCCCTCCGCAATAACGGTATCTCGCCTGCACGTCTGAAGTCCTTTGGATGTGGTCAGTTTGCGCCCGTCATGTCGAACGATAACGAAGAAGGCCGGGCAAAAAACCGCCGTGTAGAATTAGTAAAACAATAAGATAGGACTTTTAAACAGGTCCGGACAAATCAGGCAGCCTTAGCAGCATCACGTGGCATTAAACAGCCGAATAGCACAGGATCCCGTTTTGCATGGTTTCCTGAATCGCACCGTCGCGTTTAAGCGCCTGAAGGTACACATACGTTTCATTGAGCGCCATGAATTTTTCCCAGTCGTCCCAATTGGCGGATGCCGCACCGATCATTTCGCTGCAGACGGCGAAGGTGGTTTTGGGCTCCGCCTTCAGGATCTGCCGCAGCGCTTCTTTTTTCAATTCGTGATGGGTGCGGATCTCACGGATCCGCTCTTCCATTCCGGAAAAGGAATTGCCGTGCCCCGGGTGAACAATGTCAATCGGCATTTTTTCAATGACGGCAAGCGATTCCAGATAGCTCGTCAGCGGCTGAAAGATTTCATCGTAGATGTTCGGGCTTAAGCTGGGCGGAATATAAGGCAGGATGTGATCACCGGCCAGCAGCAGGCCTTCCTCGCGGAAGAAAAAGCAGACATGGCCAGCCGCGTGCCCCGGTGTAAAAAGGACTTCAAATGAACGACTGCCGAACTGGCGAATTTCATTTTCCCGCAAAAAGGTGTGCACTTCAAATTTAGGAATCCTGCTGCTCATATCTTCAATCTCTTCGACAATGGCCTCCACATCGCGGCTCGGCACACCATGCTTTGTGTAAAAAAGCCTGGCCTGTCCGATTAAATAATCAGTCTGACGAAAATGCTCATGAACCTGATGGGAAACTTCCGACAGATGAATACGTGCTTTTGACTTTTCCTGGAGGATTCCGGCCATGCCGCAGTGATCAGTGTGCACATGCGTCAGATAAATGTCGCTTATGTCTTCTGTGGAATGGCCGATGCTTTCCAAATCCGCTTCCAGTTTGTCCAGGGCACCGGGCACGATCATCCCGGTATCAAAAAGCGCTATGTTCCTGCCATCAACCAACGCGTATGCGTGGACATGGCGCAAACGAAAAGGCATGGGCAGCGTGATGCGGTAAAAGTTTTTGGAAATTTCAGTGATCATTTAAAGTAATACGATTTCTCCTGAGTATCTTTTCATTCCCAAGATCACTTTGATCCTTGCTGCCTGTTTTTTCATCTATGCCGGTTTGCGAAATACAACCTGGATGTCGCCTATCGCGCGTTCGCGAAAACCGGCTTCACAGGTGCCAAGGTAATAAATCCATTTGCGCCGGAAAACGTCATCAAATCCCAGTTCGCTGATTTTATCCATGTTGCTCATGAATAATTTGCGCCAATCCCTGAGCGTCAGGGCGTAATTCGTGCCTATATCTTCCAGGTTTTCCATCAACAAACCCGTGTGACGCGTCACGGCTTCGGCAAGCGCCGTGACCGAAGGCAGATGACCGCCGGGGAAAATGTACTTCTTAATCCAGTCTGACGTCCGCCGGTAATTTTCATAGCTCTGATCCGGAATGGTAATCACCTGGATGACCAGTTTCCCTGCGGGTTTGAGCAGAATATCGCACGTTTTGAAGAACTTCCCCAGATATCTGTGGCCCACCGCTTCGAGCATTTCGATGGATACAATCTTGTCAAAAAGACCAGTCATCTGCCGATAGTCTCTTAACAGAATGTTGATCTTGTCCTGAAGGCCAGCCTGACGGATTCGTTCCGTGGCCAGTTGATACTGCTGATCGGAAATGGTAATGCCCGTGACCCGGCAACCGGTCCGACTCACCGCTTCCATGGCAAAACCGCCCCAACCGCAGCCGATTTCCAGAACATGATCCGCAGGGGCGATGTCTGCCTTATTGATAATGCTTTGCAGCTTTCGGTGCTGCGCATCTTCGCAGGTTTCGCCGTCATCCCGGTACAGACCGCAGGAATACTGCATGGTCGGATCAAGAAAAGTCTTAAAAAAATCGTTGCTCAAATCATAATGCTCGCCAATGTTCCTGCGCGACCCGACAAGCGTGTTGGCGCGCAGCGCATGCACAAGGCGGTCTTTCTGACGCTTAAGCCACGCCGTGGCCATGTGCCCGTTGGCCAGCGCCCGTCGATTCTTAATCAAAACACTGAACAGCAGCGGGATATCATCCGTATCCCAAAGCCCCTTCATATAAGCTTCACCGATACCAATGTCACCGCCCAGAACCGCATCCTTAAAAAAACGATAGTCGTGAATGATCATGCGGGCCTGAAGTGATGAGTTATTGTCTCCGAAATGATGCTCGCTGCCGTCCGGCAGTATTAAAATGAGACCACCTGTTTCTATTTTATCAAACAGTCTGAGCACCAATGCCATGCAGGATCGTTCAAAGACAGTCGGCAACGGATTACGGGTTTTCTTCTGAGGAGACCGGGGTTGTGTTTTCATTGTGCGCCTCCTTTCAAATTGGACTAAATAATTAACAAAAAAAATGATTTGTCGCAATGACCATTTGTGCGAAAATTATCAACCGAGCCTCTTTTTTCAATGCGGAGGGCCGGCACGGAGAAACCGTTTTACCCGACAGGACGCTTTCTTTAAAGACGTATCACGTCGATAAGATAGGCAACAATCATGGCCGCACCCGTCAGGCCGTGGACCTTAATCATTGCCAGGTTGGCCGGAGCCATTGCCAGGGGATCATTCAAGTGGCGCTTCATGACGATAAAAGATTTTACGGCAAGAGGCAGACTGACAAGGCCCAGCAGAACAAAAGGTGACAAAAGCCGCGCAAGTCCGGCGATTGTCAGAACACCGTAAGCGATAGCGAGGCCAACCCCGTATAGAACGGCGCCCGTTTGCCTTCCGAAACGGGCAACCAGATTCCATTTCCCGCCGCTCCGGTCTGTTTCGTAATCGGGAATCTCATTAATGATAATCATGGACCACATCATGAATCCCGGGACCAGTGACGCAATAAGCGATTCACAGGCGAAAGCCCGTGCCTGTACATAGTATGAACCCAGCACAATGACCGGGCCGAAATTGACCAGAAGCCCCGCCTCCCCGAATCCCCGGTAACCAAAACGGACGGGGGGTACGGTGTAGAAAATAGAAGAGAGCATGCCGAAAAGCCCCAGCACCAGAACAGGCCAGCCACAGGCATAGGTCAGGTAAACGCCGATGACCACCGTCATGCTAAAAAACAGAGCAGCCGCTTTCAGCATTTGAGTATCTTTGAGCAATCCTTCAGGCAGGACACCGCTCCCGCCGGTGAAAAAGTTCTTTTCTTCACCTTTTTGCAAATCAACAGCGTGGCGGTAATCGAGAACATCGTCCACCAGATTGAGTCCGAAGTGATTAACGGTAACCCCGATGACGACCAGCACAAAGTGAAACAGGTGAATCGGATAACCATGCGCCCAGGCAATCACACACCCCAGCAGCGCCGGTAGAATGCTGGGTATAACAAAATAAAGGCGAAGGGCGCGCATCCACGCAATCAAAACCGGTACCGGTTTTGCCTGATCCCTGCCAGCTTTAATGTTCTTCAAAGTTTCTGCCCTGATTCTCATTGCTGCCTCAACCTGGACGCCGTTCTACTTGTTCGCAAACCGGGAAGCGGTTTGCGGATCACTTGTTATTTGAATTTTTCAGAATCTCCAGAATTTTATCATGATACCGCCAGGCAAAAAAGGACACTATGACGGCCGCGATGATAACGATAGCCAACAGCGCGTAATGCTCCTCGCGCGCAATATTGCCGCTGATGGACAGCATCGCTGTGCCGAAAAAGCGGCCGATCGTAGAGATGATAATAAACGTCAGCGTCGGGATTCGGCTGACGCCCATGATGTAACATAAATAATCTTTGGGAAAGCCCGGAATCAAAAAGAGCAGGAAGGACACAAGCAGCCCCTTGTGCTCCATGAAATGATCGAACTTCTCGAATACTTCCTTTGTGACCGCTTTTTCCAGAAGCGGCTCTCCGAAAAAGCGTGCCAGCATAAAGGCCAGCCAGGAACCCAGCGTCAGACCAATGGTGGAATAAATTGTTCCCCACAAAGGACCGTACAGATAACCGCCAATGAATCCGCTGATTTCTCCCGGGATCACCGCAATGACTACTTGAATGATCTGTATCGCGATGAAAACAAGTTGGTCATAACGCGACGTTTTAATAAAGTGGATGACTTTATTTTTGTCTGTGAAAAAAAGATACAGGTCAAAATGGACAAAAAGAAAAACACAGAGGCCAATCAGCACAAGCAGCAATATAATTCGGTATGCTAAATCTTTATTCATGAAGTGATCGCAATGTTTTCTTTTTCATCAGATTATAAAAATTTTCTATCTGAATAATCATCTTTCGTCAAATTGTTTCAGTTGCTTTTGGAATAAAGGGATAACCGTTGTTGGTCTTATTGCGACCAAAGTCATGTTTACCTCAAAATAGTTGACTAAATGAAACGGATATGCAAGAAAAACGCATTCTTGAACTATTATCAAAGGAATACTGTACGCATATTGACTGTCATATAAGGGGGAACATATCATTATGTCGAAAGTGCCGCAAAAACTGGATAGAAAAAAATCGGAAATTTATAAAAATGCACCCATCAGCAAGTTTGGTGAGCGAAAACCTGATTACTCAACCATGGGGAGGGCCATGAAGAATCCCCATAAAAAATTTCGGGAGGTCGTCTGCGTGGAAGCCTGCCGGACACCCTACGGCCGTTCCGGCGGCGCGCTGAAAGATTTCACAGCCATGGAGCTGGGCGCGATGGCGATCAAAGAAGTTTTGCGCCGCACAGAAGGCAAAGTGAAACCGGGAGATGTTGACTATATCTTCATGGGGCAGGTGGTTCCGGCAGGGTGCGGCCAGATCCCGGGCAGACAGGCAACCATTCTGGCCGGTGTGCCCGAATCCGTGCCTTCCATTACCGTAAACAAGGTCTGCTCATCCGGCATCAAGACGATTGACCTTGCATTCCAGATGATTCTCCTCGGTCGTGCCGAGATTTGCATAGCGGGTGGGCAGGAAAGCATGAGCAACTGTCCATTTGTGTTGCCGGAGATGCGCTGGGGCGCAAAAATGGGGCTGCCTGACCGCCATGTCGTAGATTCGATGGTGTACGACGGTTTATGGGACGCCTTCTACAACCGCCACATGGCTATTCACGGTTCGGAAGTGGCCGATGAGTTCGGCTTTACAAGGGCAGAGCAGGATGAGTGGGCGCTCAATTCCCAGATGAACGCCGTCCGCGCGATGAATGAAGGAAAGCTCGATGCCGAGATTTTCCCGGTGGAAGTCAAACAGGGCAAGAAAGTATTCGTCATGGATAAGGATGAGGGGC
>JBDKUG010000223.1:0-5034 GCA_039679815.1 Smithella sp.
TTACGCAATAGACAAAGAAGACATTTCTTATGTCATTTCGACCGAAGGGAGAAATCTTTAAGAGTATGGAATGATGAAGATTTCTCGTCGCTACGCTCCTTCGAAATGACACAGAGAAACAACAAATCTCTCTATTGCGTAATCTGAATTCATACAATTCATCAACCGGTTTGTCAACCGGACAGATGGTTTCAGTAAGGACACCCCCCTGAAACGCAGATTGAGTGAGCAATGCTACTCACCGGACTGATACATTTCTTCAATTATATTTTTGTATTGTTCGGCAATGGATTTGCGTTTGACCTTCATGGTCGGTGTAACTTCGCCGTCCTCTGTGTAAAGTTTTTTATCCAGCAGGCGGAACTTGCGGATGTTTTCCACACGGGCAATCTGCTTGTTGACTTTTTCCACTTCATCGGAAATCAGCTTGATGACTTCCTCTGTGCGGGTAAGACTGGCAAATGTGGTGTACTGAACTTTATGATCCTGCGCATATTTGACAACGTTTTCTTCATCAATGACAACCAGCGCAGTGATGTATTTACGCCGGTCGCCGATGACCACGGCATCGGTAATGTATGGAGAAAACTTGAGCAGGTTTTCGATATATTGAGGCGCAACGTTCTTGCCGCCTGCCGTTATGATCAGGTCTTTCTTGCGGTCGGTGATTTTGAGATAACCTTCCGAATCGACTTCCCCCACGTCGCCGGTGTGAAACCAGCCGCCCTCCAGGGCTGCGGCCGTGGCTTCCGGCTCCTTGAAATAGCCCTGGAAAATGCCGCCGTGCTGAATCAGAATCTCGCCATCCTCGGCAATCTTCACGTTGGCGCCCGGCAGATTGCGACCTACGGTGCCCAGCTTGAAATTTTCCGCGTCGGAAATGTGCGTGATGCCCGTTGTCTCGGTCAGTCCGTAGCCTTCGCGGATCGGAATGCCGATGCTCTGGAAGAATCTCAAGATCTCATGGGAAATAGGCGCTGCGCCGGAAAAACCCAATCGAACGCGGTCAAACCCCAGTCGCTCTTTGAGTTTCCAAAAAACACTGAAATAAGCCAGCTGATAACCCAGATATAAATACCAGGGGATGGGCTTATTGCTCAATTTGTATGTGTTGTAACGAGAACCGATCTTGAAACAGATATTGAAGACGGTCCGCTTCAACCAGGTGGCATCGGCCATTTTGAGCACGATGCCAGAATGATATTTTTCCCAGATGCGGGGGACAGCATGGAATAAGGTGGGAGAAACATCCCGCAGGTCGTTCATGACGGTGTCAGTGTTTTCCGTGAAGTTCACAATATGGCCCGCCCGCATATGCATCATCATATCAAAGATCTGTTCATAGACATGATTGAGCGGCAGGAAGGAGATGGTTTCATCCTTCGTTTCCATCTTCGTGATTTTTTCAGTCGCGCGTGCAATCCATAAATAATTCCGGTGCGCGATCATCGCGCCTTTAGGAGGGCCGGTGGTGCCTGACGTGTAAATGATAGACGCGGTCTCTTCGGTTTTACCGTCTTCCACGATTTTCTCATACAGGCCCGGATTCTCCTGATCGGTCTTCTCGCCCAGCGCCATTAAATCGTCAAAACTCATCAGCATCGGGTCATTGAAATGCCTGAGACCTTCCATGTCCCAGACCACGCATTTTTTGAGATGCGGCGTCCGATTGCGAAACGCCAGCGCTTTGTCAAACTGCTCTTCATCTTCACAGAAAAAGACAACGGACTCGGAATGCCCGACAATATATTCGCACTCGGCTACCGGGTTGGTCGTATAAACACCGACAAAGATGCCGCCCAGCGACATCACCCCCATGGCCGAGAAGAGCCACTCCGGCTTGTTCTCACCGACAATCGCCACGTGGTCGCCGCGCTTGACACCGATAGAATGCAGTCCCATGGCAACCTTCTTCACATTCTGATAGTACTGTGCCCACGTGATGTCATGCCAGATACCGTAATCCTTCATGCGCATGGCAATCCGGTCCGGCTGGGTCTGCATCAATATCTTCAGACTCTGGGGAAGAGTTTGAACGTTGTCTTTATCCATTCTTTACACACCTCAACGGAAACGAACCTTTCTGCGATATCGCTTGTATCCCTTCGCCGATGTTTCCGTGGCTATTCCCAGGTAGAATTCTTTCACGTCATCATCCTCACGCAGCACCTCCGGTTTGTCGGCCCGCACAATGCGACCGTTCTCCATAAGAAACGCATAGTGAGAATATTTGAGCGCCATGTTGACGTTTTGCTCGACAAGCAAAATGGTTACGCCCTCCTGATTGATCCTCTGAATAATGCCGAAAATCTCTTTGGTCAACAGCGGCGAAAGCCCCAGCGACGGTTCATCCAGCATCAGCAGTTTGGGGCGGCTCATCAGTGCCCGGCCGATCGCCAGCATCTGCTGCTCACCGCCGCTCAAATGCCCGGCCTGCTGGTTTCTGCGCTCGCTTAAGATAGGAAACTGTTTGAGAATGCCTTCTATATCGTCCTTAATGCCCTGCCGGTCTTTACGTGTGTAAGCGCCCATCATGATGTTTTCCATCACCGTGAGTTCCGGAAAAACCTCGCGGCCTTCCGGCACATAGCTGATGCCGAGACGGACAATCTCTTCCGTATCCATGCGGTCGATTTTTTTCCCCATGAATTCAATGGTACCTTTTTCCGGCTGATCGTCTTCCAAAAGACGCATGATGGTTTTTAGCGTTGTTGTTTTCCCCGCACCGTTACTTCCCAGAAGCGCGACAATATCGCCCTGCTTGATTTCAAAGGAGATGCCGTGCAGCGCCCGAATCAGATCATACCAGGTTTCGATGTTTTTGACTGCGAGCATCAGTCCTCCTCTCCCAGATAGGCGGCGATCACATCCGGATGCTTCTGCACTTCCTGCGGCGTTCCCTCGATAATTTTTACGCCCTGGCTGATGGCCAGGATTCTGTCTGAAATGCCCATTACCATATTCATGTCATGCTCAATGAGCAGAATCGTCACTTTATAGTCTTCCTGACTGTCCTTGATCCAGATACGCAGATCATCTTTTTCCTCAGTGTTCATGCCGGCGGAAGGTTCATCCAGAAGCAGAACCTTGGGTTCCAGAGCCAGCGCCCGGCCCAATTCCACCAGCTTGCGCTTCCCGTAAGGCAAATTAGATACAAACTGGTCGCGCAGAGACTGGAGATCAAGAAAATCAACGATATGTTCAATAACTTCGCGATGCCTGATCTCTTCCCTGGCAGCCCGTGAATGCCTTCACCACATGAAGGCACCGCCGAGAATGCCTGTTTTCATGTGGATGTGCCGCCCCAGCATGAGATTATCCATGACAGTAGCGTTCCCGAAAAGCTGGATGTTCTGAAAAGTCCGCGCCACACCTTTGCGGGCAATAATGTCCGGACGCCGGCCGACAAGATTTTCGTTTTCCAGAATCACCTCGCCCTCGTTTGGCTTATAAATACCGCTGATCATATTGAAGATCGTGGTCTTGCCGCTTCCGTTCGGTCCAATGATCGAGAAAATTTTATTGCGCTCGACTGCAAAGCTGACATCATTGACTGCTCTGATGCCGCCGAAAGCGATGCTGAGGTGTTCCACTTTAAAATGCGCCATAAGCCTTTTTACCCGTGACCGTAACAACCGGTTTTTACAACGGGAAGCAGGGTGAAAACCCCGCCTCCCGTTTGTTTCATTTATTTCTTCTTCTTCCAGGTTGCCAACTCATTGATTGTCCAGTCCTGCAGCGTGATATACGTGGAATTGGGACCGCACTTCTGGATCATGATGGCGTCCGTTCCCTGATGCACGGCAGGAGTCCAGGTAACCGGAGGGCCGATTCCCTGAAATTTTTTCATCGAGTTGAGCTGTTTTAATACAGCCTCTGTGCTGAGTTTGGGACCGGTCTTTTTAAGGGCTTCGATCAGAGGTTCGGCAAAAAGAATGCCCGCCATATAAAAGGTCCCCCAGCGTTCTTCCGGAGCATATTTTTTCGCGGCTTCACGATATTTTTTCAAAAGCGGCGTGTCGGAATCGGGAGCCAGGGCAAATGCACCGGTAATGACGCCCTCCCACAAGCCGCCGGTAATTTTGTTCATGAGCACATAGTCGGACAATGTGTTGGAAGAAATCCACTGCGGTTTAAATCCAATGGTTGAGGCTGTTTTCAGCGCAATCGTGGCCGAGGTCGGATTGACCCACATGATGACCACGTCGGCTCCGGATTTTTTCAGGCGCAGCATCTGGGAAGAAAGATCTTTTTCACCCGGTTCTACGGAGCTTTCTTCCACAAGATTCATATTAAGCTTAGCCATCCTGGCCTTGCACCCTTCCAAGCCGCTTTTGCCATAAGCATCATTTTGATAAAAGAAAGCGATTTTTTTCGCTTTGAGCTTTTCCACTGCATATTTGGTCAAAATACTCGCTTCATCTTCATACAGAGGATAAATCCCGAAAAGATAGGGTTGTACCGGGAAAACGTATTCGTTAATGGCCGTCGCGGGGCCAACCCAGATGACCTTGTTTTCGGCCAGATAACCTTTCACGGCCATGCCGGCTGCCGCGCTCACACCGCCGACAAAGGCAAATATCCCTTCACGTTCCACCAGTTCCTTGACCACGGCCTTGGTCTGTGCGGGGTTATACTGGTCATCGCGGATGAAGTATTTGATTTTGCGTCCGTGAATACCGCCTTCATCGTTGACGAGTTTAACAAGGATGTCCGTCCCCCGGGCAACCGATCCCCAGGGTGCGGCAGGCCCGGTCTGAGGCCCCCACTGTGCAATCCGGATTTCTTTGCTATCAAATCCCGGCTTGGCTGCGCAGGCCCAGCTTGAAATCATAAAAACCGTAGATACAATCATCACTGCTATAAGTACTTTTTTCATAACCCCTCCTTCAGTTTGTGGATCGTTAAACGGTACCTGTTCCCTAAAACCTCTTTTTTACGTTTTATCCCTTGTACCAGTTCCCCTTCTCTTTCAGAAAAGTGAAACTGTAATTAAAGACACTGTTCTCTCCCGAGTGCTTAAACGTTACGTCC
>JBDKUG010000340.1:0-6624 GCA_039679815.1 Smithella sp.
CCTCCTTCCGTATTCGCAGTATCCTGCCCGCCATTCTGATCATCCGGCACCTTCGGCCCGTGAATCATGTAATGGAAAAACGCTCCACCGATCACTCCGCCGGCACCAAGCAGGCTCAGAGGCTTCAGAAGGTCTTTCCAGATCATCACGGATGCCGGCACTTTCGGATTCACCGGCAGTTCGTCGTAAACTTCCGGTTTGAATTGCAGGACATAAATGACGTGCGTGCCGCCAACAAACTTGTCGCCGTAAACATTGGCGTCGCCGCCCAGTTCTTTCACCCGGGCATAGGCTTTTTTGATCATCGCGTCTTTCTCGCCGATGGTCAGAGCGCCGGTCGGGCAGGACTTTACGCAAGCCGGAGCATGGCTTTCCTTGATGCGGGAATAACACAGGTCGCATTTGTAAACCTTGTCGGTTGTTGCATCATACTTGGGAATATGGAACGGACAGGCCGCCACGCATTCCTTGCAGCCGATGCATTTGTCGTGATGAATCCCGACGGTTTTCATCGGTGTATAGTACAGAGACCCGCTGGGGCAAACCTTCACACAGGCGGCATCGGTACAGTGCATGCAGCCGTCCTTGCGGAAGATCCACTGGAAGTTTTTGTCTTTATCCTCATATTCCTGAAAGCGGATCAGCGTCCAGGTATTCCACTGCAAATCAGGAGGATTCTGGTAAGTGCCCAGCTGTTTTGTTTTCAGGCCGGGCAGTTCATTCCACTGCTTGCAGGCCACCTGGCAACCCCGGCAGGCGGTGCACAGGGTGGT
The DNA here is from genome assembly GCA_039679815.1 of Smithella sp. Lineage (GTDB taxonomy): Bacteria > Desulfobacterota > Syntrophia > Syntrophales > Smithellaceae > UBA8904. The sequence goes on from JBDKUG010000340.1 coordinate 774, forward strand.
ATCAATCAATTTTACGAGTTCAGGTTGTTTATTCATGGTCGCTTCCCTCCTACAACTTTTCCACGTTGACCATGAACGCCTTGTACTCAGGGCAGAAGGTGTTCGCGTCGCCAACGGTTGGGGTTAACATATTCGTGCTGTCGCTGGTGCTGTCCTTGGGAAAGAGCCAGCCATAATTGAAGGGCATGCCGACCTGATGAACCGTTTTGCCTTCAACGGTAAAAGGTTTAAAGCGCTTTGTCACCATGGCGATGCAGGGAGCCTCGCCACGAATGGATGAAACCTTGATGCGCTCGCCGTTCTTAATACCTTTTTCCTTGGCAAGTTGATCACCAATCTCCACGTAGAGTTCCGGCTGCATTTCCAGGAGCCAAGCCTGCCAGCGGGTTAAAGCACCGGTACACCAGTGTTCCGTGCAGGAATACGTTGTGCAGACATATGGGAATTTTTCACTGGCATTGGCCACTTTATCCATGTCGCTCTTGAAAATTTCGGCAGCTGGATTCATAAGCTGTCCGGACAATGGATTTTTGCTGAGTGGTCCTTCCAACGGTTCATAATGCTCGGGAAACGGACCTTCGGCCATGCCGGGTCCAAACAATGCACCCAAACCATCTTTTTGCATAATGAAAGGATATTTTCCTTTCTCTTTGTCCGCCTGCGGCGGCCAGGGACCATCCGGCACATCGCCGATCCATTTGTCACCCGTCCATTCCAGGAGTTTACGTTTGGAGTTGTAGGGTTTGCCGCTCACATCACAGGACGCGCGGTTGTAAAGGATGCGGCGGTTGACCGGCCAGGCAAACGCCCAGTTGGGGAAGAGGCCAAGGCCCGTCGGATCTTCCTTACCTCTTGACGCCATTTTGTTTATACCATCCGCAGTGTAGCTTCCGGAAATGCACCAGTTACCGCAGGCTGTCTTACCGTCAAGCTGGAGATTACCAAAACCCGGGACCAGCTGACCCTTCTTGAATTCGGTTTTTGTTCCTTTGGCCTTGTCTTCAATCACCGTGTCTTCCAGGAAGACACCGTTGATCCGTTTGGCCACTTTCAGCACATCAAAGTGCCCCTGTTTATCCAGATAGTCCCATTTGAGATTCACGATGGCTTCGGCATTGGGACCGCCTTCCTTTTCATACAACTTCTTGATTTCCGCCATAATCTTAATTTCAATTTCACCCACGGGAAGAGCGTCACCGGGAGCCTCGGCGGCCTTGTATTTCCACTGCACCCAGCGGCCGGAATTGCTTTGCGAGCCTTCCTTCTCCATGGTCGCAGCAGCAGGCAGAAGGAAACATTCCGTCTTGTTCTTTGTGGGATCAACGCCGGGACCTCTCCAGAACTCGTAGGTTTCATTGTTGAAAATATTTTCACCGACAAGCCAGTCCAGATTTTGAAGCGCTTTGCGGACTTTGTTGGAATTCGGGGTACTGACGGCCGGATCCGCGCCAATGGCGAAGAATCCTTTCACCGTGCCCGCATACATCGCATCGAACAGGTGCATCGTGGAATAGGCTTTCCCGTCGTCCATCTTGGGCATCCAGTTGTATCCAAAATCATTTTCCTTCGTTGCCTTGTCCTCCCATAGGGATTTCAGAAAGCTGACAAAGAACTTCGGATAATTTGAATAGTAGTTTGCCGACTGGGGATCTTTCGATTCCGGCGTGTATTTATGCAGATATTTGTCCATTGTATCCAGCGACGCTGAAAGCATCTTCAGATAGCCGGGCAGATTGCCGTATAAAATGCAATGGTCCGTCGAACCCTGAACGTTTGGCTCGCCGCGCAGCGCGTTGATGCCGCCGCCCGCGATCCCCATATTGCCCAGAAGCAACTGAATAATAGACATAGTGCGGATGTTCTGGCTGCCGGTCGTATGGTGAGTCCAGCCCAAAGCGTAACATTCGGTTCCGGCTTTATCCGGAACACCGGTGGCACTGTAGATTTCATAAACCTTGAGGAGGTTTTCTTTCGACACACCGGTGATGCTCGAAACCTTATCCAGCGTATAGCGTGAATAGTGTTTTCTCATCATCTGGAAAACCGAGCGCGGATTGGTCAGTGTCATATCCCTTTTAGGTATTCCATTGCCGTCTTTTTCCAGCACCCAGGTGGCCTTATCATATTTTCTTTTTTTGGCATCATACCCGGAGAAAAGACCATCTTTAAAATCATAGTCAGCACCTACGATAAAGGAGGCATTGGTATAATTGAGCACATAGTCTTTGAAGTATTTGTTGTTCTCGATAATGTAGTGAATCATACCGCCCAGGAAGGCGATGTCGGTACCGGAACGGAGGGGCACATGAAAATCACAGCGGGCGGATGTTCTGGTATAACGGGGATCAACATGAATAATGGTTGCGCCTTTTTCTTTGGCTCTTAAAATCCACTTAAATGCTATAGGGTGATGCTCGGCAGCATTGCTGCCCATAATCAGGATAACATCGGCATTCTTTAAATCACAATAGTGGTTCGTCATGGAACCACGTCCGAACGACTCTCCCAGAGCCGCTACAGATGGACTGTGTCAGACCCGGGCCTGATGGTCTATATAAACCAAACCCAGGGCTCTCGACTTAACGCTTACCAGCCAACATTCCTCATTATCAATATTGGAACTGCCGTAGTGACCGATTGACTCGCAGCGGTTAACCAACTCGCCCTTGGCATTTGTCTTCACAAAACCCTTGTCACGCGTGTCCTTGACCAATCGGGCAATCCGGGAAAGCGCAAAGTCCCAGTCTTTTTCTTCCCACTCGGTTCCATACGGCTTGCGATAAAGCACCTTGGTGAGACGGTGCTTGTTGGCCTCGGTCAGATCAAAGAAACCGGCGCCCTTGGCGCAAAGCGATCCCTCGTTGATGGGATGATCGGCATCGCCTTCGATGTTGAAAATCTTACCTGTAGCCTTATCCACACTACAGACAAGACCGCATCCAACGGAACAGTAACAACAAATCGTCGTTACCTGCCTGGCAATTTTAATGCGATCCATTTTGCTAAGTTCGTCCGCATATGCCCGGGTTGGATTCAGGTTAAGCCCAAAACTCGACAGGGCAACCCCGCCTCCGATGGCACCGGTCATGGTTAAAAAACCTCTTCTTGTAATTTGCATAAAAAGCCTCCCGAACCTGTGTCAATTTTGATTTATGTCAAACGTGGCATAACTTGACTGAAAGTCATAAAAAAGTCAATATGTTATAAAAAGCATATTATTGATATATGCATTTTTGCATAATACGGTTTAAGGTGGCAAATTATGAATTGAAAATCTTATCCTAATGCACAATAAAAGATAATGACATGATCAACGGCAAACCTATAGTATGACCCGGAAAACAATTTTACGAATTTTATTGACATTGTAGACAGATTTTACCTATAAGAAAACACAGACAAGATTCAGAGGGTCCTCCGCATGGAAATCAAGTTTAAAGTTTGGATAGAAAAAGATGGTAAAGTGCTTTTTGGCAGAGGAAGGGACGATATTCTCAAAGCCATTGATGAGCAGCACAGCCTTAATGCGGCGGCAAAAAGACTGGAAATGTCCTACCGGGCGGCGTGGGGCAGATTAAAAGCTTCGGAAGAACGAATAGGAATCAAACTGGTGGAAATTGGTGTACACGATAAATCCATGCAACTCACGCAGCAGGCAAGGGCAATTATCGACAGGTTTGAAAAACTTGAAAAAGACGTGGAAAAGCTTCTGAATACCGCTAATCATGATTTCAAGAAATTAATCCATTCAACAGAGAAATAATCATTTTTCATTATTGCGGATAAACATCATGATCATCCACTTGACATTTCTACCAAGTGTCAGGGCCAGGATTTACTAAATCAATCTCATTATAACAGATCAGCTTTGACTTTTTATCCCTTTGATAAAGACTTTTAAACTTTCCTGGACCGTTGTGTGAATTCTTTCGGATCGTTTTTCAGGTGCTCCGGAATAAATATAAAGAGATATTATGCCGTTAAGTAACCCCCAGATGGCATTTTGACCCTGACGAATGTCAATTCGATCAGAAAATTCTCCCGTATCCACACCCTTCTGGAGGATTTCAGATATCATACGTATATTTTCATTTGTTGTGTGAATCAGTTGCGTGTTTTGTTCTTCTGTCAGATTCATATTTTCAGCATGCAGCATGAAAGTCATCAAAATCCGGAACAATTCGTTATTGTCCAGAAAGAAATCCACATACACGCGAGCATATTTCAACAGTAATTCCGAAGCTGTCCCTTCCTGCCTGGCAAAATTTTCTATCTCTTTGTGACGCTCGATATTGGCTGAAATCAATATCTGTGTATAGATTTCTTCTTTGCTGTCAAAATAAAGATATATGGACCCCTTGCTAACCTCTGCTTTTGCAGCAATCAGGTCAACCGTAACAGATTTGAAACCTCGCTCGAAAAATAATTTACGGGCAGCTTTCAAAATTGAATTCTTCCGATTTTCCTTTTCCTTTTTTCTTCTTTCTTCAGAGCTCAAGATTCATTCTCCTCTCAACTAAGAAGACACATTAATAAAATAAATGAATAATAAAAAAATATATTTGAGCGTCCGGCAGAGCTTTAATGATTTTTATGATTGCTGTGCGCAGTGTGCCCGCTGGTCGCGCTCTCATTCAGATTCCATTCCGCAAGTCATCGTAAACACTGAAGAACATTCGATAGGGCATGTGCGGTGACTTATGGTCATAATTCGTACCTCAAATGATTACTGCTGTCAAGGAAAATTACAGGCTTTCTGGATTTATGCTTGAGGCAGCACAAAAATTACGCCTCCATCAGGGAAAGTGTCATCAACTGATAATGTTCCAAGTTATTGATATCAAATCAAAAGATTGGATCAGTTGCGCAACTTTTCAAGCTGACGAACAATGCTTTCCAGGGGTGGCCGTTCATTAATATCATGAACATCGATGTATCGAATAATTCCCTTTTTATCGATGATAATGATTGCCCTTTCTGCCGTGCCGTCGGAACGTAAAATGCCATACAGGGAAGCGACGGCGCCATGCGGCCAGAAATCTGAAAGGACGTCAAACCAAAGCTTGCCCATCTGATTCGTCCAGGAATACAGTGTCGGAACATTGTCAACGGATATACCCAGCAGAACGGCGTCGTTCTCGGCAAAGAGATCCTGGACAATATTGTAGCCGGGCCATTGATCGGAGCAAACCGGCGTCCAGGCCGCCGGCACAAATGACAGTACAACATTTTTTTTACCGGCATAATCTTTCAGCGAAACCCTCCTGCCGCTTATTGCCTTAAGCGTAAAAGCGGGTGCCTGCTGACCAACCCTGACTTTTACAACACTGTCCACGGGTTTAAGTTTGCCCACCTGATAAATATTTTCCTTGTAAGCATCCGACAGCGCAAACGCGTTTGATGCAAAAAAAACACCCATCAAAATCAGTAGAAGAATTTGCTTTTTCATAATGATCCCCTATTTCACATCCGTCAGTTTGATCACTTCGTCAAGAAACGCTTCAACATTTTCATGCGCACCGAGCTTGGAATAAACCACTTCCAGCTTTTTGGCACCATTTAATTTCACAACCATAAAATACGGCGTGCGGACTTCACCGACAATTTTATGAATTATAAAATCGTTATCAGGAACCAGCGGAAATTCCACTTTGTATTTCTTTTTAAACGTATTCACTTCAAACCGGGTGTTCCCGACGCCGATGCCAAGAATTTTTATTTTAACCTTCAGTTTGGGATTATTCTCAATCAATCCAAAGAAGCGGTTGACGTTAGGCGCATCCTTCTGGCAGTAAGGACAATACATGCTGAAGATCTGGATAATCAATACCTGCGCCTTTACCTGATCAGC
>JBDKUG010000165.1:0-4013 GCA_039679815.1 Smithella sp.
GCGGTAGGCATCCGGAACACCGGCGGAAACCGCTTCGGCAATCTTGGGATGCTGATACAGAACTTCATCAACCTCACGGGGATAGATATTGAACCCGCCGGCGATAATCATGTCCTTCTTGCGGTCAACGATATAGAAATAACCGTCTTCGTCCATTTGGGCGATATCTCCCGTGCTGAGCCAACCCTCTTTGAGCTGGATGGCCGTCTCTTCAGGATTATTCCAGTACCCGCACATGACGGTGGGGCCTTTAATCAGAATTTCACCAGGTTCACCTTGCTTGACATCATGAAGCCCCGTTTCCAGATCCACGAGACGAACTTCATTATCGGAAACCGGACAGCCGATGGAACCGGGCTTGTGACGGAGAATCGGAATGCTGATGCCGACCGAAGTGGTTTCGCTCATGCCCCATCCTTCATTAAAAAAGACACCCATGTCTTTGACTCTCTGGATCAGATCGACCGGCATTGGGGCGCCACCCGTACTCAGAAGCCGGATGCGCGATCCCAGATCAAGCTCCGCCGCCTTGGGGTGACTGACAATGGCAGTGACCATTGTTGGAACGGTGGGAAAATAACTGATTTCTTCAAGCGTGGCCATCACGCTCATGAATTCTTCCAGTTCGAATCTCGGAAAGAGAACCTGCGTGGCGGCATTGAGCATGCCCCAGTTCATGGAAAAGGTATTGCCGTAAATGTGGAAATAGGGAATGGCGCCGATTACGGCCCGCTGCGCGTGGGGAACATAGGTGGTAATCGAATTTCCCCAGAGGGTGCCCTGAAAAGCTGCGGAAACCACGTTGGAGTGCGTCAACAAAGCTCCTTTCGGCAGGCCCGTCGTCCCACCCGTAAACTGGATCAGCGCGTGATCCTCGGAATTGACAACCACCTTCGGCATGCTTTCGTCGGTGGATTTTTCCAGGAGTTCCGAAAAATGATGCCAGCCTTCTTCCAGCTCCAGGCTCTTGGCCGTGCTGACCGGAAAGCCCTGAATATAGTCCGTCACCTTCGTGATAATCACATTCTTCAATCCCAGTTCTTTGGCCAGAGGCCGCATCACGGGCAGAACCATGTCAAAGGTAAAAAGCGTTTCCAGACCTGAATTCTCCATCATGAATTTCAATTCGTCATGCGTGTACATGGGATTCATATTCACGACGATCGCACCCGCGGAAAGCGCCGCATAGTAGGCGATGATGTACTGGGGACAGTTGGGAAGAGCCAGCCCGACGCGATCGCCTTTTTTTACGCCGGATTTTATCAGTGCGTTTGCCAGGCGCAGGATCTGCGATCGGATTTGACGGAACGTCATCAGAGATCCGTAGAGATTCGTCGCAGCCTTATGGGGAAATGTAGCGGCGGCGAGGTGCACAAGGTTCTGAGCGGGAATTTTCGGATATTGGATCGATTTCGGAACATTGTAATCATAACAATTTAGCCAGGGTTTTTTTTCCATCATGTGGTGTCTCCTTAAAAAAAGTTTGTTTATCTACACTCATCAATATTATTCTTGATGAAAGACCTTCACAGAAACCATACACGCCGTTACTAATACACAATAATAACATTATATTCAATATTTTTTTAAAAATATAATCATATATATACCGGATACTTACGCTCTATTATAAAACATACGTTTGTTTTTATATTCCAGATCTGTTAAAGTCATCCAAAATTTGACGCACAACAGATGCCCGAGGAAATATTCATAAAGCATTGGACTGACTTTAGTGATCCCATTCTTGACAGCAATGATTGGGACGGAACTTGATTTAAATGAAGGGCTCTGGTAATGACACAACTTGTCGTTTAAGAGGATTTTATGACCAAAACCCAAAAAATCAAACATCCTGCCGGAATCGCCGCCGGAAAATCCGAGAACGACCGTCAGGATTCAGTCAAGAAAAGACAGACGCTGATTGTCAAAAAAGCATCGAAGCTATTCATCAAAAAAGGCTATTCCCAAACCACCATGCGCGACATTTCCAAGGCGACCGGCATCAACTTGGGAAACCTGTATAGTTACATCAGCAGCAAAGAAGACATCCTTTGCCTTGCTTTTGACACTTATCACGGACCCGCAATGGATTGGTTTGCGCAGGAAGGCATCTTGGACATCGAAGACCCTGAAGAGCAGTTGAGAATTGCTCTTCATCAAATGCTGGAAATGATCCATGATGTGATGAGTGATGTTCTGATGATGTATCGAGAGACGCGAGTCCTGCCCCCCAAATTTCTGAAAATCGTTTTAAAAAAAGAAGGCGACCTCATAAAAATCTTTGAAGGCATCATTGCCAGGGGCGTTGAAAAAAAAATTTTCAACGTCCGGGATCCTTTTTTTGCAGCCAGCATGCTCGTCTTTCAGCTTTCGCTTTACCCCCTGAGAAGCTGGAATCTGAAAAGATATACCCGTGAAGAATATCTGGCCCTGGCCGAGGAAACCATCCTGAAGGCAATTATCAAGGATACCCAGCCATGAAAAATTCGGAAGACCTCGATTTATTATTCCATCCCCAAACGATCGCCATTGCCGGTGTGTCGGAAAAGACCAACAAGTTCAATTTCGGACTGAAATACCTTGAAGGGTTGACGCAGTTCGGCTTCCCGGGAAAAATCTACCCGGTAAACCCAACCGGCGGCGAAGTCCTGGGCATGACCATCTACAAAAGCGTTAAAGACATCCCCGGCAAGGTGGATTATATCATCTCGGCCATTCCCGCCCCATACACACCGCAGCTTGTGGATGACGCGGCCGAAAAAGGCGTTCGGGCCATTCATTTCTTTACCTCGGGTTTCAGCGAGATTGAAAACGCCGAAGGCGAACGCTTGCAGGCGGATATTATCGCCAGAGCCAGGAAAGGCGGCATCCGAGTGATCGGGCCTAATTGCCTGGGCCTTTACTGTCCGAAAGGCGGCCTGAGCTTTAACGGCGACTTTGAGCGAACCGCCGGCCCGGTAGCGATGATCTCTCAGAGCGGGGGCAATGCCGCGCACTGCATTCAGGACGGCACGAGCCGGGGCGTCTATTTCAGCAAAGTGATCAGCATGGGCAACGGCGCCGACCTGAATGAATCGGATTTTCTGGAATACCTGGCGCAGGATGAGGAAACAAAAATTATCACCGCTTACATTGAAGGCACACGCCAGGGGCCGCGCTTTTTCAAAGCACTCAAATCTGCCGCCAAAACCAAACCCGCCATTATCCTGAAAGTCGGCACATCCGAATCCGGCGCCGAAGCGGCGGTCTCGCATACAACAGCCATGGCTGGTTCCGATCAGATATGGGCAGGCATGTTGCAACAGGCGGGAGCCATCCGCGCGGGCAGCATTGAAGAAATGATGGACGTCGCCCTGACGTTTCAGCATATGCCGGCGCCTGAAGGAAACCGGATCGCAATTATCGGGGTCGGGGGCGGTGCCAGCGTAATTCTGGCCGATGAATTCAGCCACGCGGGATTGACGCTGCCGAGGCTGAGTAATGATCTTCGGCAGCGCCTGATTGACGTGTTTTCCACGGAAGCCGGACGGATTTTTAAGAATCCCATCGACCTCAACAACTTTGAAAGTCCCGAAAAATTCTTCAAAACCATGAATATTTTGGATCAGTCTGAAGAAGCCGATATGCTGATCATCCATGTGGCCTTTGACCATTTCGGCCTGGTTTCCAGCAATGAAAAGGAATTCTGGCTGAGTACGTTTATCAAGTTGATCGGTCAGGTCAAGAAGGATCTCGCCAAACCGCTGGCGGTGATTCTGCACAGCTACAGCTCCGCGGCAATGAATGGGCTTGCCCAAAAAGCAATCAGGGAACTGTCTGCGGCAGGAATCGCCGTCTTCCCTTCCATCCCGCGTGCGGCCGTTGCTTTGAGCAAATTTGCGGGCCACCATGCAAAAAACAAGTAAGAATTGGCGACTATTTTTCTAATGGGTGAATTTTGATCGCCTGTTTTATATAATTTCTTTTTACTGAACTCGCCTTTACGGGAAAATCGAACCAATCCTGAATCG
>JBDKUG010000019.1:0-10033 GCA_039679815.1 Smithella sp.
CGCCACCTTCTCTGCCACGCACCTGGCAGCCGCGGAAAACATTTCCTCCGTTACCCGGGTTGATTTCGATGCCAGAACGCCCAGCCCGACGCCGGGGAATATATAGACATTGTTTGCCTGGCCCGGAACAAACATCTGACCATCAATGACCACCGGCGGAAAGGGGCTTCCACTTGCAAAGACGGCGCGGCTGTTCGTGTGGCGATAGGCGTCCTCCGCCGTGCAGTCCGAGTGTGAGGTCGGATTGGAAAGAGCAAACACAATCGGACGTTTGTTCAGTTTTGCCATGGCCTGTAAAATCTCCGGGGTGAATGTAGCGGACTGCCCTGACGCGCCGATGATGGTGGTTGGTTTGATGGCATTGACCGCGGAGACAAGATCGCGATGGAAGGGGAACTCATGGGCAAAACGGCGTTTGTGCTGCACCAGGTCCGTTCGGCTCTCGACAACCAGCCCTTTGGAATCAACAAACCAGCAGCGGCCGCGGGCTTCATGTTCAGAAAGACCCTGATCCACCATTGAGGAGACTACCAGATGTCCGATACCCAGGGCAGCCTCCCCCGCTCCCAGAAACACCAGTTTTTGGTCGGTCATTTTGCCGCCGGTCATGCGCAGCGCCGAATACAAACCGGCCAGTGCCACACTGGCTGTGCCCTGGATGTCGTCATCGAACATGCAGTAGCGATCCCGGTAGCGGTCAAGCAGCCGGAAGGCGTTTTGGTTGCCGAAGTCTTCGAGCTGAATCATGACGTGAGGGAATGCTTTAGTTGCCGCCTCCATAAACTCATCCATGAGAGCATTGTATTCCTCACCTTGCAAGCGTGCCTCCGGCAGACCGATATATTCCGGGTCACTCCAGAGTCCTTTGTTTCCGGTGCCGACATCGATCATGATCGGCAGGCATTCGTTGGGCGCGATGCCCGCACAGGCCGTGTAGAGCGACAGCTTGCCCACGGGAATTCCCATGCCGTTAGAACCAAGATCGCCGAGTCCCAGGATGCGTTCGCCATCGGTTACCACAATGATGAGAACATCTTTGTATGGCCAGTTGCGCAGAATGCTCCTGATGTGGCCGCGATGATGCTTTGTAATGAAGATTCCGCGGGGACGGCGGAAAACCCTGCTGTATTCCTGGCAGGCCAGTCCTACGGTTGGCGTATAGATAATAGGGCTCAGTTCTTCCAGGTGTTCGATGAGTGTTTTGTAGAACAACTGCTCATTGCGATCCTGCAGACCGATCATATAAAGGTATTTTTCAAGGTTGTTGGGTTTGCGGCGGACGTTGTTCATGATGTGCTGAATCTGCTGCTGCTGAGAGGAAATAAGAGGCGGCAGCAACCCTTCGAGCCCCAGTGCTTTACGCTCAGCCGCGGTGAAGGCGGTGCCTTTATTCAAGGCGGGATCATGCAGTAAATCGATCCCCAGGGGAAGTTCCTCAAGACCTGATGGATGTTTTGCCATACGGATCTTATCTCCATTCCCTAAGATACAGTCTGTTCGATGTTGCCATTATATTTTGTTTGCAGATATTTTTCCATTGTTTAAAGGAATATATCCGTTCCTTCGTGTTTTTATCGTTTCAATTACGGTTATGATTGCCTTTTTCCTTATTTATTTTGAGTAGAAGCCCTTTCCTTCCCTGGCCAGTCTTTCGAGAAGCGGTGACGGGGTCCAGTATTCGGCGCCGACCAGATCCCTGTATTTCAGAATCGCATCGTAAACGTTCTTCAGGCCCACAGTATCGGCATAGAACATCGGGCCGCCAAGATAAGCGGGGAAACCATAGCCATTGAGCCACACAACGTCAATGTCGAGTGGACGGGCCGCGATTCCCTCTTCCAGGATTTTTGCGCCTTCATTGATCATGGAGTAGACCGCACGTTCGATGATCTCCTGATCTGTGATGGTGCGGCGGGTGATCCCGACTTCCTGAGAGTGCTTGACGATGAGTTCTTCAATGATCGGATCGGGCGTTGCATTGCGTTTTTCGTCGTATCGATAGAAACCGGAACCCGTCTTCTGTCCGAAACGCCCCATCTCGCAAATCTTGTCAATGATATTGCAGGCCTTTTCGCGGGGTGTCAGCGAATCAAATTTGGCCTTGCGGTTTCGCCAGCCGATATCGAGGCCGGCCATGTCGCCCATGGCATAGGGACCCATCGGAAACCCGAAGTTATAGATGGCCTTGTCGATCTGCCAGGGTAGTGCGCCTTCTTCAAGCATAAAGCCACATTCGCGGGTTCTCCTGGCCAGCATGCGATTGCCGACAAATCCGTCACAGACACCGACCAGAACCGGCACCTTGCCGATGGTCCTGCCCACTTTCATGGCGGTGGCGTAAACGTCGGGCGACGTTCTTGCGCCGCGCACGTTTTCCAGAAGGCGCATCACATTGGCGGGGCTGAAGAAATGCATGCCCATGACGTCCTGCGGCCTTTTGGTGGTTGCCGCGATTTCGTCGATATTCAGATAGGATGTATTGGAAGCAAGAATTGCTCCGGGCTTGCAGATGGCGTCAAGTTTACTGAAGACTTCTTTTTTCACGGACATATCTTCAAAGACCGCCTCGATGACCAGATCAACATTCTTCAAGTCGTCATACGAAAGGGTCGGTTTAATCAAGGACACGCGCTTGTCCATTACCTCCTGCTTGAGTTTGCCTTTGGCAACGGTGTTGGCGTAGTTTTTCCTGATGACGGCAAGACCCTTATCCAGAAATTCCTGTTTGACTTCTAAAAGGACGACGGGGATGCCCGCATTGACAAAGCACATGGCAATGCCGCCGCCCATGGTGCCAGCGCCCAGCACGCCCACGGACCTGATTTCCCGTGTCGATTGATCATCGGGCAGCCCCGGTATGCGGACAACCTCACGCTCAGAGAAGAAAACATGACGCAGTGCTCTGGACTGGTCTGATGCCTGCAATTCCAGAAATATGGCGCGTTCCCGTTTCATTCCTTCGGCAAAGGGGAGCTCGGTGGCGATCTTGACAGCTTCGATGCATTTGAACGGGGCGATGGCACCACGGAATTTGCGGGCATTGGCTTTGGCAAAATCGTCAAAAACAGAAGGAGAATCGACTCTGGCCTGTCGTTCGCTCACTTTGCGGACAGGAAGTTTCTCATCAGTAACCTTTTTAGCAAAGGCGAGCGACTCCGTTTTCAGGTCACCTTCAATGATTGTATCAAGAATGCCGATGTCTTTAGCCCGGGCCGCCGGTACAGGAACGCCGGAGGTGATCATTTCCAGCGCTGCCTGCACTCCAGCCACACGCGGCAGCCGCTGTGTTCCACCCGCTCCGGGCAGAAGTCCCAGTTTTACTTCCGGCAGGCCCACCTTTGCGGATGGCAAGGCAATGCGGAAATGACAGCTGAGGGGAATTTCCAGACCTCCGCCCAGTGCCGTTCCGTGAATTGCAGCTATGACCGGTTTGGGAGAATCCTCGATAAACTGGCAGACGTCCGGCAAATAGGGTTCCAGGGGCGGCCGGCCGAACTCCCGGATATCGGCGCCCGCAATAAAAGTGCGTCCCTCGCACAGGATGATTATGGCCGAAACATCGTTGTCCGCGATGCCTTTTTCCAGACCTGCCTTGATTCCGGCGCGAACGGCCTGGGACAAGACGTTTACCGGCGGGTTGTTAATGGTAATGATCCCGATGTTTCCTTCTTTCGAAAAACGCACGGTGTCTGACATGTTAGAGTCTCCTTTTTTTAAAAAGATGAATGCAGGCGAAAGTATTTTACTCCATTCATTTAGCAAATACCATACCAATGAATATTCATGGATTTGTATATTCCGAAATGGCCCCCGGGGTACTGCCTGGCCAATGATATTACCGTGTACGACACCGGGAGGGATCATTCATGCTGATAAATTGCTGCTGATATATTTGACAAAGATGTATTTATTGTATACAATGCCGATCGTATTGTATATTAAATAAACAATATGGATTGTATTTATTATGGCGGGCATGAGCGATCAGCGCAAAGATAAAAAAAATGAAACCGGGGGCCCGGCTGTTGCACGGAAGGATCCGGCAGGGGAAAAGCTGGGAGAGGCATTTGACGAACTGATCGGCGCCGATGCCGCTTTTCGGGATGCTTTGATGACCGCCCAGCGGGCCGCTCAATCGGATATATCGGTTCTTATTATCGGGGAAAGCGGTACGGGTAAAGAAATTCTGGCACGTGCCATCCACCAGAGGAGCAGCCGCAGGGGCAAGCCGCTGGTAGATGTCAATTGCGCAGCCATTCCGGACAGCCTGATTGAAAGCGAGCTTTTCGGATATGAACGGGGCGCCTTTACCGGCGCGCGCGCCGAGGGCCGAAAAGGCTATTTCGATGAGGCACATCAAGGGACGATCCTTCTCGATGAAATCGGTGATTCCTCTTTATCCGTTCAGTCAAAATTATTGCGCGTGCTGGAATCCGGTTCCTTCAAAAGAGTCGGCGGGATGAAAAACATCAGGGTGAATGTGCGGATTATTTCTTCGACCAATCAGGATCTTGCCGGGTTGATTGAAGAGAAAAAATTTCGTGAAGACCTTTTCTTTCGTTTGAATCCCTTTACGATTATCCTACCGCCGCTTCGTGAACGCAGTGAAGATATCCCGCTCCTGGTTGATTATTTTTTGAAAAGCAATGATTTGGCCAGGAAGCAAAAATACACATTCTCTCCCGATGCTTTCAGGGTTCTTCAAGGATATCACTGGCCGGGAAACGTCCGGGAGCTCAAAGGGGTTGTCAGCTACGCTGTGAACATGACTCAATCACCGTCTATTGATCCGGCTTCCCTGCCGAAATTTCTTTTTTCCGGGTCAATCGCGTCGCAATATAATGGAAGGACGGTTCCAGGCGGCTCGGTTACATCGTACAACCTTGTCAAATCGGTTCGCGATCTGGAACGGAAACTGATTGGAGAGGCATTAACCTTCGCCCCGAACAAATCAGAAGCCATTAAAATGCTGGGCATCAGCAGGAGAACCTTTTATCTGAAACTGAAAGAATATGGGTTGGATAGACATTAAGCAGAGCTGGAACGACTTATGCAATAAAATGAAATAATTCGAAACGGGACTCTATGACCATGAATAACAATCGGACATCGGTAGACAAATCTCCCGGGAAAAATGATGGGCAGGTTACCATTGTGGAAGTATCTCCGCGAGACGGTCTGCCGGAGGTCTGCAAAGGGTTATCTACGGCGAACAAAATTAAATATATCAATAGGTTGTCCGAAACAGGCCTCAGTAAAATCGAGTGTGCATCTTTCATGCATCCCCGCCTTTTGCCCCGGGGCTACGACGCAGAAAAACTCATCACGGGCATTTCCAAAAAACAGGGTGTGACCTATGTGGGGCTTGTTCCGAATGAAAGCGGCTGCCGCCGCGCGATGACAACGCAAATCGATGAGATTCTGATCCTGCTTTCGGCAAGCGACACCTTCAATAAACTGAACATTGGCCGGACGCTGAAAGAAAGTCTCAATAAAATGCTCCCTTCCATTTTGGATACGGTGGTAAAAAACTCCCGCAGTGTCCGTGTATATGTGATGACTGCCTTCGGCTGTCCTTACACCGGTAAAATCAGCGCAGAGGATATTGTACAACTGCTGTTAAAACTCAGTTACATGGGAGCCTCCGAAGTTGTACTGGTCGATTCCACCGGAATGGCAAATCCCAGGTCGGTTCAATCGACGCTCCGCAAACTGTTGGATATGAAGCTTGATATCAATCTGGCTGTTCATTTTCATAACACGAGAGGAGCGGCAATTGCCAACTGCGTAGCCGCCTATGATGCGGGCATCCGTATTTTTGATACGTCGCTGGGCGGGATGAGTGCGACGCCTTTTGGAGCAAGCGAGCTGGATATCGGCTGCTGGAATGTGCCGACGGAAGATCTGGTCTATCTGTTTGAAGAAATGGGCATAAAGACGGGAGTTGATCTTGAAAAACTTCTGGATTGTGTCCGGCTGGCAGAACAAATGGCCGGGATGCACCTTCCGGGTCATCTGTTGCGGGCAGGTAAGTCATCTCAGATAGTCGGGATACCGAAGCATCTGGAGCGGCATCAAATTATGGATCAATAAAGAGATGCGGTTTTTAAAACCGCCCCTGTGCTGATATTCAAATCTGAAGATGTTTATTTTGTATACACTTTACAGTTTCAATCCTTTCTTGATCTTTTCGAGCATGGCCTTTTCAGCCTTATTGTATGGTCCGTCCACCAGGCAGAGCCTGCGGGCGATGCTGAGGGCCTCCAATCGGTCGTCCTTGTCCTTGATCAGGACCGATAGGGTATTGAGGGCTTTGTCCTCGTCAGCCTGAAGGATTGAGACCTGATCGTGCATGATCTTTTTAAATTGCAACGGCCTCAGCTTGCTCAATACCTTGTGGGTCCTGGCAATTTCACCGCCGATTTCAAAATGCCGTCTTTTAACATGCTGGCCGATTCTGGCAATCGCCATATACACACGGATTAAACCGGCGGCCGGACCTCCCTCTTCCAGGGCGAGCATGCGCTTGTCGTAATCGGCGCGCTCATATTCCGGCAGCTCTTTGGACGGTTCTTCCGGTGCGGGGGGGAATAAGCGTCTGAGCCAATCATTGCCGTAGATTTGTTTAAACAGCTGTTCCTGACTCAGGTCACGATAGTCGCGATAAATATTAAGAACATTTTCGATGTATTCGGAAATAGATTTCTCCATGGCCGTAAAGGGGTTATCAGCCGCCGCGGGCTTTCGGTTCTGCCGCGTGATCGATGCGATATTTTTAAGTGGACGCATCAGAGGATTGATATCGGCAAACAGGTAACGCTGGAGGCGGAGCGGATGCAAATAACGGATTACCTCCGCGGAAAGTTCCGTGGTCCAGAACTTTACCCAGGGACGCGCGAGCAGCTGATAGGCGTTATCGTTGACTTCGGATACTTTGGACACCACACTGAAATCGGTTTCGTCTGTTGTTCCGTCATCATAGGTGGCAATATCGGCAAATGTCCGCGGTGCAAAATGACTGTTGAATTTTCCACTGATGACATCGCCTTCGATCACCATCTCATAAAGGCCCGGGCTTAAGAAATCAATCATGTCAAAATTGCCGATAATCTCGTTGTGTTCTTTTTTAGCGACGGATCCCGCAACAAAAATTCCCAGATGGCCGATGTTTTTATGGACAATGTAGATGATGACCTGTCCGTGCCTTTTGATGTCTTCCACGGAGGAATATACGCGGGGAATCCAGTTGAGCGCCTGCTGGGCAGGGGTGATGTTGTCACCCTGCGACGCAAAGACAATAATCGGGCTTTCGATATTCTTGAGACTGATTTTCTGACCTTCCCGCAGTTCAAGCTGCCCCTGTTCCAGTTTATTGCCGACAAAAAGGTTTCGGACGATATAGTGGATTTCGTCGGTATTCATCATGAAGAAACCGCCCCACCATTTTTCAAAGTTGAGATATCGATCCTCTTCCGTATCCACCTGCGAATAAACATTATACTGCTTGGTCCACAATGTATTTGCCGGATTAAGGAGCTCCATGTTCAAAACCAGGTTGGCGCCGTCAAAAACTCCGTTGCCAAGATCACTTAAAAGGGAGTTAAGCCAGACGCCGCCTAAAAGACCGCCTTTGTAGCGCATGGGATTGACCCCTTCGACACCGCTCCAGTAAGATAAGGGTGCGCCGTTCAGCACCAACGGCCCGGCAACATCGGGTCGTTCCGCGCATGCCAGTGCCGAGGCCCAGCCCGCCTGACAGTTGCCCATAATGGCCGGTGCGTCAGCGTCAGGGTGTAATTCGACCACCTGCTCAATGAACTTCTCGATGGCTTCAATCACGTCAGCCATAGTCTGCCCGGGGATGGGATCCGTATAAAAAAGGATAAAATAAACCGGATGTCCGTGTTCAAGCGCCATGCCGATTTCCGAATCGCGCTTGGAACCGCCGATCCCGGGGCCGTGGCCGGCGCGGGGATCAATAATCACGATGGGCCGTTTTGGCCTTGTCATTCGTTCCCTGATCTTATCCCGGCGGTCATTGACAGCCGCTTGAATATCGACGCGGCGGCGGTCGGAAATTTTGACCAGCGCGTAATTGGCGGGATGTTCAAAATTCTTGGCGTTAAGGATCATTTCGTAATTATATGTCAGCACCGGCGGCTGGCCGCTGCGGATATGTTTGATGTAATTGTTGCCTCTTTTGCGTAAAATATCCGTGAAAATGATGGACCGCTGCAGGGAATCCACCAGGTATTCGCCCAGATGTTTTTGCCAGTCGGACCATTGGGCGGTTTTATCATTAACGGTTTGCGTATCCATGGAGATTCTCCTTGTGGCTATTTAATTATCGATAATTATTGAAAGCAGTTTATCCATGTATCAAGCGGTTGTCAAGACGGTAAAGACGATATTGTGTGATCATACGATCCAGAACAAGATGGCGACCGGTGGGCAAATGATTCAAGAATGGCATTCCGTTCGCAATCCGATAGATTGGTTTTTCTGCCGCGGCCAGGCTCTTTTATACTCATGGAAAATTAAGTAAAGTTCTGTTAAGAATTCTAACAATGTTTTTCAAAAATCTTAAAGTGAGGGAAATATGCCTCAGGAAGATTTGAACAAGCTTAAAATTGACAAATCCGATAAAAAAAACGTCCTGGCCGGCCGCAAAAAGAAACCCTTTATTATTGCGGCACTGGTTACCCTGGTGATCATCGGAGCCGTTCTGTATCGTGCAGGTATTATCGCTCCGACCAGCACGGTGGATGTGACAACGGTTTCACTGGTTTATCCTTCGCAGTCATTGTCTGTGCTGAATGCCAGCGGCTATATTGTTGCCCAGCGCAAAGCGGCGGTGGCTTCCAAAATGACCGGAAGACTTACAGCCCTGATGGTCGAAGAAGGCAGCCTGGTGAAAAAAGGACAAATCCTTGCCCGGATGGAAAGTGACGATGTCAAGGCCGCGAAAGACCAGTTCACGGCCAATCTCGCCAATGCCAGGGCCATACTTAAACAGGCCATAGTAGAACGGGATAATTTACGAAAGGATCATGATCGCTTCCAAAAGTTGATCAAGGGAGGCTATGTTTCTCAATCGGAATACGATACGGTCAATACCCGATATCTGCGTTCCCACGAGGCGGTGAAAGCAGCCTCGGCAGCTGTGGATTCGGCGGCGGCCGCCCTTGCGGGAGCCGAAGCAAATCTCGATTACACGTTGATCCGGGCGCCATTCGATGGTGTGGTGCTGACCAAGAATGCCGATGTGGGCGATATTGTCACGCCGCTGGGTGCGTCAAGCACATCCAAGGCCGCCGTGGTCACGCTGGCCGATATGGATTCGCTGCAGGTTGAAGACGATGTTTCGGAGACCAGCATTACGCTGATTAAAGTAGGCCAGCCCTGTGATATTCAGATCGACGCCTTGTCCAATAAGCACTTCCGCGGCGAAGTTCACGCAATTGTGCCGACCGTTGACCGGGCCAAAGCGACTGTTTTGGTTAAGGTGAAGTTCCGGGATCGTGATGCCCGGATGCTGCCGGACATGAGCGCCAAGGTTTCCTTTCTTTCCCGCGAACTCACTCCTGACGAGCTTCAACCCAGGCTTGCCGTGAATCAGGCCGCGATGGTCAGCCGCGATGGGAAAAATATCGTTTATCTGATTCAGGATAATAAGGTGAGGGAGTCGGCCATATCAATTGCGGGTAAATTGGGAGATATGCAGGAAGTTACGGCCGGTTTGAAACCTGGCGATCGCGTGGTGCTCAAGCCTGAAGGATTGAAGGACGGAGCCAGAATCAAGGTGGCGGAAAGGTAGCATAAGTGTAAGGCGATGGTCGTGGAGCGTCGACCGGCAAAAGGCTTATAATGTCACGGCTGCCGTCCTTGTTCCATTCCCTGGTTTGTTACTTTTTGATTCGACTGAACATGAAAAGTGCCTGATTCCAGTTTTTACCAGAATAACGCAGTTAGTGAATCCTGAAAAATGAGATCATGACAGAACCTAAAAAAAACATTGTTGAAATCAAAAATA
>JBDKUG010000232.1:0-7288 GCA_039679815.1 Smithella sp.
GTCGCTGCAGGGAACCGGATAAGCTTCGACAAGTATTTCCTTGTTACCGTGGTAGTGACGAAGGTGGACTTGAACTGTGCCATCCATAAAGTGGATATTGTTCCACAGATTGATCAGCTTTTTCTGCGAGACAGTCTTTTTTGCATTAAGGTTTTGAACAAGATCATGATGGTGGAAGTAGAGCGGCCTGGCCACGACATCATGATCAGGTTGTTCATTAACCTGTTCTACAATTATACGACCTTGCTGATTCATGGGTTAGGCTCCTGCTGGAAATTCTGCTGTTTAGATTCCGTATGAAATTCAAAATTGCCAAAGCGGCTTCTTTAGATTTTTCGAATTGTATAGCATGCCCACTATTTAAGGTGATTAACTGATTCCCGGTATCACCGGAAAAAAAGCGATCCAATAATTGTATGACTTTATTGTTGTCCACAATGCGGTCCTGTTCCGCCATTATCGCAAGCACGGGAAGGCGGTTTTGGAGCATGGCAGGCCAGGACATCTCCTGAATTTCATCCATGATCCTTGCGGATTTTAAGTTCAGAAATATGGTTTTGAGATCATCTTTCTCGATGAAATCCAGCCATTCATCAACCAGCGTAAAATCCGTTGCTTCCAGGGGAACGGGAATGCAGGCATGATCACGCTCGGGCTTCAGCTTAAATTCGGAAATCATGTCCAGTATGATTTCTTCAGCGATGCTTAAAACCGAACGGAAGCGCGCATTCCAGAAAAAACCAGGTGTCATCAGAATGAGGCTCGAAAGGACATCGGGCATTCTGGATGCGGCAACGGCAGCGTATTGCGCACCCTGACACCAGCCGGCAAGATGCACCCTTTTGAAAGATTTTTTCAGAAATTCAACGTGCTGAGTGACATCTTCAATAAGTGCATGCACGGAACCAAGGTCTCCCCGTTTATCATTCAATCCGCACCCACGCCGGTCGGCGGCGATAACCGTCAGTTCCGGCTGTATCGATTGCAACTGAATCGCCAGCGGTGCCTGCCATCCCGAATGACTCATCCCCCCGTGCAGAATCAATACTGCATCTTCACCTTCCGGGCAGCCCCAGCGCCGGTAATGAATTTTATACCGGTCGGGCATTTCCAGAAAACAGATATCCGGTGCGCCATCATCCGGTGTCTGAGGCATTCGGCACTGCATGCCAAAACCGGCATTCCAGTTTTCCACCGGGATAATCTGAAGCCCATGGACGGTTTTCAGATAGTAGGGCAAGCGCAAATCCAAATGCCCGCCGCGCCCGAACTTCAGTGTCGGTTGAACCGGCTCCCGCTGAACCAGATAATCGCCAAAAGCCCCTTCATGGGCCGCAAGGTTTTCTCCTGCCGCAGCAGAAGCCACGAGTGCAGCCATTGTCAGCAAAGACGTTTCACCGAAATGACAACCAACAATAATCGGCCATCCCAGTTTTTTTACCTCGGCGATCATCCCCAACGCCCGGACAAGACCGCCCACCCGTGAGATTTTGATATTGGCGATGAAGTGACCCGGCACATTTTGAAATGACCGTAAATGATCCAGAGTACACAAGCTTTCATCCAGAATTACGGAAAGCCCTGTGACTGTGCTGAAGCGGCTGATATCTTCAACATGTCTGGCCTGCACCGGTTCCTCTATGGCAAATATCCGTCCACATCCCAGCGCCTGGGTAAAGGCGATGGCTTCGTCACAATGCTTCTTCCATAAATTATTAGCGTCCAGACGAATGCGGAGAGCGGGGGCGTGATGTTGAACGGACAAAGCCTCCAGAAAATCGATTTTCTGTGTATCTTTTTCCAGATTGCCGCTGAGTTTGATTTTGAAATCCGTAATTCCGCGGGTCAGATATTGATCGGCCAAAGTGGCATATTGCCATGACTTGCTGTCCCCCAGAACGGCTGTGTAGCGGCCAAAGCGCATGGCATCGGTAACCCCCAGCAGCCCCTCCACCGAACAGCCCTTTTCCCTGGCCAGAAGGTCAAGCACCGCCATTTCGACGGCGCACCATGCCGAAGGATATTGATCAATCATTTTTTCGTGAAAGGATACCCATTGCGTTACATCATCGAGAGTTGAAAAATCAGTTTCATCTGCGGAAAAATTTTCTTTGACCCATTTGAGGCTGGATGCGAGATCATCACCAGCCACATAGTCTCTTGGACAACCTTCACCGTATCCCGAATGTTCATGCCTTTGTGCCTGGACCCAGATGCTTTCTCCTTCATTCCTGGTCGCGGCGGCATGCCGGATGGTGGTTTTCAAAGTCAACCGCAGTGGCTCTGCCTTGATCTGGATGATCTGCTTCGTCAAACCTTTTTACCCTCAATTTCGACAATATACAGTAAAATCTATAATAGGAGTGGGCTTGAATGTCAATGAAAGATTCATCAAACGTATGGTTAACATTATAAAATACTGATAAGTAATTACGATTGCTTGTTGCCTTGCCCCTGTCTCAAAACAAACAATATTGACATTCCACAATAGATGCTTTAAATAAGCTCGCAAATGCCTAATCCTGGTTTTTTTCAGGAGCGGAGGAACCATTTTTCTGGGGCGGATCGCCTTTTGGCGTAAGGCAACCTCTTCGGCCCGAGCCCTTCAGCTAACTTCGCAGGCTTCGATGAGGAGACCCAACCGAATTGATTCGGGAGGATCATCCTCCTGAATTCATGCTTCGGAGGTTTATTATGACTGAATTGTCAAGTGGCGAAAGTGATCCGGCCTCACCATCAGATGAAACACGTCCATCTCACTGGTTTAATAAAAAGCTGATTTTACTTGCTTTTGGATCCATAGGTGTTGTCTTCGGCGATGTCGGTACCAGCCCCCTTTATACCATAAAGGAATGCTTTCACGGAAAGCATGCCATTCATCCTGATCCCGCCAATATATTTGGCGTCTTGTCCCTGATCTTCTGGTCATGCTGATCGTCGTCAGCATCAAGTATATCATCTTCATCCTGCGCGCAGACAACCGTGGGGAAGGTGGAATTTTCGCTCTTTTGAGCCTCCTGACTTCTTCCGAAAGAAAAATCTCTGCGCCGCTTAAAGCATCACTTATTTTTGCCGGTATTCTGGGCGCAGGCCTTCTTTATGGTGACGGAGTCATCACACCGGCCATATCTGTTCTTTCAGCTATCGAAGGACTGGAAGTGGCCACCAAAGCCGCATCACCTTTTGTAATGCCTCTGACGTGTGTGGTCCTCGTGCTCCTCTTCCTGCTGCAACCTAGAGGGACAAAGAATATCGGCAGATTATTCGGTCCAATCATGGTGATCTGGTTCGTATCCATCGCCGGGTTTGGTCTAATACAAATCTTTAGTGAACCGCGGATTCTGCTTGCTGTGAATCCATTTTATGCCTTTGATTTTTTTATGCGCAACAACATACACGGCATTGTGGTTCTCGGTTCAGTTGTTCTGTGTATCACCGGCTGTGAAGCTCTTTATGCAGATCTCGGACATTTCGGAAAAAACGCCATACGTCTTTCCTGGCTCGCTTTTGTTTGTCCCGCCCTGCTGTGCAATTATTTCGGCCAGGGCGCTCTGCTCATTGCACATCCGGAGCTGAATGTTAATCCCTTCTATGAACTCATCCCCAGAGTTCTTCTCTATCCCATGGTCGGTCTGGCAACGGCTGCAACCGTGATTGCTTCTCAGGCGCTGATTTCCGGTGCTTTTTCGTTAACCCAGCAGGCCGTACAGTTGGGCCTGTGCCCGCGGATACGCGTTGTCCATACGTCAAGCGACGTACAGGGACAAATCTATATTCCTGTTGTCAACTATGCCCTCATGATTGCCTGTATAGGCGTTGTCATCGGCTTCAAACAATCAAGCGGATTAGCCGGTGCATACGGCATTGCCGTTACAGGCACCATGATCATAACATCTTTGCTCTATTTTCTGGTACTGACGCATAACTGGAAGTGGTCATTGGCAAAGGCCATTCCCCTTGTTGCCATATTTATTGTTTTTGATGTTGCCTTTATTACCGGCAATCTCTTCAAAATAGCTGACGGCGGGTGGTTTCCTCTCTTTGTCGCGGCAGTCGTGGCAATTGCCATGACGACATGGAGAAAAGGCCGGGCGGAACTCTCTCGCAAATTAGCAGATGCAAGATTGCCTATTGATCTTTTTCTAGCCGGCGTATCAAAGCGCAACCTGCCAAGAGTTCCCGGAACGGCCGTGTTTATGACGCTGACTTCGGAAGGGACTCCTAAAACACTCCTTCATCATATGAAGCACAACCACATGCTGCATGAGAAAGTTGTGCTTCTTTCCATCCATTCAGTAGATTCACCTGTTGTTCCAACGGAAGAACGGATTAAACTGGATGATTTAGGACAGGGATTTTATCGCGTCGTTGCAACATACGGTTATATGCAGACGCCGAATGTTCCTGAAATCATGCAGGATGTCACTCCATACGGACTTATTACAGAACCGATGACAACAACTTTCTATCTCGGCAGAGAAACACTTCTTACCGGAGGAGAATCGAAGATGATGCGCTGGAGAAAGGCGGTCTTTGCGTTTATGTCAAGAAACGCAGGGAATCCTACGGCTTATTTTGGCATCCCTGCCAATCGGGTGGTTGAACTAGGCGCTCAAATAGAACTGTAGGGTTATCCGGGCGTTTGATTTATCCATTAGACCCCGAAAGCCCTTGTGCTTAGTTCATATGGTCCATGAAAGCGCCGGGAACCGGATTGATATCCATGATCGTCTTCTTGCTGTTCAACAGACGATGCGGGGCTATCCTGGATCCTTATTTTGATAATGCCCTGGCTTGTTCCTGCAGCACGATATCCTCTTTTGTATCAGCTTCGATCGTGATGCCATGAGGCATGGGATGTCCTTGCCGGTCCACATGGACAAATGTCAGAAAACCATCAACGATGTGCTCCTCATTCTCGCTTTTTACTGCTTTCACGTAGGCAATCAGACGGGTCTTACCACTCAGGACCATTTTGCTTTCATACCGGACAACCGTACCCAAAGGCACACGTGTTTTGAAATGCATACCGTGAATATTGACACAGACAGTGCTTTCGGGCGAGGTAATATTTGCAGCAGCAATGAAACCTGATTCAACGAACCATTTTGCACCCTGACCCGCAAACAGAGTTCCGTGATGGTTTAAATCAGCCCCCATAACCACATGATGAGTTTCGTATTTTTTTATAGACATTTTCATAATTATGACCTCCATGTAGAATCATTGATCATCCATCTTGCAGCAAGCTACGGAGAATTAACGCTCGTCCCGCAGCACCGGAATTAAATATTGACACGTTCCACATCACCGGTGATGCAGCCCACATCCATGATAAACCTGCAGTGCGGCATCGGCAATCCTTTCAGCGTCGTAGTGATGAAAAAGGCAATCACAATATCTAAATCGGGTGTAATGGGTTTGCCCCGATAGATAGCTTCGTGTTTTACCGTACTTGAACGATACCATCGCCCGATATTCAGGAGTTTTGTATAATAAGCAACCGCTTCCGTTATGTCTTTTACAAGAATCCCAATCTGATGAATATTGGGAAGTGTCATTCTGGTGATACTGCGAATATCCGGTTGCTGCATGAATGCCTCCTTTCCTACTCAAAACTTAAAAGCGATTTTCATCGCCCGGTTGGCCTCTTTATTAAGATGAATAGCAATCATTTCCCTGTATTTTGTAAGGGGAAGCTTGTGAGTGAGCATGTCATCCACCTGAACTTTTCCGGAGGAAATCATCTCCAGCGAGATTTCAAACGTATGTTTTCTAATGCCTGCGATGTTGTTATAGCGATAGCCGTAGCAGCCTTTGACGGTCTGCAGCTTGAGCCACAACGGGGTGAGATCCAGCTTTACCTCTTTTCCAATGCCGATTACGGAAAGCACTCCGCCCGTTGCCGTAACTCTGAGCGCCATATTCAGAGTCTCGGCGCTGCCGACTGTATCAAAGACTTTGTCATAGCCGCCCATGAGCACGCGCTCTCCCAGTTGGGGCTTGTACGCTCGGCCGCCGGTAATTTCCGGTGCGGCATCCATGATACCGCCTCTGATGGTCCGGTTGGCGCCGCATTTCCTGGCATAATCCGCCGCAAAAGCAGACGGTTCGACTACCGTGATATCACAGCCGCAATCCAGTGCTCTAATACACTTAACCACCATTGCCCCGATCACTCCGCCGCCGATCAGCAGCACCTTGTCCGTGTCCTCCGGCCGGTTGTCCAGCACGGCCTGCAAACCTACGGCCAGAGGTTCTGTAAGAGCTGCCGATTCCGGTGATACGCCTTCCCCAACGGCATAAATCTGGCTCTTATGGACGACAACATACTCGGCAAAGCCGCCGTTGATGTCCTTGCAGATGCCAACGAACATTCCAGGCGCGAAAGCGCCTTCGGCAAAATTTTCGCAATTGGCGGTCAAGCCGGAGGCACAGCTTCGGCAGGGCGGCTTGATGTCGCGCGTTGCACAGTTGAGAGCCGGCGCAGCGGTAATCAGATCTCCTTCCTTCACAGTGCCTGCGTCTTTACCCACCTCCACTACGTTCCCGCAGAACTCATGACCCGGCACGCAGGGAAACGAGGTAAACGGCATCGCCGTTGGCGAATCTTTCATGAACATCAGGTTGATGTCGCTGCCGCATACGCCGCATAGTCTGGTCTTGATCTTTACCCACTCCGGTGAGGGAAGGGTCGGTTCCGGGATATCAACCAGTTTCACTGTGGAGAACGGCCCCCTGTAACAAAATTTATTGCTTAGTGGCCGAAGCGCATGCAAGATCACAAAACGCAGGGGATCGAGATTAAGATGCAGTGCTTTCATGCAATGATCTCCTGATTTCCGGTTATGATTCCATCTTTAAGGACTCACAAAACAACAGGGTTGCCGGACTGGTGACCGTCGGATCGGTCATCACGTTTATACAGGCAGGTTTGCCGGAAGCAAAAGCCCTTTCCAGAGCCGGAATGATTTCCTCATCTTTCGTGACAAACTCGCCGTACCCGCCCAGACCTTCGACCATTTTCTCGTAATGTATGGTGCCGAGTTCAGCACACTGGAGCCTGTCACAGCCAATGGACAGTTCCTGGCCATGCTTGATCATGCCCCAGGCGCAATCGTTGTTGATCACGCAAACGACCGGTATCTTGTGCCGCAGCATCGTGTCAAATTCCATGGCATTAAAACCGAATGAGCCGTCGCCGTTGAGAAGCAGAATGTTCATATCCGGCCGCGCCAGCTTGGCGGCCATGGCAAACGGTATGCCTGTTCCGAGGCAGCCGAAAAGA